>JAJYCQ010000014.1 GCA_021778315.1 Acidobacteriota bacterium | reverse complement strand
CGCGGCAACGGGGACTCCGGATGGAGACCTCCAGGTGCTGGTGACGAATCTGGACTACTCGGATTATCTGGGACGCCTGGCGATCTGTCGGGTGTTCAATGGAACGCTGCGGATTGGCCAGGAGGTCAATCTTTCTCGCGTCGACGGATCGTTGCAGACGGTGAAGGTGACGAAGCTGTTCACGTTCAACGGACTGAAGAGAACAGACACGGAGGTGACGGAGGTGGGCGACATTATTGCTGTCGCCGGCATTCCGGGGATCACGATTGGTGAGAGCTTTTGTGCGCTGGAGAATCCGAAGCCGCTGCCTCTGATCACGATTGATGAGCCGACGATTGCGATCGTGTTCTCGGTGAACAATGGACCGTTTGCGGGACGCGAAGGAAAGCTTGTTACGTCGCGCAATATCAAGGAGCGGTTGGAGAAAGAGCTGCTGACGAACGTTTCGATTCGCGTGGAAGACACGGGCACTCCGGACAATTTCAAGGTGCTGGGGCGGGGTGAGTTGCAGCTTTCGGTGCTGATCGAGATGATGCGGCGCGAAGGCTTCGAGATGATGGTGTCGCGGCCGACGATTGTGACGAAGCGCATCAACGACCAGCTGATGGAGCCGTCGGAGGTGTTGACGATCGACATTCCGGAGAACTTTGTGGGGACCGTCATCGAGCGCCTGGGACCGAGAAAAGGCGAGATGGTGAAGATGGCGAATCATGGCTCAGGACGGGTGCGGATGGAGTTCAAGGTTCCGTCGCGCGGACTGATCGGGCTGCGTAACGAGATGCTGACGGAGACTCGCGGAACGATCGTGATGAACTCGATTGCGGGCGAATATATTCCGTATACGGGAGAGATTCCTCAGCGTCCTTCGGGAGCGCTGATTTCGGATCGCCAGGGCGTGACGACGCTGTATGCGCTGGATGGAATTCAGGAGCGCGGCATCCTGTTCCTCGGCGATGGTGTTGAGGTGTACGAGGGAATGATTATTGGCGAGCACTCGCGCGACAACGATCTGGACGTGAATTGTGTGCGTGAGAAGAAGCTCACCAACATGCGCGCGTCGGGTTCGGATGACGCGGTGCGACTGGTGCCCTTCAAGAGCCTTACGCTGGAGCAGGCGATCGAGTTTATTGCGGACGATGAGCTGGTCGAGGTGACACCGAAGTCGCTGCGCATGCGGAAGAAGATTCTGGCGGTCAATCGCCGGCCCAAGGGTACTCGCAGCGGCAGCACGCTGGAGTAGACGCGGTTGAGTTGAAACGGAAAGCCCTCCTTTGCGGAGGGCTTTTTGCTGTTTACGGCGAGGGTTGCGCAAGGCAAAGGGCCGCTGGAGGGCGGCCCTTTGGTAGAGGTTGCTGGGAGTTACTTTTTGGCGTGGGCGAAGCGCTTGTTGACTTCGTCCCAGTTGATAACGTCCCACCAGGCGGCGAGGTAGTCAGGGCGGCGATTGTTGTACTTGAGGTAGTAGGCGTGCTCCCAGACGTCGTTGCCGAGGATGGGGAAGAGGCCGTCGGAGATAGGCGAATCCTGATTTGGCTTGGTGACGATTTCGAGCTTGCCACCCTTGAAGACGAGGAAGCCCCAGCCGGAGCCGAACTGCTTGGCGGTGGTCTCGTTGAACTTCTTTTTGAAGTCCTCAAAGCTGCCGAAGTCCGCGGTGATCTGGGAGCCGATGTCGCCGATGGGAACTCCTCCGCCTTTGGGCTTCATGATCTGCCAGAACATGGTGTGGTTGAGGTGGCCACCGCCATTGTTGCGGACCACGGCGCGGACATCTTCGGGGATGCTGGCGAGGTCGGCGAGGAGCTGTTCGGGGGTCTTGCTGCCGAGGTCGGGATACTTGTCGACGGCTCCGTTGAGGTTGGTGACGTAGGCCTGGTGATGCTTGTCGTGATGTAGTTTCATGGTTGCTTCGTCGATGGTGGGCTCGAGGGCGGCATAGTCATAGGGAAGGGGAGGAAGTTCGAAAGCCACGGGATTACTCCTTTATTGTTCTACAGGTAGGGGCGGAGCACCGGCTCCGCGCACAGGGTCTACATCAGTTGGATGCGCGCATACGAGCGCGGGGTGCGACATGGTAGAGATTAGCACTGCTGCAGGAATCAGGTTCAATCGCTGAAACCTTCGTGGCGGCTTTGTGGTCGAATCATACTATGAGCGTTTTGACTGAAAATTACCGTTGGCTGGATGACGATGGGCCGGCCTTTGGCTCTCCTGGGCTCGAACCCCGCTGGACTTCGAGCAAAAAAGATACGGTCAGCACGGCCTACGCGTCTTCGAGCCGGATCTGGTTCACGGCGTCGCATGGGACGCTGAACGAGATCTATTACCCGACGATCGACCACCCGCAGACTCGCGATATGGAACTCCTGTTTACGGACGAGGAGACATTTTTTCATGAAGATAAACGCGATCTGGAATATGACTTCCACTACATCGATGAGAATGCGCTGGCGGTGCGCGTGGTGGCTCGGGATATAGGCGGGCGATACAAGGTGACGAAGGAGTTCATCACGGACCCTCATCATCCGGTGGTTCTGATGAACGTGAAGATTGAAGGGGACGAGGCGATTCTGTCGCGGCTGAAGTGTTATGCGCTGCTGGCACCGCATCTGGACGGCGGAGGTGCGGGGAACTCGGCTCGGTCGCTGGACATTGCGGGGGATCGCTGCATCCTGGCGTGGAAGAATAATGTTTCGCTGGCGTTTGGTGCGGACTGCGGGTTTTCCCGCTCCAGTTGCGGGTATATCGGAACGAGCGATGGGTACCAGGACCTCTCGGCGCACATGCGGATGGAGTGGAATTTTGGGCAGGCGCTGGATGGAAATATTGCGCTGATGGGTGAGATTGACGTCGCGAAGTATCACGAGTTCACGATCGCGATTTCGCTGGGGGATGGCCACCATGCGGCGCTAGCGGGCATGATGCAGACGCTGGCGACTCCGTATGTGGAACATCGTGATCGATTCATCGAGCAGTGGCATCGGGCGATGCCACCGGCACCGCTGGCGGATGTTTCGACGGACGATGGCAAGCTGATGCGGGTGTCTCATGCGGTGATTCTGGCGCATGAGGATAAGACGTATGCTGGAGCGTTCATTGCGTCGGCGTCGATCCCGTGGGGAGCTTCGAAATCGGATGACGACCTGGGTGGATACCACCTGGTGTGGACGCGCGATATGGTGCAGTCGGCGACGGCGCTGCTGGCGTGCGGACGCACGGAAACAGCGCTGCGTGCGCTGGTGTATCTGGCATGCACGCAACATCCCGATGGAGGGTTCGCGCAGAATTTCTGGATTGATGGAACTCCGTACTGGTCGGGAATTCAGTTGGATGAGGTTGCGTTTCCGATTATTCTGGCGTGGCGATTGTGGAAGGTCGATGGACTAGGCAACTTCGATATCACGTCGTTTGTTTCGGCGGCGTCTTCATTTCTGGTGCGCTATGCTCCGCTGACGCAGCAGGAGCGTTGGGAAGAAAATGCGGGGTATTCTCCTTCGACACTCGCGGTCGTGATCTCGGCGCTGGTGTGCGCCGCGGACATTTTGCGCGATCACGGATCGAATGAGGTGGGCACATTTCTTGAAGAGTATGCGGACTGGATCGAAGACCGCATGGATCGATGGACGACGACGACGAATGGCGTGCTACACCCTGATGTCCCATACCACTATATGCGGATACGCCCGCCAGCACTGGGTGAATCGTTCCACAACGATCAGGTCCCTCCGGGGATGGTGCTGATTGCGAATCGGGCACCGGATGAGAAGTATGTCTATGAGGCGCGCGAGGTGATTGATCCCGGATTCCTCGAACTGGTTCGCTATGGCGTGCGGCGCGCGGACGATCCGCTGATTGTGGACTCGTTGAAAGTGGTGGACGCGACGCTGAAGATCGAGACGCCGTATGGGCCGTCGTGGAGGCGCTACAACCACGATGGCTATGGGCAGCGCAAAGACGGCGGACCGTATATGGGATGGGGACAGGGCCGTGCGTGGCCGATTCTTACGGGCGAGCGAGCGCACTATGAACTCGCAGCGGGGAATGACGTGACGCATTACATTACGGCGCTGGAGCGGTTCAGTTCGGTTGGAGGGATGCTTCCGGAACAGATTTGGGACTATGCGGATCTGCCGTCGGAGGGGATGTACTTTGGGCGCTCGGCGGGGTCGGCGCAACCGCTGGTGTGGGCACATGCGGAGTACTTGAAACTACTTCGCTCGGTCGCCGATGGCAGGGTCTTCGATCGCATCTCGGTGGTGGAGAAACGCTATGCCGTCGCGAGAGATAAGCGAACGTTTCGCAGTCATCTTGCGATATACCAGGTTAGTCGGCCGATTACCGTGGTCGTGCAGGGGAGCTCGCTTCGCATTATGGATGCGAACCGATTTACGGTGACGTACACGTTCGATCAATGGGCGACCAAAGGAGAAGTTGAGGCTCGGATGGTGGGACGCATGGGTTGTTTCGTGGATATTCCGATTGGCTTGAAGCGGACGGGAGCGATCGTGTTCACCCTGTATTGGCCAGAGGAAAATCGCTGGCTTGGACATAATTGCACGGTTGAGATTCACGCGGAAAATCCGATGCAGACTTCTGCTGCGGACAAGCCGAGAACGTAGCGCGAAGGCGCAGCGATAGACCGCGTGCTGGTGCTGTCTATCGCTGCGTGGCGAGGCTGTTAGCTGGGCTGGGGGCCTGGAATGCTTAGCATCCGACCTACTCCGAAGCGGTCTTTGAACATGCCGAAGAGTGGCGACCAGAAGGTTGCGGTCGCGTGACTCGGGTGAGTCGAATACGGTGCGGATGGTGACGCGGTTGCCATCCGCCTCATCTTCGAAGGTGGCGATGGTCTCGAAGTGTTCGAGCGGCGCACCCTCTTTGCCGCCGCTGAGGCGATAGGCGAGTCGCTGCTGCGGAAGCAGTTCGGTGTACACGAAATCGTTGGGGTAGCGGGTGCCGTCGGGGCCGTGCATGACCAGGCACCATCGGCCGCCGGGCCGCGGATCCGTCTCGGTCATGGTGGTGGTGAAGCCCTGGGGTCCCCACCACTGGGTGATCTGCCAGGGATCGACCCATGCAGCCAGACCTTCGCACGCGGCGCGGTGAACACCCTTGTCACAAGGATCTCGCGATCAGTGGCATTGTCTAAGACGCTACTTTTTATGCTTGCCATGATGCTTCTCCTTTTTCTTTTTCTTCTTGTGCGGCTTTTCGGTGGGTTGTTCGGCCTGGAGGGTTTGGAGGTAGGAGTCGAGGCGGTCGAAGCGTTGCTCCCAGAACTTGCGGTACTCCTCGAGCCAGTTCGCGGCCTTGTGGAGTGGTTCGGGGTTGAGCTTGCAGGGTCGCCACTGGGCCTCGCGACCGCGGGAGATGAGGCCTGCCTGTTCGAGGACGCGAAGGTGCTTGGAGACCGCGGGCATGCTGATTTCGAAGGGCTCGGCGAGTTCGGTGACGGAGGTTTCGCCGAGAGCTAAACGAGCGAGGATGGCGCGGCGTGTGGGGTCGGCGAGAGCGGAGAATGTGGAGCTGATGGAATCTTGCATGCGTAATAAACCTGTTGGTTATATAACCTGCAGATTAAATACGAGCACAGAGGGTTTCCTGTCAAGAGAAAAGACAGGATTCAGCGAAATTCGTTGGATAAATTTGCGGGAATGCTACAGGGTTGGTGCATTTGAACTGGGGAGGGTCTCGGGGCCGGTTATTTTGACCGCGTGAGGCGCTAGCAGCATCCATGCCCAGCGAATGCCGATTCCGGCAAAGAAAAGGAGGAAGAGAGCGAGCTTGGCCTGGCCGACGAAGAGCAGGAAGAGAGGGCCGAGGGGAAAGAGGAAGTAGGTCCATGTGGGGAGTCCGGCGGCGCCGAACATGGCTGCCATGAGGGCGACAGTGATGGCGGCGTAGGTGAGAGCGGCGGCGGTGAATTGATAGCGGCGGCCTCTTGCGCCGGGGCCTGCGGATTGCATAGCGCGGCCGATGACGTAGCCGACTCCGATGGCTCCGAAGGCGGTACCGAGGCCCATGCCGTGATCGATCAGGAGGCGAAAGAGGAGAAGGTAGAGGAGGCTGGTGGCGATGGCGGCGATAGTGCCGAGGCGGAGGCTGCTCCAGAAGGTGGCGCGCGTGTCGGTGGGGAGGACGCTGCGGAGGTGGTCGGCGCAGATGGGGCAGGTTAGGTCGCCGTTGGTGCGGTAGAACTCTGCGGCGATGCCTCTTCCGCAGAAGGCGCAGTGGTCGAGGGGGATGGGGTCGGTGCCGTATTCCGCTCGCTGGAAGTTGAGGCCGTTCAAGGGCATGGTGAGCGAAGGTTAGCAGAAAATGAGCCAACCTGACGGTTTTGGCGCTTGCCGTGAGAAAATAGTAGTGATGATTTCTGTCTCTAATGTCACGATGCGCTATGGCGCGAAGCTGCTCTTTGAGGACGTCTCTGTGACGTTCACGACCGGCCGTCGGTACGGCCTGACCGGGCCGAACGGCGCGGGTAAGTCTACGTTTATGAAGGTGCTCACTGGGGAGATCGACGCCCAGAAGGGCTCTGTGGTGAGGCCGCGGAAGTTTGGCGTGCTGAAGCAGGACCAGTACGAGTTCGATGCGTATCGGGTGGTTGATACGGTGATTATGGGCAACAAGGCGCTGTGGGCGGCGATGGAAGAGCGCGAGGTAATCTACAACAAGGCCGAGATGACCGATGAGGATGGGTCGCGGCTGGGCGAGCTCGAGGGCATTGTCGGGGATGAGGACGGCTACGAGGCCGAGGCAAATGCAGCTGTGCTGCTGCAAGGGCTGGATATTCCGGATGAGCTGCACGAGCGCAAGATGAGTGAGCTGCAGGGTGGGCAAAAGGTTCGCGTGCTGCTGGCGCAGGCGCTGTTTGGAAACCCGCAGGCGCTGCTGCTGGATGAGCCTACGAACTATCTTGATCTCGAGTCGATTCACTGGCTGCAGGACTTTTTGATTCGCTACGACGGTACGGTGATTACGATCTCGCATGATCGGCATTTTCTGAATAATGTTTGCACGCATATTGCGGACATCGACTACGAGACGATCATTACGTACAACGGCGGCTATGACGATATGGTGCTGCAGAAGACTTCGGTTCGCACTCGCATTGAGAGCCAGAACGAGCAGCGGGAGAAGAAGATTGCGCAGCTGAATGATTTTATTGCGAGGTTTTCGGCGGGTACTCGCAGCTCGCAGGTGAACTCACGTAAGAAGGAAGTGGAGCGGCTGGCGACGAGCGAGCTGGCGCGGTCGAACATTGCGCGGCCGTTTATTGCGTTCAAGATGGAGCGGCCTTCGGGCAAGACGGTGCTTGAGTTTGAGGGCGTGAATAAGAGCTATACGCAGCCCAATGGCAAAACGGAGCACGTCATTAATAATTTCTCCGCGTCGGTTACGCGTGGAGATAAGGTGGTGCTGATTGGCCGCAACGGACAGGGGAAGACGACGCTGCTGAAGGCGTTGCTGGCAAACGGGCCGGGAGTTGAGGAGAAGGATGTCTCGATTGATTCCGGATCGGTGAAGTGGGGGCACGAGGTGTCGATTGGATACTTTGCGCAAGACCACAAGGGTTCGATCCAGATGGGAATGACGGCGCAGGATTGGCTGCACCAGTATGATCCAAAGGCTGTGAAGGAAGACATTCGCGGGATCCTGGGGCAGATGCTGTTCAAGGGTGAAGAGGGTCTGAAGAAGACCGATGCGCTCTCGGGCGGTGAGGCTGCGCGGCTGCTGTTCTGCAAGATTATGCTGCAGAAACCCAATGTGCTGGTGCTCGATGAGCCTACGAACCATTTGGATCTGGAGAGCATTAATGCGCTGAACCAGGCGATCCAGAAGTATGAGGGAACGGTGTTCCTGGTGACGCATGATCAGGATTTGATCGAGGAGGCTGGGACGCGGATCTGGCACTTCGAGGGCGGGCCGAACAACTTCCACATCACGGACCACAAGGGGCCGTATGAGGAATATCAACAACAGATGGCGATGACTACGAAGTAGTCACAACAGCGCTGTTGCGGCAGGAATACAATCATGACCATGGACACCGGCCCGAAGATTAATACACAGAAGAACGTCCTTGGACAGTCGCTGGAGACATGCGGCACAAACCCCGTGACTGGCTTTTACCGCGATGGCTGCTGCAATACCGGGCCCGATGATCTGGGCGTGCATACGGTGTGCTGCATCGTGACGGCGGAGTTTCTGGCGAAGTCGGCTGAGCTGGGCAATGATTTGTCGACGCCTATGCCGCAGTATGGGTTTCCGGGGCTGAGGCCGGGAGACCGGTGGTGTGTTTGCGCGGCGCGGTGGCTGCAGGTGCAGCGCGCCGGGGCTCCTTGCCCGGTGGTGCTGGAGGCAACGCATGAGGCGACGCTGGAGATTATTCCGTTCGAGATATTGCTGCAGTATGCGGTGATCCCGAAGACACTGCACTGACGTTGAGGCTAGGCGGTCTGGCCGCCGATGATCTCTTTGGCGTCGGATAGGGTTACTTTGACGCTCATTCGCTGCTGGCCACGGTAGATGGTGAGGACTACGGTGTCTCCGGCGTGGTGGGCGTTAATGGCGTTGGAGAGGTCTTGCGGGGTTGTGATCTCCTGGCCGTCAACGCCGACGATGAGGTCTCCGCCGAGCATGACCTGGGTGTTGCCCTTGTAGGCGAGCTGGGTTCCGCCGTGGAGGCCGGCTCGCTGAGCGGCTCCACCGGGTAAGACTCGTTCGATGAGGATGCCGTAGTCGGCGGGGAGGCCTATTTGCTGGGCTTCGTCGGGGCCGATGGGGAGGGTGACGATGTCGAGCGAGGGGCGGCGGGTGCGACCGTAGCGCATGAAATCTTCAAGTACGGCCTTGGCTGTCGAGATGGGGATGGCGAAGCCGATGCCGGCGGATTGGTCCGCGCCACCATTGGGGTTTGACGCGATCATGGTGGTGATGCCGATGACGTCGCCGTGGGAGTTTAATAGCGGGCCTCCGGAGTTGCCGGGGTTGACGGAGGCGTCGGTCTGGATGGCGTCTTCGATGCGATTGCCGGAGGGCAACTGGACGGAGCGGATGGCGGAGATGATGCCGCGGGTCATGGTTCCGGAGAAACCGAAGGGGTTGCCGATGGCGTAGACTCGCTGGCCGACGGCGAGGCTGGTGGAGTCCGCAAGTGTTGCAGGTTGAAGGTCTTGCGCGTCGTGGATCTGGAGCAGGGCGAGGTCGTGGACGTGGTCGACGCCGATGACGGTGGCCTTGAATTTCTTCTTATTCCACAGGGTTACTTCGACTGTCTGGGCGTTGTCGACAACGTGGTTGTTGGTGAGGATGTGGCCCTGGTTGTCGACGATAAAGCCTGAGCCCTGACCCTGTTGGGGGACGGGCTGGAGGAAGAAGTCGCAGCAGACTACGGTGGTGCTGGTGATGTTGACTACGGAGGGCATGGCGCGTTTGTAGACGGCGATATTTTGTTGCTCTTCGGCGTCGAAGGCGGGGGCGGCCTGGGCCTCAGTTAATGAGAAATCGCCAAGCGGGCCGGTGGTTTTGGAGGTGATCGCGTCGGTGGAGGTGGAGGGGGCGCGGTGGACGAGGCCGGCGAGGGCTCCGATGGGGAGCATGCGGGTGGAGAGGTAATAGAAGCCGGAGAGGATGAGGAGAACCAGAACAACAGGGCGCAGTTTCATGGACTTGAGACCTTCGCTGGCGCTGAGAGCGCGCGCATCTTCTATTTTAGACGGGTGGGCGGGGATTGGCGCTACTGGAGGCCTTCGCGGGCAAAAAGGGGAGTCTTGGGCTGCAAGGGGCGTGACTCAGGGAAGGTTCGGGCGTTCGAGGTCGAGAAGCTGGCGTTTTCGGTTGATTCCCCAGCGGTAGCCGGTGAGACGGCCGTCGGAGCCGACGACGCGGTGGCAGGGGACGACGACGGCGAGGAGGTTGGAGCCGCAGGCGGTGCCGACGGCACGGACGGATTTGGGGGAGCCGATGGCGGCGGCGATTTGGGCGTAGGTGCGGGTTTCGCCGCGGGGGATGTCGAGGAGGGCGCGCCAGACTCGCTGCTGGAAGGCGGTGGCTCGGACGTGGAAGGGGAGGGTGGCGGCGGTGGGGGTTTCGGTGAGGCGGGAGAGGACGAAGCGTAAGGCTTCGGCCAGGGTGGATGCGGGGCTTTGGGGTGGAGAGCTTGCTGAGGCGAGAGAAGAAGCGGGTCCTCCGCCTTCGGCGAAGGATGACAAGGTTCCGGGCGCGGTGGAGGGGCGGAGGGCGGCCTGGGGGAAGCGGTCGCGGAGGTCGGCGACCAGCTCGGCGTCGGTATCGGTGCTGGAATTTCCAAAGAGGACGGCGCAGAGGCCGAGGTGGGTGGTGGCGACGAGGAGGCGGCCGAGGGGGGAGTCGGCGAGGGCGTAGTGGATGGTCTCGCCTGCTCCTCCCGCCTTCATGGCGGTGGGGGACATGCCGAGGGTTTGGTCGACGGTTTCGTAGAGGCGGCTGGGGGAGCCGAAGCCGGCTTCGTAGACGGCGTCGGTGATGGAGAGGCGGGGCGTGCGGACTTTGTTGCGGAAGCGTTCTTTGCGCTGCTCGCGGGCGAAGTCTCCTGGGGTGACTCCGAGGACTCGCTTGAAGCCACGCTGGAGGGCGAATTTGCCGAGGCCGGCGGCGGAGGCGATGTCGTCGAGTTTGGTTCGCTCGCCGGCGTGCTCAGTGAGGAAGGTGGCGGCTTTGGCGATGGCGGCGGCCTGGGGGTCGGGTTTGGGGGAGGTGAGTTGGGGCTCGCAGCGGAGGCAGGGGCGGAAGCCGGCGGCTTCGGCGAGGGCGGGGGTGGGGAAGAAGGTGACGTTTTTGCGCTCGGGGCGGCGGGAGGGGCAGGTGGGGCGGCAGTAGACTTTGGTGGATTTGACGGCGTAGACGAACTGGCCGTCGGCGGAGGGGTCGCGGGCGAGGACCTGCTGCCAGGCGCGGCCGGCGAAGACGGAGGGGGTTGGGTTGTTCGGGTTGGCCATGCTGTCGATTCCTGCGAGGGTGAGAGTTGAGGTCGCCATCTCAGTATCGTGCATTGGGGGGGAGTGTGGTGGCACTCCGGGGATTGCGGCGATGTGGAGCTAGCGGCAGAGCTTGCGGTTGGGCTCGGGGAGGAAGATGCGGAGGGTGAGGGATTCGCGTTGCGCGCGGCGGCGGGCGGCGTGTTCCTGACCCTGGAGCCAGCGGTCGATGAGGGGTTGGGGGGTGCCGGAGCGCTGCATGTCGGCGATGACTTCGGCGCGGGTGAAGGGCTGGCCGCCGTAGGAGATGAGCTCGTCGAGGTATTTGTTGGGGCGGGGCATGTGGGGTTAGTGTAGCTGGGGCTTTGGTGGTTGGGGGTGCGGAGTTCGTGGCGGTGTCGAGGAAGGCAAGTTGGTCGTTGCGCCTGCGGCTTCACTCCGGCCTTCGGCAGAGCGGAAAAGGGCTTTTTCCTTGGCGTCTATCCTAGGGCTTCGCCCTAGGCTGGTATATGTCGCGCCGTTGGCGCTGGGTCCGGTTGTCGGTGGGCGCTGGAGCGCGCAGCCGACGGAGCGCTTGGCGTGGGTGAGGGCTATTCGTCAGTGAGGTTGAGGGTGAGGTTTTGGGCGGCTTCGGCGCGGCTGCGGGGGGCTTTGCGGAAGGTGACGTCGCGGACGTGGAGGGGGCGCTGGAGGCGTTGGGTGCCGGTGAGGAGGCCTTCGATGGTGAGGAGTTGGAGGCGGGGGTATTTGCTGCCGTCGGCGGAGGTGTAGAAGCCGGCTTCGGCGGCCTCTTTTTGCATGGGCTTGGTGGGTTCGGCGAAGGAGATGTAGACGCCGATCTCGGCGCGCTCGCGCTGGAGGACTCCGATGAGGTCGCGGACTTCGGCGACGCCTATGTTCTGGCCGCCTTTGACGGAGAAGATGATTTGTTTGGAGTCGCCGGAGCGGTCGTCGTGGAAGTAGAGGCGGCCGTCGATGCCGCGGTCGGCACCTTTTTTGATGGCTTCGGTGGGGCGGGCGCCGCAGAGGCCGAGCGCCCAGTATTGGAACTGGTATTTGTTTTCGGCGGCGAGTTGTTCGGCTCCGCGCACGTCGGTGGGTTCGCCGATGACCTGATAGGTCTTGCGGACGTCGGGGCCGAAGGCGTCGTCGAGGCGCGTTTTGATGAGGCCGATGGCGAGGTGGGTGATGTCGATGCCGATCCAGCGGCGATTGAGTTTTTGGGCGACTTGGACGGTGGTGCCGCAGCCGCAGAAGGGGTCGAGGACTACGTCGCCTTCGTTGGAGCTGGCGCGGAGGATGCGTTCGAGGAGGGCTTCGGGTTTTTGGGTAGGGTAGCCGAGGCGCTCTTGCGCTTGGGAGTTGATAGGTGGGATGTCTTCCCATACATTGCCCACGGGGGTCCCAGGCATCTCGTCCAGGTAGCGCTTGAGTCGAATGCGACCAGTCGGTTCTTTCGGGAAGTACAGTTTTCCTTCTGAATCCAACCGCTCCATCAGTTCGCGAGAAACTGACCATCCATTCGCGTGCGGCTTGTAGCCTTTGTAGTCATATGTAAGATTCGGGCGCGGGCCCGGACTCCGCAGGTCCCGTGTTGTAAATCGTCCCTTCTCGTCCACCATCGAGTAGTGAGATTTGATATACGACTCGGAATAGCCTGAGTAGGCTCGATTGAAAATTGAGTCGTCCGACTTGGAATAGAACAGAATAATGTCGCTCTGATCGCCAAATCTGCGACGCGCGTCATTGTGTCCGTTGGTGCGCTTCCACACGATCTCGTTGCGGAAGAGCTGAGGGCCGAAGACGGCATCCATGATGAGCTTGAGGTAGTGGCTGGCGGTGGGGTCGCAGTGGAGGTAGATGGAGCCTGATTCTTTGAGGACGCGGCGCAGTTCGACGAGGCGTGGGGCCATCATGGCGAGGTAGGCGAGCATGTCGGAGCCTCCGAGGAGGGTGCGGAAGGCGCGCATGGCGTCGGCTACGCGGCCGCCGCGCTCGACGACCTCCTGATAGGCGCGCTCGGCTTCGAGGTTCCACTCCCAACTGTCTTTGAAGGCGGTGATCTGGGAGGCGCTGCGGGAGCCGTCCTTCTCGGCGAAGAGGACGTTGTAGTCCTGGCGGGAGTTGAAGGGCGGGTCGAGGTAGATGAGGTCGACGGATTGGTCGGGGATGTAGTCGCGGAGGACTTCGAGGTTGTCGCCGTAGTAGAGCTTGTTGATGGGGTCGGACATGGGCTGGGTTGAGGGTAGCATCCCGGGGGCGGTGTGCGGAGGGGTGGGGAGATTATGACGTGAGGACGCTGGGGGTGGAGATGTCGACGGATTTGAGGAGGTTGACGGCCGTGGTGTCGGAGTCGTTGGCGGCGACGGGCGAGGGGTAGAAGGGGAGTTGGGTTGGGGGATGGTCAAAGGGGGGGTGGGGGTGTCATGCTGGAGGGATGAAGATGCGGCGGATGATGGGCGTGTTGGTGATGGCGGCGATGGTGTGGCCGGCGGTGGGTGGGGCGCAGGAGAAGGGGTATTGGCGGGCGGCGAGCCAGACGGCGAAGTCGATTACCGGGGACATTTCGTTTACGAAGGAGAAGGTGACGATCAGTTTGTCGTCGTACTGGATTGCGCAGATACGGGGGCTGGAGCCGGCGGAGGTGGCGGCGGTGTTTGGGGCGGATAGCAGCGCGGGTGGAGTGGGGAATTTGTATCGGTTGCGCGTTCCCGGGGACGTGAAGTTTTTGCGCAAGAATACGCTGTGCAGTGGCGAAGATGTGCAGTGGGCGGCGACGTATGTGGAGGGGAAGCATCTGCAGATGGCTCTGTTTTCGGGGTCGCACCCTCCGTTGTTTACCGCGGAGGCGATGGCGAACGCTTCGGATGTTTGCGGGACGTTTGCATACGTGAAGTGAGGCGGCTTGCGGGCGGATTGGTTCAGTTGAATGGGTGATGGGGCGAAAGGCGGGATGGGATGAGTCTGGCGAAACGGACGTTTGGTGGGGCGGATCAGGAGCGGTTTGCGGCGGCGAGCGGGGACCGGAATCCGATGCACATGGATGCGGTGCAGGCGCGGAGGACGCAGGCTGGGGCTCCGGTGGTGCATGGAATTCATATGCTGCTGTGGGCGCTGGACTCGTTTGCTGCGGGTCGGGAGGTGATGCCTGCGCTGCGAGGAGTTCGGGCGCGGTTCGATAAGTTTGTGTATCCGGGGGAAGAGGTGGAGGCGGTGCTGGTGCGCGAAGGGCCAACGGGCGCGCGGGTGAATGTGTGCGTGGAGGGTGGAGCTCGGTCGAGCGTGACGATGGAGTTTGGGGAGGAGTTGGAGGGGTTTCCGGAGTGGGCGGGAGCGGAGTTGGAGGGGTTGGCGGTGTCGGCGGTGGCGTCGACGATGGAGCTTGAGCAGATGGCGGGGAGGGCGGGGAGGTTTGCGTTTGCGATGACGGAGGCGGATGCGGCGGCGCTGTTTCCGGCGGCGACGAAGTGGCTGGGAGCGAGGAGGGTGGCGGCGATTGCGGCTAGTACTTACCTGGTGGGGATGGTGTTGCCGGGGCTGCATTCCATCTATAGCGAGCTGTCGGTGCGGATGTGCGAGGAGGCTAATGGGAGGGAGGGGCTGGCGTTTCGGGTGACGGAGACGGACGAGCGGTTTCGGACGGTGGAGGAGGAGATTGCGGGCGGCGGGGTGAGGGGGACGGTGAGGAGTTTTGCACGGAATCCTCCGGTGGAACAGGCGACGATGGCGTCGCTGCGCGGGGTGGTGGGGGAGGGTGAGTTTGCGGGAAGCGTGGCGCTGGTGTTGGGTGGATCTCGGGGGCTGGGGGAGCTGACGGCGAAGCTGATTGCGACGGGCGGAGGGCGCGTGTTGATTACGTGGAAGGCCGGGCGAGAGGACGCGGAGAGGGTTGCGGAGGAGATTCGGGCGGCGGGAGGAGCTTGCGAGACGCTGGCGTATGACGCGCAGAGGCCGGCGGCGGAGCAACTGGCTGGGCTGGTGGAGGCTCCGACGCACGGGTACTTTTTTGCTACTCCGGCGATTGCGCGGGCGCAGGCGGAGGTGTTTGTGGCGGAGAGGCTGCGGGACTTCCTGGGGGTGTATGTGGAGGGATTCTGGGAGCTGGCGCAGGAGCTTCGGGCGCGGAGGGCGGGGGTGTCGCTGTTTTATCCGTCGTCGATTTTTGTGACGGAGCGGCCGAAGAAGATGACGGAGTATGCGATGGCGAAGGCGGCGGGAGAGGTGCTGTGCGCGGATATGAATGCGGCGCTGGCTCCGCTGCATGTGACGGTGAACCGGCTGCCGAGGCTGCCGACGGATCAGACGAGCTCATTCCTGGAGAATGAGAGCGCTGATCCGCTGGAGACGCTGCTGCCGCTGGTGCGCGAGGTGCAGTCGTGGCCTCGGTAGCTGGGGGTGAGGCTATTCCTTTGCGGGCTTGGGGGTGATGTGGGTGGCGATGAGGGGGATGTCTGCGGCGGGCGAGTCAAGGGATAGGGCGACGATGGTGTCGGGGTTGTCGGGGTTGTCGGGGTTGCCGGTGAGGGTGATGTCGATTCCGGCGACGGTCTGGGTGCAGGTGGCTTGGCCTCCGGTGAGGACGGAGCAGGAGGAAACGGTGGCGGGGAGGGGTGGGAGATCGAGGGTGTGGGCGGTGGGGTGGAGGATGTGGAGATAGATGGTGTGGTCGCGGTAGGTGGAGACTCCGAAGTCTCCGGGGAGGTAGGGGCCACCGCGGGTGGAGTAGATGCTCTCGCCGTATTTTTGGAGCCAGTCGCCGACTTCGCGGAGGCGGGCGGCCTGGGCGGGCTCGATCTGGCCGTCGGGGCGGGGGCCGACGTTGAGGAGGAGGTTGCCGTCGCGGCCGACGGCTCCGATGAGGAGACGGAGGACTTCGTCGAGGGACTTGATGGGGGCGTTGGGCTGATAGCCCCAGGCTCCGGTGGTGAGGGTGGTGCAGAGCTCCCAGGGATGCTGGTTGTTGAAGTCTCCCATGGCGGCGTCGCCTTCGCGGGAGCGGAAGTCGGCGGGGGCGTCGGTTCGGTCGTTGAGGATGAGGGAGGGTTGGAGCTTGCGGAGATTGGCGACGGCGGCGACGTCCTGCCAGGAGAAGGAGCCGGTGTAGGGCTGGGTTTTAGGGCGGGCGTGCCAGTTGCCTTTGAACTCCACTCCACCGAAGCCGAGCCAGTCGACGCCACCACCGTCGAACCAGAGGATGTCTAGCTTGCCGTAGTTGGAGGCGAGCTGGTTGAGCTGGCGATGGTACTGGTCACGGAGCTGGATGGCGTTGGCCTGGTAGAGCTGAGGGAAGAAGAAACCGGGGTAGCGCCAGTCGAGCGGGGAGTAATAGAGGCCGACGCGGAGGCCGGCTTTGCGGACGGCGGTGACGTAGGCGGCGACGAAGTCGCGGTGAGCGGCGGATTTCACGGAGGTGAAGTCGCTGCCGGGGTCGTCGAAGAGGGCGAAGCCGTCGTGGTGGCGGGCGGTGAGGACGGTGTACTTCATGCCGGCGGATTTGGCGATGGCGGCCCAGGCGTCGGGGTCGAAGTGATCGGGGTTGAACTGCTGTGCGAGCTTGGCGTACTGGTCGACGGGGATCTGCTCGTTCCACTGGACCCACTCGCCGCGGCCGGGGATGGAGTAGACGCCCCAGTGCATGAAGAGGCCGAACTTGGCGTCGCGCCACCAGGCGATGCGGGCGGCGGCGCCGGGGTCGGTGACCATGGGGGCGGTTTGCGCGGCGGCGAGCGGGGAGAGGCTGAGGAGAAGGAGGAGAGCCCAGGTGAGGCCGGAGCGCAGGGTGGGTCTGGTCATGGTGTCCGTTTCTTGCTGGCGTTGGAGCCGGGGAATGGGTGTGGAGGCGGTACGTAACTTTATAGTTCAGAAGGGCGCGGGCGTGGAGATTTTGGTGGGGGGAAGAGGGGTGCGGAAGATTGTTGATGGGGTGAGGGTGGGTGGCTGGGAGGGCAGGCTATCTGTGGGGCGAAACGTGCATCCTACTGGCTATAGCGCACATATCTTTGACAGAACTCTGAAATTCTGAAATTTTTATCTCCATCCGGGCCGCTGCGGTGAGAGAATCATGATCTGAATCGCCAACCTCTGCCAGAAGACCGAGACGGAGGTTGCAGCAGATTCGACAAAGGAATACCCGTGAAGACTTGTATTTTCCTCCTCTCCCTGATGTGTATCGTAGCGACTCCGGCTTTGGCCACGGTCGTGATTAGCAGCCCGAGCAATGGTGCGACCGTGAGTTCTCCGGTGAACATTGTTGCGAGTGCGACGACGGCTTGTTCGAGCGGCGTTGCGGCGATGGGCATTTACGTGAGCAACTCGTTGGTCTACAAGACGAACGGGGGCAGCCTGAATGCGAGCCTGCCGGAGCCCGGGGGGCTGCACCAGGCGGTGGTGGTGGAGTGGGACAACTGCGGCGGGTCGACGAACGCGGCGGTGAATTTTACGGTTCCGGGTGGAAGCACGCAGAATGGCGTGGTGATTTCGGCTCCTGCAAATAACAGCACGGTGAGCTCTCCGGTGAATTTTGTGGCGACGGCGGGGACGACGACTTGCGCTCCGGGCATTGCAGCGATGGGCATTTACATGAACAACACGCTGGCCTACAAGGTGAACGGCAGCAGCATTAATACAGCATTGACGGTTCCGGGTGGGCTGCACACGGCGGTGGTGGTGCAGTGGGACAACTGCGGAGGGTCGGCGAATTCGACGGTGAACTTTACGGTGCCGGGGGGAAGTACGCAGAACGGCGTGGTGATCTCGGCTCCGGCGAGTGGAGCGACGGTGGCGTCGCCGGTGAATTTTGTGGCGACGGGCGGGACGACGACGTGCGGTTCGGGCATTGCGGCGATGGGCGTGTACATGAACAACACGCTGGCCTACAAGGTGAACGGAAGCAGCATTAATGCGGGGCTGCCGGTTCCAGGCGGGTTGCATACGGCGGTGGTGGTGCAGTGGGATAACTGTGGCGGGTCGGCGAATTCGTCGGTGACGTTCACGGTGCCGGGAGGAAGTACGCAGAACGGCGTAGTGATTACGGCTCCGACGAATGGGAGCACGGTGGCGTCTCCGGTGAATTTTGTGGCGACGGGCGGGACGACGACGTGCGGTTCAGGCATTGCGGCGATGGGCATTTATCTGGGTGGAAATTTGGTGTACAAGACGGCCACGGCGTCGATCAATACTCCGGTGGCGATGAACGCGGGGTCGAATACGGCGACGGTGGTGCAGTGGGATAACTGCGGCGGAGCTGCGACGAGCAATGTGACGGTAACGGTTCCGGGACCACCGACGGTGGGGATGACGGCGAGTCCGCTGTCGATCACGGCGGGGTCTTCGTCAACGCTGAGCGTGACGACGACGTATGGCGCGGGCGTGACGATTACGGGAACGGATGGCAGCAGCTACTCGCTGCCGGGAACGGGCGGAACGCAGGTGGTGACACCGGCGGCGGCGACGACGTATACGGCAACGGTGACGGGGCTGAATGGAACGAAGGCGACGTCGAGCACATCGGTTTCGGTGGTGTCGCAGGCGAGCCTGCAGCAGATCAGCCACGTGGTGTTCATGCTGCAGGAGAACCACTCGTTCGACAACTACTTCGGGATGCTTAATCCGTATCGCCAGCAGCTGGGATGGGATGTGGGCGAGGACGGGAAGACGTATAACGTGGACGGCATCGATGACAAGCTGACGACGATCAGCAACCAGGATGACCAGGGCACGGCGTATTCCCCGTTCAAGTTTGCGAGCACGTGCATCGATGATGAGAGCTCGTCGTGGCTGGAGAGCTATGGCGATGTGTATCGCTGGGACTTCAGCACGACGCGGCCGATTAATATGGACGGGTTTGTGCATACGGCGGAAGGGTTTGCGAATAGCTGCAACGCTTCGGGCGTGTGTTCGGGATCGTTTACGGACACGACGGGTAAGCGGGCGATGGGGTATTACGACCAGGGCTATTTGAACTACTACTACTACATGGCTTCGCAGTTTGCGGTGTCGGATAGATGGTTCTCGCCGGTGTCGAGCAAGAGCATCGACAACCGGATTGCGACGTTCACGGGCGGGACGACGCAGGGACTGGTGTTTGATCCGGGGAGCAACGATCACCTGCCGCAGTTGCAGATTGAGACGATCTTTCAGGAGCTGGATGCGGCGTCGGTGTCGTGGAAGATTTACTACACGGTGACGCAGGGGCAGTGCCTGCAGGCGAATGAGTGCACGGGCGGATCGTCGGAGTATCCGGGGACGGACTTCAGCTACTTTGGGTATGCGAACAAGTACATGTACATGAATCCGACGGGGGCGGCGTGCACGGCACCGACGCAGGCGTCGAGTGTGGTGGGCGATGCGTCGAACTCATTCTGCATCGATCCGACGCATGTGGCGCCGCTGTCGCAGTACTATACGGACCTGACGAATGGGACGCTGCCGAGCTTCTCGTTTATTGAGGCGGGGTATGGGAATAACGATGAGCATCCGGGATCGGGGCAGGAGATTCTGTCAGGACAGGTGCAGGTGGCGAAGGTGGTGAATTCGCTGATGGCGAGCCCGGAGTGGAAGAGCTCGGTGTTCTTCCTGAGCTATGACGAGGGCGGCGGACCGTATGACCATGTGCCTCCGGTGCCGGGACATTCGAATGACTATACGGATGCTTCGCTGGGACCGATTCCGGATATCTCGCAGATTGCGGTGAACCCGGATACGTACAACCCCTGCGTGCCGACGGGAGGAACACCGACGACGCATTGCGACCTGGTGTCGGCTGATCCGGGAGCGACGTCGACGGATGCGGCGGCGAAGTATGGGTTTGCGGCGCAGCTTGGGTTCCGGGTTCCGAACATTGTGATCTCGCCGTTTACGCGGAAGCACTATGTTTCGCATACGCCGATGGATCATACGGCGATTATCAAGTTTGTCGAGAACCGGTTTATCGGGGCGTCGGCGCACTTGACGGCGAGGGATGCGGTGCAGCCGAATATGCTGGAGTTCTTTGACTTCACGAATATTCCGTGGGCGACTCCTCCGGCTCCTCCGACACCGATTACGGACCAGGTGCTCGGGCATAGCACGTGTACTCCTACAACGATGTGAGGTTGTGGGATTGAGGGAGTGGCGCCAGAGACGATTGTCTCTGGCGCTTTTTCTTGCCGGTAGAGGGTGTGGTGGAGCTGGGGGAAGGCGCGATTCATGTTCGGGGGCATGTTGCTTGCAGCGAAATCGCGAAGGTTCCCACTCAGTCCCCGAGCTTGCCACTCAATCCCGAGGCTTGCCACTCAGGCCCGGAAAATCGACTCCGGCTGATCTCCGTTGGTGGGAAGTGCATCTGTAGGTAGAATAGAGAGGTTCCGCCGATTCGATTTGCATCGTGCAGGCAGAACGACCGGAGACCAATGCTGGGCCACGCCCGTGGCACATCCAGCACGAGGGGCCGGTCGTCGGGCGCTCTGTTCTCTGGCAGGTTGTACGCCAGCAGCGGGCGTGTCCGGCTATCTGAGCTAAGGAGCTTCCCGCTTTGTCTACCAACACCGATCGTTTCCTATTTACCAGTGAGTCCGTGACCGAAGGTCATCCCGACAAGATCGCCGACCAGATCTCTGACGCCATCCTCGACGCCTGCCTCGCAGAAGACCCGTACAGCCGCGTTGCGTGCGAGACCCTCACGTGCACCGGCCTGGTGGTCGTCGCCGGAGAGATTACCACCAAGGCCTATGTCGACTTCCAGACCCTGGTCCGCGACACCGTCAACAAGATCGGTTATGACGACGCGCTCAAGGGCTTCGACTCCAAGACCTGCGCCGTTGTGTCCACCATCAACCGCCAGTCCCCCGACATCGCGCAAGGCGTTGACACGGGCGGCGCTGGCGACCAGGGCATGATGTTCGGCTATGCCACGAACGAAACTCCCGAGCTGATGCCTACACCGATCTGGCTGGCGCACAAGCTCGCGCACAAGCTGACGGAAGTCCGCAAGAACGGCAAGCTGCCGTACCTTCGCCCGGACGGGAAGTCGCAGGTCACGGTCGAGTACGATTCGAACCACAAGCCGATTCGCGTCGATGCCGTGGTCATCTCTACGCAGCATGCGGAAGAGGTCCACAACGAGCAACTGCGCGCAGAAATTATGGAGCATGTGATCCAGGCTGTGATCCCTGCGGCGCTGCTCGATGCCCACACGAAGTATCACATCAACCCGACTGGACGCTTCGTCATCGGCGGACCGATGGGTGATACCGGCTTGACCGGCCGCAAGATCATCGTCGACACCTATGGCGGCATGGGCCGTCATGGCGGAGGGGCGTTCTCCGGCAAGGACGCTACCAAGGTCGATCGCTCGGCGGCTTATATGGCGCGGTACGTTGCGAAGAATATCGTCGCAGCCGGACTCGCGAGCCGGGTTGAAGTTCAACTGGCGTATGCGATTGGTGTCGCTGAGCCGGTGAGCATCCGGGTGGACACGTTTGGCACGGGAAAGGTCTCCGAGCCGCGCCTGATCGAACTCGTTCGCGAGAACTTCAAGCTCACTCCGAAGGGCATCATCGAGAGCCTCGACCTGCGCCGCCCCATTTTCCAGCAGACTGCGGCGTACGGCCACTTTGGCCGCACCGGCGAAGCCTTCACGTGGGAAGCGACGGACAAAGCAGCAGCGTTGAAATTAGGCGCCGCGGCAGAGTTCGCAGCCAAGTAATCGCACCTCGCACAACAGACAACGGGCGAGCCATTCAGGCTCGCCCGTTGTGTTTCAGTGGTGATCTTCACGCGGGGAGGCTTCTCCTCGTCATCTGTTCGGGCCGACATCGGCGATGGAGACGCTACGAATCACCACCGGTTTCAGCGGGCGATTATGTTCATCGCGAGGGACCCGAGCGATCGCTTCGGCTACCTTCACGGACGCGTCGTCGCACTGCCCAAAGATCGTATAGCCGCCATCGAGCCGATGGATCGGGTGCTCGGTAATGAAGAACTCGCTCGCATTTGTGTTGGGCCCCGCATTCGCGTAGGCGAGGCGGCCTGGCCGGTCAAACGTGAGGCCCGGAACAATCTCATTCGCAAAATGAAATCCGATATCGCCATCGCCGGAGGGGTCGCCGGGCATATCCGCATTTTGAATCATGAAGTCCGGAACGACCCTGCGAAAACTGAGGCCGTTATAAAACTTTCGTCCATGCATGGCTACGTGGGTTGCAGGATTTTTCCAGGCCTTCGTGCCCTCGGCAAGGCCTACAAAATTTGCGACAGCTAGGGGTGTTTCCTTGCTGAAGAGCTTGCAGGTGAGCGGGCCCATGGTGGTGTCGATGACGGCGAGGGGGCCTGTCGGATCGGGTGCAGGAATCGTCGCGGCGGGCATGGGCATTGGCTGCGGGGTCACGTCGGCAAGCGGCACGGCAGCCGCAATCGCGGGCATCGGCTGCCCCGGGCGAACGACCGCAATGTGATTGATCGCAATGGGAGCGTTGGGATGATTGTCGGTGCTCAGCAGCGCGTGCGAGATGGCGGCGACCACCGGCAGGGATGCTTGGTCGCACTGCCCAAAGACCGTACCGCCGCTGTTGTCGTACTCGCGATCCGGCTGGCCGAGCACATAAAATATCGAGCTGCTCGTCATGTCCGGATCCTTTGGCGCATCTGGCTCCGGCCTGAACTTCGCCATCACCAGAAGCCCCGCGCGATCAAATCCGAGGCCACTTTTCTCCGGAGGAAATGGTGGGCCGGCTGTCCCCCGCAACATGCCTAGTCTGTCGCCACCCACGATCCCATCGGCCATACCAGCGAGGGCGGTTCCGTCATAGAACGGCTTGCCGTGGACGATGTTGTCGGTCGCGGGATCCTTCCAGTCCTTGGAGCCTTCGGCGAGGCCTACGAAGTTCGCCGACGTCAGCGGTGCCTGTTTTTCAAACAGCGTGCAGGTCATCCTGCCCATCGTTGTATCGATCACTACTGTGGGCCCTGTGGGCTCGACCTGCTTCGGTGCCGTAGCGACTGGACGCCTGGGATGCTGGCGCGTCTGCGCCCATACTGTCGGCACGATCAGCAATCCCACGGCGATCACCGCCATGCGCTTCGCTGAGAGAGTATGCAGCTTCGTTGGCTTCATGACCGAGCCACCCTTCCGGCAAAACAGAACTGCAGCACTTGAAAGATTTGCATGCGCGATTGTAGCAATCATAAACAGCAAGTATGCGCGCAGATTCCTCTAGGCCGCGCCGCTGCGTTCCGTGTACTCTCCATCTACGGGCAAGTCGGTCCCGACCGCACGCCATCTGAGGAGATTCGTTTGAACCTTCGCGGCCGCACCGCACCCATCTGGCTGATGGGCATGTCCAATCTATCGTTCGGCTTCTTCGCGGGATTCATCACGGTACCTCTGCCGCAACTGCTTGCCGCGCAGCATGTACCGGAGGCTCAGATCGCTTCCATCACGGCCACCGTCTTTTCGGGAGGGATCGGAGTCTTTCTGCTCGGGCCGATGCTGGACGTCCGCTTCAGTCGGCGGTTTTACGCTACGCTCTTCGCGGCGCTGGCAGCGCTGTGCCTCATGGGTGGGCTGCTTTACAGTACACATCTCGAGGTCCTCGAAGTCCTGATGCTGCTTGGCTTCGCGTCCGCGCAGTTGTGCACGAACGCTCTTGGCGGATGGCTTGCCACGATCGTTCATCAGCACGATGAGAGCAAGCTGAGTTCCTGGACGTGGGCCGCGACCTTCGCTGGCAATGGCCTGATGGCGATCCTGGCTGGCGAGCTTGTTCGCGCACTTCCTCTCCTGCTGGCCGCAGTTCTTCTGGGGCTGGTCGTGTTTGTGCCGACTGCGATCTTTCTGGTGATGCCGTCGCCGGGGCCGGATCGCCGACTGGCTCGGGAGAGCTTCGGCCAATTCTTTGTTGAGGTGATCGCGGTGGTGCGGCGGCGCGAGGTTCTCGTTGCGCTGGCACTCTTCGCGTCGCCGTGCGCGTCGTTCGCTCTGACGAATACGCTGGGCGGCTTTGGCAATGACTTCCACGCGTCGGCTCGCGTCGTCAGCGTCGTGGGAGGCTCGGGACTTTCGCTGGCAGGAATCTTTGGCAGCCTGATGTTCACCCCGTTCGCCAAACTGATGCGGTTGCGCCCGCTGTATCTCGCGATCGGCGCAGCGGGTGCGGTCTTTACCGCGAGCCTTCTGCTGCTGCATCACACGCCTGCGACCTTCAGCATTGCGATGGTCGGGGAGAATATTTTTCAGGCGCTGGCGTACACGGGAATTACGGCGATCTCGTTTGAGACGATCGGCCGGAGCAACCCTCTTGCCGCTACGACGTACGGGCTCTTCAACGCGTCGTCGCTTGTCCCTCTGATCTATATGCAAATCATCGACGGACGAGCGTACACGTCGCACGGGGTTACGGGGAGTTTTCTGGCGGATGCGGTGGTGAGCCTGGTTGCGTGCGCGCTGCTCGGGCTGCTGCTCGGTTTTCTCCGACGCCGTCCGGCCTCTCCCTCGTCGACCGGAGCGGATGGGTTAGAGTCAGAGCAGCCCCTCACCTGATTTCACGCATCTAGTTTAGTAAGGCCATCTGCGTCTCCAATGACACGCCGTCGCGAAAGGGCTCTACTTGCTGATTAAATCCGAGTACGACATTCAGTTTCACCTGCTGCAGCCGACGCCTATGGTCGCGCTGCTGCACCTTCATCCGTCGGTCGAGTCGCAGCTTGTGCTGATGCCCGGCTCCGACAACACGGACCGCCTGAAGATTGAGCATTTCGTTCCACAGGCGGACAACGCTAATACGGTGCCGGTGAACATTCCTTTCTCCGAATATTTTGATAGCTTCGGCAACCGCTGCTCACGGTTCGTCGCACCCACGGGCAACATTCGCCTCTCGGGCTCGAACATCCTGCAGCATGATGGCTATCCTGAACTGCAGGGCTTCCACCTCCCGGCAACGCCCGTGGACGAGCTTCCGGCGGAGACGCTTCAGTTCCTCCTCTCGAGCCGCTACTGCGAGGTCGATCGCTTTGGCGGCATCGCGCAGGATCTCTTCGGGCATCTCGGCAGCGGCTGGCGTCTCGCAGCGTCGATCCGCGACTGGGTGCACGAAAAAGTGGCCTTCGACTATAAGCACGCCCGCGCCACCAAGACGGCGATGGACGTCTATACGGAGCGCATCGGAGTATGCCGCGACTACCAGCATCTGGCGGTGACGCTGACCCGCTGCATGAACATTCCGGCGCGCTACGTGACCGGGTATATCGGCGACATCCGCGTGCCCTCCACCGGGCCCGGCGACTTCAGCGCCTGGTACCAGGTGTGGCTCGGCGGCCGCTGGTGGGACATGGACGCCCGCCACAACTTTCCTCGCGTCGGGCGCATCCTGATGGCCACCGGGCGCGACGCGGCGGACGTTGCGATCACGACCAGCTTTGGGCGCGCTGACCTCACCCACTTTTATGTAGACACGTTCGAAGTCGACAGCGAAGGGAGAAAAGTTCCGCTGCCACTGCCCATCGAGGCGAGCACCGCATCGCCGGGGGCTGGCGTTCTGTGATTCGCGTCGAGCTCAGTTGCCTGCGAGAACTACCGGAGCCTTTTCGCCTGCGGTGAAGGTGGTCCAGGGGCCTGCTTTCATGTCGTGCAGAATCGGCTTTTCCCAGGCAAACTGTGGATGCGCTACAAAGTAAGGTGCCGCGAGAAAATCCTCACCACAAGGATGACCGGCTCGCGCGGTAAAGCTCAGCTTCCCGGCCATATCGGCATCCATGACCTTGCCCGTGACCGCGCCGCTGGCGGCAAAGGGAGGGTTCCCCCAGACTGGCTCACCTTCGGCTGAATTCTCCTCGTGTCCGCACAAGCTTCGCTTGCCTGCGTCCACCTTCTTCTTGTAGCTGTCGTAGTGGTCGGAAAGATAGGCCTCGGCGAGCGCCGTATCCAACTGGCCATAGTGCTTCTGCATGAATGCCTCCGCAGTGACATGGCGAGCGTTCATTGAGCTGGTCCTATTCGTCGGATCGAAGCCGCTGGTGTCGTCACGAATCAGCGCGGGGTCTGCGGCAAAGTTCGAGCTCACGAAATAGCCGTCCGTCTTTCGCGAGAGAGGGGTGTGGTGCAGCCCGAGTTCGAGGTACGCAATCTCTCCGGTTTTGCGGTCGCCTACCATCCACGAGTTCGCATAGCCGCCATTATTTCCCTTGCGCATGATCGCCACGTACTCATCGATTGAGGTGGCGTACTGCATGGCTTTGCGAGAGCGCTCGAACTCTGGAATACCGTTGGGATCGAAGCTCACGATCTGCGGCAGCGTCGTCTCGGTGATCATGAGACCGCTGGTGTTTACGCCGAAGTCATCCTGGCTGGTGATGAGGCCCGCCGCTCCATCCATCAGGAAATGCTGGCCCTTCGCGGGCACGATATCGAACACGTAGGTCCAACGCTCGCCTTCCGCGTAGGAGGACCAGTTGCTGTGCGCGATGACGATTTTGCCGTCGCGGGTTGCGGACCCCGTCGCAATAAACGCGCTGCACTTTCCGGGAGCCTTTGCTGCCGCCGGAGCCTTCGTATGCTGCTTCGCATCCAGCCACGGCAGGTAGTAATCTGTCAGCTCCAACTGGCCATTCATGGCGACCACGTCCCACAGGTCCACGCTGGAGCCATTCGCTTTCATCCCCTGGGCGATGCCCTTTAGCTCGGCCTGATATTCCGGCTCAATGTGCGGCCATAGCACGGTCCGTGCGGCGTCGCGAAAGAACGACCAATCCTTATGCAGCTCATTCTTGTTCTCCACCTGGAAGACGAGAAGGTTGTCCTCAATCTGCTTCGTGAGCAGGCTTCCATGCTGAAAGCCAATCTGCTCGGGCGTCCCGGTCAGGTGGACGTAGGTCCAGCCACTTTCATTGAAGGAGTAGGCACCTTCGAGACGCGGATCAGGAGCGGCTGCTGGGGAAGCGGCGAGGGCGGCGACGGACGTGGTCGCAAGAAGAAGCAGAGCTGCAAGACGCATAAACGTGGCTCCTGATGGTGGGTATTACGGGATGGGTAAAAGTGTAAGCCAGGCAAACGTTCCCGGGGCTATTTTTCCTGCGCGCTTGTTCAGCGGCTGCAAACGCTGACAAAGTCTGTGGGATCGGGGTTCTGTTTCGGTGTGATGGCTGGGGTGCGATGGCCGGGTTAGCGGGGTTTGCGGCGGAGGATCTGGGCGGGGAGTTTGGAGTGGGTGATTTGGAGGATGATGGCGGCGGTTGCGAGCCAGGCGAGGCTTCCGGCGGTGATGACGAGGAGGTCGCCTCGGTGGCCGGGGATGTGGGGGAGGGCGTGGGCGAGGGCGTAGGCGGCGATGTAGGCGACGAGGGCTGCGGCTAGTGCGCGGGCCAGCTCGGGGTATTCGAGATGCAGGAGAGAGACGAGGCGCTTGCGGTGGAGGAGGAGGGCGAGGGTGGCGGTCTGGATAGCGATGCCGATGTCTGAGGCGATGGCGAGGCCGGTGAGGCCGTGGAATTTGAAGAGCGCCCAGTAGAGAGGGACGGAGAGGACGGTGATCGTGGTGCCGGTGATGGCGGGGGTTTTGGTGTCGGATGCGGCGTAGAAGGCTCGGGCGTAGATGCCCTGGACGGCCCAGAGGGGGAGGGTGATGGCGAGGATCTGGAAAAGGTGGGTGACGCTGAGGACGTCGGCGCGGTTGAATTTGCCGCTCCGGAAGAGGCCCATGAGCCAGGGGGCGAGGGCGATCATCCAGGCGGAGACGAGCATGCCTACGGCGAAGAGGCGGGAGACGGAACGGCCTACGGAGGCGGAGAAATCGAACTCGCGGCGCTGCTGGAAGAGGGAGGCGAAGAAGGGGAGAGAGGCGGCTCCGGCGGCGGGGCCGATGACGTTGAAGGGGGCGTTGAAGAGGTCCTTGGCGTTGCCGATGAGGGTGATGCCTCCGTGTTGGATGGAGGCGAAGTATTTGAGGAAGATTCCGTCGAACATGACGAGCGAGACGCCGATCATGAGGGGGAGAGAGAGCTTGAGCCAGTCGAGGAAGGCGGGGGCTTTGAAGTCGACGCGCGGGGTGAAGTGAAAGCCGGTGCGGAAGGCTCCGATGGAGTTGAGGAGGGCGGAGCCGAGGATGACTCCGGCGAGGACTCCGACGGCGAGTGAGTAGATGCCGATGCGGGTGTGGAGGAAGAGTGCTCCGAGGATGATTCCGCCGTTGTAGATGAGCGGGGTGAAGGCCTGGTAGATGAAGATTTTTCGGACCTGCAGGCGCGAGCTCATGACGGAGCCGATGAAGAAGAAGAGTTGCGCGGGAAGGATGAGGCGGGTGAGCGAGGTGCAGAGTGCGGCTCGGACGGGGTCGGTGCGGAAGCCTTCGTTAGCCAGCCAGACGTATTGCGGGGCGAAGATTTCGGCGAGCAGGACTCCGGAGCCGAGGACGGCGAGCATGGTGGTGAGGATGACGGAGAGAGCGTGGTCTCCGCCTTCGTTGTCGCCGGCCTCGCGATAGCGGTTGAGGATGGTGATGAGGGAGATGGAGGCGGCGCCTCCGATGAGGAAGTAGTTGAGGAGGTCGGGGAGGGTGAAGGCGGCGCGGTAGGCGTCCTGGGCGGCACCTGCTCCGAAGAGGGCGTTGACGTAGCGGATGCGGATGAGGGCGAGGACTCCGGAGAGGACGGAGCTGGCCATGAGGAGCATGGCGGCGGAGGCGGCGGTGTGGGCCTTGTGGGTGCGCGGCGGTGGAGTGGGAGTGGAGAGAGGCGGGATGGGGAGAGGCGAGGGGCCGGCTGGTGCGGTCATTCGGTAGGGAAGAGGTCGCCCTGCTTGATGAGGCGCGGTGCTGGCCTGGGGTCGGATTTGGGGGAGGATTTCGATTCGGGTTTGGGCTCAAGGATGAGGCGCGGGCGCATGGGCTTGACCTTGGTAGAGGGCGTCGCGGGCGTGGCGGATTCGGAGGTGGTCGCGGCGCTGGGAGTTTTGGCAGGATTGGCCAGGAGGCTGGCGAGGGAACGGAGCTCGTCGCGGAGAGTGGAGAGGTGGTCACGCTTCTGGGCGTCGTGGCGGATGGCGGCTCCCCTGTCGACGGCGGGCTGCGGCTCGTTGGCGGGCGACGGTGGAGCGGATTCGAGGGAGGGCAGGGCGAGGTCGGAGGACTCTTTGGCTTTGGCCTCGGATTTGAAGACCTGGCGGGCTCCGGGGATAGTGTAGCCCTGGTCGTAGAGGAGGCTCTTGATGCGGAGGGCCATCTCTACGTCGCGCTTGCGGTAGAGGCGCTGGCCGGTGCCTCCTTTGTTGGGCTTGAGCTGGGGAAACTCGGTCTCCCAGAAGCGGAGGACGTAGGCAGGGACGTCGCAGAGACGGGCTACGTCGCCGATGCGGAAGTAGAGCTTGTCCGGGATGGCGACAGGTTCGGGAGCTACGTGCTTACGGATTGGATGATGAGATGCCACGTGAGCCTACAAGTATAGGACTGCAAATGGAGTTGAACTAGTAGTATTGGCGGTTCCACTTTTGGTTCACAGGGTGAGGGGAGGAACCGGGTTAGTTAATAGGGGGTTCGAGGGTTACTTGAAGTGTTGGGTGGGGATGGCGGAAAGTCGTTGAGTAGTGGGGAGTGGGTTGTTATTGAATCGGCTTGTCGTCGACATTCCGGGCTTGCAGCTGCTTGCTCGCACCAGAGGCGGTGAGCACTGCGAGGAGCAGAACGACCACAGGAATGACGGGCGGCTTGATGCCCAGAGGAAGCACGCTGGCAGGCACTTGAGGCTGCAGGTGCACATAAATTGCTACGCACATCTGGACAATGAGGAGAGAACTCGCGGACAGGAGGATTTGCCCTCTGCTTTTTGCAGTCAACGATCTCCAAAGCCATGGCAGCAAGAAGAGGACTCCGGTCAGCATTTCGGTCAGTTTGCCAGCGAGAAGAGCCTGGTGGGGTAGATGACTCTGTTGAATCTGGACATCGAACCATCCACGAAATGGCTGGAAGAACTTGAGGATTCCGAACATAAACATGAGAACTCCCAGGAAGGGCGATAGAGCGTTGGTGAGGCGAGTAGACATTGGCTTTCTCCATTTTGAAGCTTTGGCTGGGATCAAGACAGACAGGTCTGTCTTGATCGCTAATGAAGTATAGACAGACAGGTCTGTCTTCTGTCAAGATCAATCTATGAGGACAGCAGAGAAATCTGAACCGCGCGAGAGAATCCTGGAGGTGGCCGACCGCCTTTTTTATGCAGAGGGGGTCCGAGCGACCGGTACTGAGAAGATCATGTCGCTCGCTGAGGTGGCAAAGGCGACCTTCTATCGGCATTTTGAAAGCAAGGATGCGCTCGTACTCGCATACCTCGATCGCCGGGACCGAGCCTTCTGGGAGTATCTGTTCAGCCCAGCTCCGCCGGACAATATCCATGACGCCCTGGCCAAAGTCGAACGGCTGGTGAACCATCCAGACGTTACCGGCTGCCCGTTCCTCCGTATCGCATCCGAATACCCGGACACTACGCATCCGATCCATCGCCGGGTGATCGAACACAAGGACAAATTGCATGACTATCTCGCCAGCTTGTTAGAGCCGTGCGCGTTCGATCAAAGTGCTGCGGCGGCGAGGATACTAGGTGTCATTGATGGCGCACTATCCAGTCGAATGGTCTATGGAACTCTGAGGGAAGTTCCGCTGCTTTCGGCGGCTGAGGCAGTGCTCAGCAGCTTCCGCAGCATGTGAACTCAACGCCGCACTGGAGCTGTCTATGGAAGTTCACCGAATTAGGTGTTGAGGGGTTGGCGGCGCTGGACTTTGGCGGGGTTGGGGGCGGCTCGCTCGTACTGGACGGGCCAGCTGGCGGGTTGGTGGAGGTGGTCGGCGGCGCGGAGGGGCCAGTAGGGTTCGCGGAGGAGCTCGCGGGCGAGGAGGACGACGTCGGCCTGTCCGGTGCGGATGATCTGGTCGGCCTGGGCGGGGTCGGTGATCATGCCGACGGCTCCGGTGGGGAGGCTAGTCTCGCGGCGGATTCGGTCGGCGAAGGCGACTTGATAGCCGGGGCCGAGGGGGATCTGCTGGCGGGGGTCGTTGCCTCCGGAGGAGACGTCGAGGAGGTCGATGCCCTCGGCTTTGACGAGGCGGGCGAACTGGATGGAGTCTTCGATGCTTAGGCCTCCATCGACCCAGTCGGTGGCGGAGATGCGGACCCAGACGGGGAGGTGCGCGGGGAAGGCGGCGCGGACGGCTCGGATGATTTCGAGGGGGAAGCGGGCGCGGTTGGTGAGGGAGCCGCCGTACTCGTCGGTGCGGGTGTTGGAGAGCGGGGAGAGGAATTCGTGGGCGAGGTAGCCGTGGGCGGCGTGGACTTCGGCGAGGAGGAACCCGGCGGCGGCGGCGCGGTGGGTTGCGGCGGTGAAGTCGGCGAGGATCTTGTCCATTCCGGCGCGGTCGAGGGCCTGGGGGAGGGGGTACTCGTCGTGGAAGCGGAGGGCTGAGGGGGCGACGACGTTGGTCCAGCCTCCTTCGGACGGAGGGACGGTGTGGGATTTTTCCCAGGGGGGAACCATGCTGGCCTTGCGTCCGGCGTGGGCGAGTTGGATGGCGGGGACGCTGCCGTTGGCCTTGAGGAAGGAGGTGATGCGGGAGAGCATGGGGAGATGGTCGTCGGAGTAGATGCCGAGGTCTCCGGGGGTGATGCGTGCTTCGGGGCTGACGGCGGCGGCTTCGGTCATGACGGTGCCGGCTCCGCCGATGGCGCGGGTGCCGAGGTGGACGAGGTGCCAGTCGGTGGCGTGGCCGTCGACGGAAGAGTACTGGCACATGGGCGAGACGACGATGCGGTTGGGGAGGGTGAGGCTACGCTGCTGGAGCGGGGAGAAGAGGTTGTCGGGTGCGGAGGACATGGGGGTTAGATGTTGTGCGGGTGCGGGAAGCTTCTAGCTTCTAGCTTCTAGCTTCTAACTTCTAGCTTTTGGGAGCATGGCTGTCTTTGAGAAGGTTGCTTGCCTGCGGGTTGGTTTGATGGCCTGATCCGACGCGGGGGCTATTTGGGGAGTTGGTTGAGCCAGTTGATGACGGCGGTGGCGAGGGCTATGCGCTTGCCGGAGTAGCCGTGGTCGGTGGCGAGGTGGACGGTGGTGACGTGCGGGTCGTGGAGAGAGCGGAGGTTGGCGGCGAGGAGGTCGGCGGGTGGGGCGAGCTTGTCGTCGGAGGTGATGATGAGGATAGGGCGGGGGTTGAGGAGCGGGGCGAAGTGGGTGAAGTCCCAGTGGGAGGTGTTGGCGAGGAGTTCGGTGGCGAGGCTTTGGGGGGTACAGCCGGCGAGGGGATAGAGGCCCATCGCGTCGAGGTGGGCGGCGAGGGTATGGACGTTGACGGGCTCGCCTGGTTTGAAGGTGGAGAGGTGGCCGGTGGCCATATTGGCGGCGGAGATGAGGCCGATGGCGCGGAGGGTGGGGTCGTGGGCTCCGATGTTGGCGGCGATCATTCCTCCCATGCTGTGGCCGATGAGGACGATGTTGGAGGGGTCGGTGTGGAGGCGGGCGGTGTTGGCGGGGTCGCGGAGGTAGGCGATGGCGGCCTGGGTGTCTTCCATGGAATGAGAGAAGGAGAAGGTGCCGGGGGTTCCCCAGGAGCCTCGGTAGTCGAAGAAGAGGACGTTCCAACCGTCGCGGCGGATGGCCTGGGCGAGGTCGAGATTGCGCTCGTTGCCGGGGAAGCCGTGGAGGAGGATGACGGTGGGATGGGCTCCGGGGCCGGCTGCGAGGTAGGCGAGGGCGTTGAGCTTCTGGCCGTGGCTGGGGAGCTGGAAGGAGTCGATGGAGGGAGGATGGGCGGCGTCTGGTGTGGGGTCGGCGATGACGGCAGAGGGAGGCTGCTGGGCTTGCAAGGACGCAGTGAGGGCGAGGGTCAAGGTCGCGAGCAGGAGGTGGGGGCGCATGGAGCGGATTGTATCTTGCGAGCGGAAACTGCGGATGCGGAATCGTGTGGGTGGGAGGCGCGTCGAATAGAATAGAGGATGTTGTGTCGACTACGAATGTAAGTGTTCTTCCGCCCGAACTCGCTCCTCCTGAGGTGATTCATCAGTGCCCGTCGTGTAGCCACTGGCTGCCGGAGGGGACGTTGGCGTGTCCGGATTGCCAGACGCTGACGTATGGCGTGCATCTGGGGCAGATTGCTCACTCGGCGCAACAGCTGGAGCAGGAACAGAAGTGGGCGGAGGCGCGGGACCGTTGGCGGTCGGCGCTGATGTGGCTGCCGGAGGAGACGCAGCAGGCGGCGAGCGTGCGGATCCATATTGCGCAGATCGATGCGCGGCTGAAGGCGGCGGATGACCAGAAGGCGAAGTGGACGAAGCGGCTGGGACCGTTTGCTCCGATTGCGTTGTTTCTGATCAAGATTAAGTCGATGCTGTTTGTGCTGCTGAAGCTGAAGTTTTTGCTGAGCTTTCTGGCGTTCTTCGGGATCTACTGGGCGCTGTTTGGATGGCAGTTTGCGGCGGGGTTTATTACGTGCCTGTTCATTCATGAGATGGGGCACTATGTTGCTGTGAAGCGGCGCGGATTGAAGGCGGACCTGCCGGTGTTTCTTCCGATGATGGGAGCGTATGTGCGGTGGTACTCGTCGGGCGTTTCGCTGGAGGATCTGGCGTCGATTTCTTTGGCCGGGCCACTGTATGGACTGATGGCGGCGGTGGCTTGCTATGGGTTGTTTGTGGCGACGCATCTGCCGATTTTTCTGGTGCTGGTGTATGTGGGGGCGTGGATTAATTTCCTGAACCTGCTGCCGGTGCTGGGGCTGGATGGGGCGCAGGCCACGTTCGCGCTGTCTCGGCTGCAGCGTGGATTGATTGCGGCGACCTGCTTTGTGCTGTTCGCGCTGACGATTACGAATGGCGATTTGTTTGGGCAGACAACGCAATGGATCTTTGCGATTGTGGGGCTGGGCATGACGTGGCGCTGCTTTACGCATGATGAGCCGGAGAAGCCGAGCACGCGGACGTTCCTTTATTTTCAGACGCTGGTGTTGATCCTGGGCGTGATCGTGTACAAGACGCAGTTTGCCGGGATGGCACAGTAGAGTGATATCACTTTGTCGTGAGTGATATCATTGTAGATGTGAGGTGCGATATGCCGGCTGTGACGGTACGGAATATTTCGGTGGAGACGCATCGGGCGTTGAAGCAACGAGCGGCGCGGCGCGGGAGCAGTACTGAGGCCGAGATTCGGGCGATCCTGGATGAGGCGGTGCGTCCGAAGAAGAAGGAAGTGGGGTTGGGGACCGCGCTGCACGAGTTGGGACGGAAGTATGGGCCATTGCCGGAGATCAAGCGCGATCAGACGCCGACCGATTTCGCGGTCTTCGAATGATCATCCTCGATACGAATGTCATTTCTGAGCCGACAAAGCCAAACGGGAATGCTCGTGTTGCAGCTTGGCTCGATCGTCAGGATGCAGGATCTTTGTTTGTTACGGCGATCAATCTGGCAGAGTTGATGGCTGGAATCGCGATGCTGCCAGTAGGAAAGCGCAAGCAAGCGCTGCGCAATGCGCTGGATAGATTTTTGGTTCAACGCATCGTGACGCCGATCCTTCCGTTTGATCGTGAGGCGGCGATGGCGCATGCCGTTGTTCTTCTACATGCAAAGGCTAAGCGGTATACGCTGCCGGTGGCTGACGCGCAGATTGCTGCGATTGCGGTGGTCCATGGGTTTGCGGTTGCGACGCGCGATGTGAGTCCGTTCCGCGCGGCGGGCGTGGATGTGATTAATCCGTGGGAAGAAGGCGGTTACGAGTAGAGGACGCGGGGTGGGGATTTGCGGAGGACGCGGCCGATGACGACGGAGCGTTCGTTCATGCGGGTGAGGGTGAGGCGGGCTTTTTTGAGCAGGTCGGCGGGGATGACCGCGACCAGGCCGATGCCCATGTTGAAGGTTCGGAACATCTCGTCGGAGTCGAGGCTGCCGAGCTTTTGAAGGTGGGTGAAGAGGGGCGGCGGCTCCCAGGCGGAGAGGTCGATCTGGGCGGCGAGGCCGCGGGGAAGAATGCGGGGGAGGTTTTCGGTGAGGCCTCCACCTGTGATGTGGGCGAAGCCGCTGGCGACCTCTGCCTGAATGAGCTTGCGGATGGGGGAGAGATAGCTGCGATGGGGACGCATGAGGGCGGCACCGACTTTGTCGCCGAGCTCGTTGACGTATTGCTCGGGGCGATAGCCAGCGGTGCCTAAGAGGAGCTTGAGGGCGAGGGAATAGCCGGTGGTGTGGAGGCCGTTGGAGGGGAGGCCGAGGAGGTAATCGCCTTCACGGATGGCGTCGCCGGTGAGGAGGCGGGGGCGGCTGACGACTCCGGTGAGGAAGCCGGCGAGCTCGTAGTCGGAGTGGCCGTAGAGCCAGGGGGTTTCGGCGGTTTCTCCACCGAGGAGGGCGCAGCCGTTGGCTTTGCAGGCGTCGACGAGGCCGCTGATGACCTGCTGGACGACGTCGGGATCGAGGAAGCCGGCGTTGAAGTAGTCGAGGAAGAAGAGGGGTGTGGCACCCTGGACGGCGACGTCGTTGACGCAGTGATTGACGAGGTCGGAGCCGATGCTGGAGTGGAGGCCGAGCTGGATGGCGAGCTCGAGTTTGCTGCCGACGCCGTCGGTGGAGGCGACGAGGACGGGGTCAGGGAAGCGCTCGGCGTCGAGGGCGAAGAGGCCGGCAAAGCCGCCGATTTCGCTGAGGACCTGCTTGTTGAAGGTGCGGCGCGCGAGGCCTTTGATGCGGTCGTTGGCGAGGACGTGGCGGTCGGTGGAGACGATGGCGTGATCGTCGTTGCGCGCGGCGCGGGCTTCCTGATGCGCAGGCGTCGCTGTGCTGCTACGCGGAGTCTTCGCTCCGTCGTCTAATTTTGATTTAGCCAAAGAAGGCCGCCTTCGCTTGCTCAGGGATTTGCAATGACGACAAGTTTATCAGTCGATGTTGCAGAGACTTCTATACTTGAGTCTATGGTACTTTCTTTCGCACGATCGGCGGAGCTGCAAGGGCGCGCTGAACGATTTTTGCCGGGTGGCGTGGATTCTCCGGTGCGGGCGTTTCGGGCGGTTGGCGGGCATCCACCGTTTGTGGAGAGCGCGGAAGGAGCGTATCTGATCGACGCAGACGGTAATCGGCTTGTGGATATGTTTGGGTCGTGGGGGCCGATGCTGCTGGGGCATGCGTATCCTCCGGCGGTGGCGGCGATTCGCGAGGCGGCGGGGAAGAGTGCGTCGTTTGGTGCGAGCACGGCGGCGGAGGCGAACCTGGCGGAGCTGGTGCAGGAGTGCTATCCGTCGATTGAGAAGATGCGGTTTGTTAGCTCGGGGACGGAGGCTTGCATGTCGGCGATACGGCTGGCTCGCGGGTTTACGGGACGGCCGTTCGTGATCAAGTTTGAGGGCTGCTATCACGGGCACGCGGACGCGTTGCTGGTGAAGGCGGGGAGCGGCGTGGCGACGTTTGGGATTCCGGGGTCTGCGGGTGTTCCGGCGGAGACGGTGATGCATACGCTGGCGCTGCCTTATAACGATCTGGCCGCGGTGGACGCTGCGTTTGAAGCTTATCCGGAGCAGATTGCGTGTGTGATCCTGGAGCCGGTGGTGGGCAACGCGGGAACGGTGTTGCCGGAGCCGGGGTATTTGAAGGGGCTGCGCGAGATTACGCGGAAGCATGGGGCGTTGTTAATTTTCGATGAAGTGATGGTTGGGTTTCGGCTGGCGGCTGGCGGCGCGCAGGAGTTGTTCGCGCGGGAGCTGGGGGGGCTTCCGGATCTGACGACGCTGGGGAAGATTGTCGGCGGAGGTTTGCCGGTGGGGGTGTTCGGAGGGAGGGCGGAGATTATGGATTTTCTTGCTCCGCTGGGGCCGGTGTACCAGGCGGGAACGCTGAGCGGGAATCCGCTGGCGATGGCGGCGGGGATTGCTACGATTTCCGCTTTGCTGGCTGGGCGGGAGGAGATTTATCCGAAGCTCGAGACGACGACGTCGGCGATTGCGAATGGCGTTGCGAAGTTGGCGGCGGAGCAGGGGATTGCGCTGACGACGAATCGGGTGGGAAGCATGTTTACGTGGTTCTTTACTCCGGAGAAGGTGAAGGATTTTGCGAGTGCGGCGACGTCGGATACGGAGGCGTTTGCGCGGTTTCATCGGGGGATGCTGGAGCGCGGCGTGTGGCTGCCTCCGAGCCAGTATGAGGCCGCGTTTGTGAGCTCGGCGCATGGTGAGCGGGAGGTGGAGATGGTGTTGGAGGCGGCTCGCGGGGCGCTGAAGGAGACCATACGCTGAGCGGCGAAGGCTGGCTGATCTGAGTCAGGCTAAGCGAGGTTGCTGTTGGCGGCGGCTAGGAGGAAGACGAGTGGGGCGTTCCAGTTGATGGCGATTTCGTTGAGGGAGTAGGCTCGCTCGTCGTCTAGCCACATGCGCATGGGTGGGGCTTTGGGGAGGGCGTCGGCGGTGGCGTCGCCGCCGTGGGCGTTGGGGCCTCCGGAGAGAAGGCCGGGCCAGGGGGCGGGGATTCCATCGGCGGCGCTGGGACGGTGGTGCGGATGTTGGAAGGGGCGGAGGCCGAGCTGGGTGACCCAGGAGACTCCGAAGCAGTTGCGGCCGAGGAGGTAGTGGAGATTGGCGAGGGCTGCGTTGTGGGCTGAGGGGTTGGGTTGGAAGCGGTAGGCGACGAGGAGCAGGAGGGACTGGTTGGCGGCGTTGGAGTTGGAGCCCCAGTGGAAGTCGGTGAGGGCGAGGGAGTTGCCGTAGCCGTTGGTGTGGGCGCGGTCGATGAGTTCGGTGGCCGCGGTGGCGGTGGCTTGCTGGATTGAGGTGGTGGTGGAGGTGGGCTTGGAGGCTGTTGCGAAGGCGTAGGCCCAGAGGCCCATGGAGGTGACGTCGCCCCAGTTGGGAACGCCGACTTTTAGTGTGGGGAGAAGCGGTGCGATGGACTCGTTGAAGGCGGATTCGTATTGGGGTTCGTGTGTGGTGCGGAAGAGTTCGGCGGAGGCCCAGAGGAGTTCGTCGCTGCAGTGGGGGTCGCCGTATTCTCCGGTGAAGACGGTGGGGGGATTTTTGAAGATGACGCTGGGGTGCTGGCGGGCCCAGGACCAGGCAGAGCGTGCGGCGGTGAGGCAGCGTGCGGCGAAGGCTGCGTCGTAGGGCTGGTAGCAGCGGGCGGCGATGGCCATGATGGCGGCGAGGTCGGCGGTGGCGCAGGTGCTTTTGTAAGGGGCAGAGCCGGTGCCGATGACTTCGCTGACGAGGTGGTCGTCCTGGGGCATGATGAAGGCGCAGAAGTGGAGGCTGGTTTGCTTGTGCCAGACTCCTCCGTCGGTGTCCTGGAGGGAGAGCATCCAGTTGAGGTTCCACTTGATTTCGGCGAGGAAGTCGGGGAGGCTGCGGCCGGATTCGGGGATGTCGAGGGAGAGGTGGTGGAGGGCGTCGGGGAAGAGCTCCCAGGCCCAGAGGAGGGTGGCGGTGGAGATTCCGGAGTTGACGATGTAGCGGCCGTAGTCTCCGGCGTCGTGCCAGCCTCCGGAGTTGGGGAGGGAGCCGGAGCGGCCGGAGGTGGGGTCGAAGGCTCCGTCGAGGTGGCAGGCGGGATGCTTGTAGCCGTTGCCGAGATCGACGTTGCAGCCGCAGCGCTGGCCGTAGTAGGAGCGCGTGGTTAGCCGCAGAGCTCCGGCGTAAACGTCGGGGGCGATGGTGAAGGGATCGGAGAGTTGGCCGGCGATTTCGAGGTGGTAGGTGCCGGGAGTGGTGAGGGAGGAGAAGTCGGCCTGGGCGGTGGTGTCGCCGGATGCGGCGTCGAGTGTGGGGGCGGAGAGTTTGGCTTCGAGGACCGCTGTGGAGTGGGCTTGCGAGAAGACGCGGAAGGGTTGGTTGGGGGCGAGGGTGGTGGTTGCGATTTTTGCTGCGGTGGGGAGATAGCCTAGCTGGTTGAGAAAGATTTGAGTGGTGGGGGACGGGGTTTCGGCGAGGGCGCGGAGGGGCGCGGGGATGGAGGAGGCGGCCGCTGCGAGGCCCAGGGATTTTAGGAGGGAGCGGCGTTGGATGGACGTGTGGGGACGGATGGGCACTCCTTCATCGTGATGCTGCGTTGGAGACGAGTGCGTGGGCTAGACGGACTCACGGGCGGATTTCCAGAGGTCGATGCCGCCGTCTTGCGCGTGGAGGTCGATGGCCTGGAGTTCGGCGGCGGTGAACTTGAGTTTGTGGAGGGCGTCGAGGGAGTTGTCGAGCTGCTCGACGTTGCGGGCACCGATGAGGGCGGAGGTGACACGGTGGTCGCGGAGTACCCAGGCGATGGCCATCTGGGCGAGGGACTGGCCTCGGGATTGGGCGATGTCGTTAAGTGCCCGGACGCGTTTTAGATTGTCTTCGCTGAGGAGATTTTTTGAGAAGGAGCCTTCGAGATTTGCGCGGGAGTCTTGCGGGACGGCGTTGAGATACTTGTTGGTGAGGAGGCCCTGGCCGAGGGGGGAGAAGGCGATGCAGCCGACTCCGAGGTCGTCGAGCGTGGAGAGAAGGCCGGATTCGATCCAGCGGTTCAGCATGGAGTAGGACGGCTGATGGATGAGGAGAGGGACGTTGTGCTGCTTAAGGATCTTTGCGGCTTCGATGGTGCGCTCGGGGCTGTAAGAGGAGATGCCGACGTAGAGAGCTTTGCCCTGGTGCACGGCGTGGGCGAGCGCGCCCATGGTTTCTTCGAGGGGGACGTCGGGCGTGGGGCGGTGCGAGTAGAAGATGTCGACGTAGTCGAGGCCCATGCGCTGGAGGCTGTCGTCGAGGGAGGCGAGGAGATATTTGCGGGAGCCTCCGATGCCGTAGGGGCCGGGCCACATGTCCCATCCGGCCTTGGTGGAGATGAGGAGTTCGTTGCGGTGGGGGTGGAGATCTTTGCGGAGGATGTGGCCGAAGTTTTCTTCGGCAGAACCGTAGGGAGGGCCGTAGTTATTGGCTAGATCGAAGTGGGTGACGCCGCGGTCGAAGGCTCGGCGGACCACGGCGCGACCGGTCTCGAAGACGTTGTCCCCGCCGAAGTTTTGCCAGAGGCCGAGGGAGATGGCGGGCAGGACGAGACCGGAGCGGCCGCAGCGGCGGAAGTTGGCGTGGTCGTAACGGTGGGCATCGGCTAGGTAGGTCATGCGGTGTGGGGTCCTTGTTGCGGGGGTGGATTTAGTGGAGGGGGCTGGAGGCGGTGAAGGCCGAGCAGCAGGGCTTCATGACGGGCTGGAACTCCATGAGTTCGACGCGAGTAGCGTCGGGGTCGTAGAGGTTGGCTTGCCACTTGCCGTCTTTGCCCATCTGCGGGCCGTCATGTTTGGGAGGGAGGCGGTCCTGCTGGTAGAGGGTCTGGACGGCTTGCTCCATGTTGGGGACGCCGAGAGAGAAGTGGTTGAGGACGCCGAGGTGGTCGGCGGTGAGGTGGTCGAGGGGAGTGTCGGAGCCGTCGCCGACCATCATGTATTCGAGCCAGTCGTGGCCATCGGGAACCTGGAGGGAGACCCAGTCGATGTGGTCGGGCTTCATGGCTCCGAACCAGTAGGGGCGGAAGCCGAGGATGTCGCGATAGAAGTGGTCTTCTGCGGAGCGGCTGTGGACGAGATAGCCGACGTGGATGATGCGGGTGCTGATGGGTTTGGAGGAGATGGTGACGCGGTGCGCGGGGCTGGGCTGGATGAACTGGACGACGTTACCCTCGGGGTCTTTGACGTCGAACCAGTGGCTGCCGTCGGTGGAGGTGTGGAGGTCAGAGGCGGAGTCAACTCCGTGGGCGTGGAGGTAGGCTTGCAGGCCCTTGGCGCTGGTGGTGTTGAAGGCGACGCAGGACATGCGGCTGAGGGTGTGGTCGGCGGGCAGGGGGAGGACTTCTACGAATTGCGTGGGGCTGAAGTAGTAATTTGTGCCGGCGGGGTTTTGCGGGTCGGTGGCCTTGGTTGCACCGAGGATGTGGGCGTAGAAGTTGTCGGAGGCGGCGAGGTCGTGGGCGTAGACGCACATGTGGGAGATGCCCGTGATGGCTGGGCGTTGCTGGGCGACGGCGCAGTTTGTGGTGAGGGCTGAGAGCAGAGCGATCTGAAGGGTCTTGGTGAACGCAAGCTTTGGCATATTGTTTGACCAACCTACTTTCTTCATAGGCAGATGAGTATACGGAAGTTGGTGGAGGGCTGGCAGGTGGAGAGATTCCCTCAGCGGCTAAAGCCGCAATCTCTTGCTTGCTTAATGGCGGGACTGAAGTCCCGCCCCTTCAAAGCTGGTCGGTGGACGGCAAGCGAAGGGTCGTTGGGGAAGATGACAGGGTTGTGGTGGGAAGAACGGGCGCGCTTCGCGCGAGAAGCAGGTTCCTCGCTGCGCTCGGAATGACAATTTCTTTTAGAAATTGTCAAAGAAAGGCAAAGGCAAAGGCAGAAGCAGATCCCTGCGGGATGACAGCCAGAAAGGCAAAGGCAACGGCAAGGGCAACGGCAAGGGCAACGGCAGAGGCGAAGGCAAAGGCAGAGGCAGAGGCAGAGCAGAGGCGGCTGGAGGTGTTGGGCTAGTCGGATTCTGAGGTGCTGGGGAGGGGTGGGCCGAGGTCGAGATGGTCGAAGCGGCGCCAGCGATAGAAGGCGATGGAGAGGATCCAGCTGAGGGCGAAGACTCCGATGATGAAGTAGCCGAGGACTCCGAAGTTGTTGTTGAGTTTTGCGATGAAGGCCCAGAAGATTCCGGTGAGGTGGAAGTGGTTGGCGACGAGGCCGAGGGCTTCGATTCCTCCGACGACGAAGGCGACGACGACGGAGACGAAGGTGATGGTGAGGTTGTAGTAGAGCTTGCGGATGGGTTTGATGTAGGCCCAGCCGTAGGCACCGAGCATGAGGATGTTGTCGGTGGTGTCGATGAGGGACATTCCGGCGGCGAAGAGCGCGGGGAAGACAAGGATGGAGAGCAGTGGCAGGCCGTTGGTGGCTTCGGCGGCGGAGAGGCCGAGGAGGCCGATCTCGGTGGCGGTGTCGAAGCCGAGGCCGAAGAGGAGGCCGAGGGGATACATGTGCCAGCTGCTGCGGATCATGCGGAAGACG
>JAJYCQ010000013.1 GCA_021778315.1 Acidobacteriota bacterium | reverse complement strand
GGCAGCGTCTCGGCATCACTCCGAATCGCGCCCGTGCACGGCACGCATCCCAGAGACCGCATCCGCACCTTCATCTTCTCCGGCTTCTCGCCCGGCAGCAGCCGCATGCCCTCGTGCACCAGCGTGATCGCTCCGCCTCGAATCACCGCCAGACGTTCCTCCGCGAAGTACAACGGCACAATCGGAATCTGCTCAGCATAGAGGTAGAGCCAGATGTCCAACTCCGTCCAGTTCGACAGCGGAAACACACGGATGCTCTCGCCCTTGCGCAGCCGCGAATTGTAAAGGCTCCAAAGCTCCGGCCTCTGGTTCTTCGGGTCCCACTGCCCCGCAGCGTCGCGAAAGCTGTACACCCTCTCCTTCGCGCGACTCTTCTCCTCATCACGACGAGCCCCGCCGAACGCAGCATCAAACCCTCCTTCCTCCAGCGCATCCAACAGTGAGCGAGTCTTTAGCGCCCCGCAGCAGTTCTGCGTACCCAGCTTCCACGGGCTCGCACCATCCGCAATCGCGGCCTCATTCCGATGCACAATCAGATCGGCGCCAATCGCCTTCGTATACGTATCCCGAAAAGTGATCATCTCCGGAAATTTGTAGCTGGTATCGATATGCAGCAGCGGAAATGGAATCTTTCCCGGATAAAACGCCTTCTGCGCAAGCCGCAGCATCACACTGGAATCTTTGCCGATGGAATACAGCATCACCGGACGCGCGAACTCCGCGACCGCCTCACGCAGAATGTAGAGGCTCTCCGCCTCCAACGCCTGCAGATGACTCAATCTTGCCTGATGCAGCTTCGCGATACCTTCGCTCGGCGAACTCTCTATAACCAAAGTAATCTCCCTTGGAGGCCTGCGATTGGAGCCCCAGATGGAGCCCCACTACGGCCGATGTGATGTTTTGTAAATGACGTGTGAGATGAGGATGGACGGACCAGAATTAAGAGGGACAACACTCTTCATGCGCTATTCGCGCGATAAGGTCAGCCACTTGCGAGTTCTTACCACGAATTCCACATTGCTTTGGACAACGTGCAATACGTAGACTCAAGTTTGTCATCATGTTAGAGCTTATCTACTTTAGAGGCACGCATCAAGTCGGACGCGGCATGATTCGAGACTTTGACTCAAGTCGCCACCCGTCGTAATGCTCAGTCAACTGCACCAACTGGATCATTCGAAGGAACTTCTGTAGCCGTCCTGCCGACAAAGTAAGTTCACCTGACATAAGACATCTGGAGGAAACGCCTCAATGCCACGCCTGACTCAATTGACTCGTCTAGTTCTGGCCTTGATCAGTCTCGGCACTGCAGCAATCTGCCCAGCTCAGGCGACCAAGAGCGGTACAGAGCACGTAGAGTCTCGGGTCGACGTCTACGGCGGCTATGGCTATTTCCATCCCTTCAACAGCGGAGTCAACGGCTATCAGTATCAGTCTGTCTACAATCCCAATGCCACCGCCAGCGTCTCGGTGTACTTCAATCGCTACTTCGGCGTTCAAATGGAGGGCGGCTATTTCTCCGGTACCACGGAACACACTGCCTACATTCCTACCTGCACCGGTGAAACCTGTAGCCAATTGATTTACACCGCAGAGGGAGGCCCGGTCTTTCGCCTTCCCCTCGGATCATTTGTCCCCTTCGCCCACCTCCTCGGCGGTGGCGAGCGCACCAACGGCCCCGCAGCCCAATCACTCATGTGGGGCTGGGGAGTTACAGGTGGCGCAGGCGTCGATTACTCCCTGCCGATGTTCAACCACCGCTTTTCCATTCGCCCCATCCAGGCTGACTTCCAGTACTCCCAGGTGGTCTATGGACCCCTGCTGCTTCCCGCCGGAACTCAGGGCGGCTTCGGAGAGATCGACAATCTCAAACTATCCGCCGGCATCGTTGCCCACTTCGGGGACGTCCAGCCTCCGTACCCTGTGATGCTCGGCTGCGGAGCAGAGCCCGCCAGTGTCTACCCCGGCGATCCAATCAAAATCCAGGCGAACGCCCTGCATCTGAACCCCAAGAAGACTCCCGTCTACTCCTGGGCCTCCAATGGTGGCAAAGTCATGGCCTCCGGCCCGGAAGCCACCATCGACACCACCGGCATGGCTGCCGGCGAGTACACCGTCACCGGCCACGTACAAGAAGGCTCCAGGGCTCGCCAGCAAGCCTCCTGCGCTGCTCCTTTCACCATCAAGGCATTCGACCCACCCACACTGACCTGCAGCGCCAATCCCAGCACTGCAGTCTCCGGCACCGACATCGCCATCAGCACTGTAGGCACCAGCCCCCAGAATCGTCCTCTGACCTACTCCTACACCACAACCGCCGGCGTCATCTCCAGCTCAGGCCCCACCGCCAAGCTCGTCACCGCCGGCCTCAGTCCAGGCACCGTCACCGTAACATGCAACGTCGTCGACGATCTCGGCAAGACCGCCCAGGCGACGACTGACGTTATCATTACAGCGCCTCCAGTGCCCGTCGTACCCCAGACCCAGCCGCTCTGTAGCCTCAGCTTTACCCGTGATCTTCGCCGCCCCGTGCGAGTCGACAACGAAGCCAAAGGCTGCCTTGACGACATTGCTCTAACCCTGAATCAGCAGGCCGACGCCCGCCTCATCATGGTCGGCAATTCGGATCCGAAGGAGAAGCCTGACGCGGCTGCCCAGCGCACCCTCAACGCCCGCCAATACCTCACCCAGGAGAAGGGTATCGATCCTTCCCGCATTGAACTGCTCATTGGCGAACCCAGCGGCAAGACCGTAAACAACACGCTCGTTCCCGCCGGTGCAGCCTTCAATGACCTCAACACCCACCGCTTCGATGAAAAGACTATCGTCCGTCACGGACAGGCCTACGGGATTCCACGCCCCGCGAAGGTTCTATCAAAGCCCCACCCAAAAACTCCAACTCCCGCACCTGCAAGCACCACGCCTGCAACGCCCGCGTCGGCTCCAGCCTCAGCAACTCCTGCGCCGGTGACGCCTGCACCCACAGCAGCCGCACCGGCGACAACTACCGCAGCGACGCCAGCAACCACCCCGCCCGCGCCCGCAGCGCCCATCAAAGCCGTTCCAGTCGATCCGAGTGCTCTCGCTCCTGCCCCTGCAGGTGCTGTGGCGCCCGCCCCCGCAGACACCGACGCTCCCGCAAGCCCGCCCCCTGCTACCCCAGCTCCATCCACCACAACGCCGCCCACTCCCCCAGCACCGACGTCGACGTCACCAGCACCTTCTTCGACGTCGCCCCAGTGATGATCAAGATGACTCCTCGCGCACAGAAACCCAAGCACGATTATGGTCTGGACCACTCACACTCAACAGCACTCAACTTCTGCTAAAATCAAAAGGTTGGTCAGCGGGTTTTGCAGCTCAAGTAGTTTCCCGGAGTGTTGCGTTCATCCGATCAAGGCTAACCACTCACCTAATCCATTGTTCGGGGCGTAGCGCAGTCTGGTAGCGCACCTGGTTCGGGACCAGGGGGTCGGAGGTTCGAATCCTCTCGCCCCGACCATTTCAAGCAAGCCCACCCTCGGGCACTGCAGCTGCTTAGGCCAGCAGGTACTTCAACAACGCCATCCGGATATACAAGCTGTTTTTCGCCTGCCGGAAATACGCGGCCCGGGTATTCCCATCCACATCCGGAGATATCTCGTTGACCCGCGGCAACGCATGCATAATGATCGCCTCCGGCTTCAACCGGTCCGCCATCGCAGCATCCATCACATAAGCATCCTTCACCGCGTCATAGTCTTCCTTCGACGCAAATCGTTCGCTCTGCACCCGCGTAATGTACGCAACATCCGCCTCCTCAATCACGCCCTCCAGCCGTTCTCCCTCGTGAAACTTGATTCCCTTCTCCATCATATATTCGCGGTATCGCAGAGGCAGCCGCAGTTGCCACGGAGAGATCAAATCAATCGTCACTCCCGGATAAAGACAGAGCAGCGGCAGCAGCGAATGGATTGTCCGCCCATTCAGCAGATCGCCCACCAGCGCCAATCGCAATCCACTCAGCCGCCCCAACTCCTTCTTGATCGTGTACACGTCCGCCAGCGCCTGCGTCGGATGCTCCCCAATCCCATCCCCCGCATTAATAATCGGCACCGGAGAAATCCTCGCCGCCGCCTCCGCCGTCCCCTGCTCATAGTGCCGAATCGCAATCGCATCCGCATACCCACTCACCACGCGAATCGTATCGCTGATCGTCTCACCCTTCGTCGCCGAAGAATTGGCTCGAGCATTCTCCGCGGTTAACACGCCGCCGCCCAGCTTTTGCATCGCGGCCTCAAACGAAAACCTCGTCCGCGTGCTTGGCTCAAAAAATAAGGTCGCCAGAATCCGTCCGCGCAACGGATCTGTCAACGCGCGAAACAGGTCATCGCGCTCCATCTGATTCGCCGACTCAAAGAGCCACAACAAGAACTCCGGATCATCGAACTGCCGCGCGCTGATAACATGTTTTAACTTTTCCATGGGCGTAACCACTGCCTTCAACTTGCTGGGTAGACCTTGCCTTGCAATACGGTGTACTTCACACGGCCCGGAAACGTATATCCCTCAAACGGGGACCAGCCGCACTTCGTCTTCATCTCTTCTCGTCGAACAACATGAGGCGCATCTGGATCCAGAATCGTAAGCGAACCAACATACCCGGGCTCAATCACGCCATATCCCTGGCCAAATCCCGCCGGCAGAAACTCCTTCACGAAACCACCCGGATTCGATCCGCACACCCGCGCAATATCCATTGCAGTGAACCCGTGCTCCGCCATTAGCCACGTAGCAAAAGCTCCATACGTATCGAGCAGCGGCACCCCACTCACGCCTTCCATCTTCTCTTCCAACGTATGCGGAGCATGGTCCGTAGCGACATAATCCACCAGCCCCGAACGCAGCGCCTCAATCAACGCCAGTCGATCCTCCCGCCCACGCAGCGGAGGATTCATCTGCAACAACAACCGGTTCTCATCCGTCAGCATCGTCTCGTCAAAGAACAAATGATGCGGAGTAGCCTCAGCCGTTACACGAATACCCCGCGCCTTCGCCGCAGCAATTTTCTCCAGGCCGCCCTTGGTCGAATAGTGGCAAAGCTTCCCCACCAACTCGTATCGCTCGATCAGGTACAGCGCAAACTCCGTCGCAGTAATCTCAGCCCTCGCCGGGCGGCGCTGCTCATGCGTAGCCGCGCCCGCACTCTCTCGCAGAATCGCCGGATCTTCGCAGTGGAAGCTCACATTCTTCCCTCGATACTTCGCAATCACGCCCTCAAGTTCTTCCTGCGAAGCAAAGAACAGATCTCCCACCGAGGGCCCCATAAACGCCTTGTACGGCACATGCCGATGCAGCGGATTCGTCCCCGGCCCAATCCCCGCATACAGCGTCACATGCACCGCCGACTTCGCCGTCAACTTCTCTTTTTCCGCATACCGAGCATCATCCACCGGTGCCACCGGATTATTCGGCATGTCCGCAACATGCGTCACACCTCCATGGATCGACGCCGCAGAGATCGTCGCAAAATCCTCTTTATAAATCTGCGACTGGCTCACATCATCCCGAGCGTGAATATGCAGATCCCCAAATCCTGGAAAGATAATCTGCCCCCCAAGATCGAGATCGCTTCGACCCGTCTTCGGCCCCACATGCTCGATCAACCCCGTCTCCGTATTGATCTCAATCGCACCGTCAAACTCGCGATCGTAATTCGCAATCCGACCCTCAAGACGCAGCATGGACAGCCTCTCTCGTGGCATTAATCTCATCCCGAAGATCCCGCGCTGAACCCGCAGGATCTGCGCTAAATACAATCCCCCGCGAGCTGCTGATCAGAAGCCCCTTGCCCCGCGCATCCATCCCCGCAGACACCACAGCAGCCACATCGCCACCCTGCGCTCCAACTCCCGGCACCAGAAAAGGCATCTCCGGCGCAACCGCGCGAATCCTCCGCATCTCCTCCGGATACGTCGCACCCACAACCAGCATGCAGTTTCCCGCAGCATTCCATTCCGCACTCACCCGCATCGCAACGGTCTCCCACAGCGGCCTGCCATCAACCCGTAAATCTTGAAACTCACCAGCCCCCGGATTCGACGTTCGGCAAAGCACGATGCACGCCTTATCCTCCCTCTCCAGGAACGGCGCCAAAGCCTCTCTCCCCAGATAAGGATGCAGCGTCACCGCATCAAATCCCATCGCATCAAAGATCGAAACCGCATACCCCCGATTCGTATTCCCAATGTCTCCACGCTTCGCATCGCAGATCGTAACAATCTCAGGATGCTCGCTGCGAAGATACTCCATCGTCTGCTCCAACTCCGTTAGCCCCTGCGTCCCCCGCGCTTCATAGAACGCCATGTTCGGCTTATACGCCGCAGCATACGCATGCGTCTGCTCGATGATCCACCGGTTGAACGCAAACAGCGGCAACGCCTCACGCTGAAATCGCGCCGGAATCCGATCCATCTCCGGATCCAACCCAACGCACACCAACGACCCCACAGCCTCTGCTCGCCACTCGAATTTTTTCAAAATCGTATGCATCATCCGTTACTCAAACCCGTGCCTCTTTGCCCATGACCTCGGCTCCCGCAGCCAATCACGCACAACCGCGGCTCCAGCTTCATCAATCATTCCTCGCTCTAGCGCGCACTCCAGCACCATCGGAAACGTCGTCGCCGCATGCAACGTCACGCCCGACTTCGCGAACAACTCCACCGCCTCCGGGAAGTCATAGCTAATAATCGCAAGGCAATCACTCACCACCGCGCCCTCGGCGCGCAGAGCCTCGATCGCTGCGATACTGCTCCCTCCGGTCGTCACCAAATCTTCAACCAGCACCACCCGTTTGCCCGTCACGTCGCCACCCTCAACGCGCTTCTTCGTACCATGCTCCTTCAGCTCTTTGCGAATAAAAACCGAAGGCATGCGCATCGCAAACCCCAGCGCCGCACTATGCGGAATCCCCGCTGCCTCAACGCCCCCCACCACATCCACCGGAATCTTTCGCTCCGTGATCAGTTCTTCAAATCCGCGAATCACCTTCGCCCACTGTTCCGGCCAAAATGGAAACTTGCGATTGTCGCAGTACACCGGCGACTTGATCCCCGACTTGAATGTAATCGGCTCCGTCGTCCGAAACCCCACGCCCTCAATCGCAATCAGCGCCTCCGCAATCTCGCGACTCGTGGCCTCATAACTTACAGCCTCATAACTCATGCGCCTGCTCCTTGATCTCCCGCGCAAGCAGCGGGTTCCACATCGCCGACGTCGCCGACATCACCACGTCCGCACCCGCCCTCCGATACTCATCAAACGCCTCCGCGCTGCCTGCTCCACCCACACCCACAATCGCAAACTTCATCCCCAACTCTTGCCTCAACTTCGCCAGCCGCGACGCCATCGCTACGCCAGCCCACTTCACCGCGTGCCCACACACCCCACTGCGCAAACGACCCTCGCCCGGCAACGCCTGGTTCCCCTCTTCATCCACAATCTCCGCAGAGATCGTATTGATCGCCGAGATGCCATCCACCACTCCACCCACCTCGCGCAGAAAATCTGTCAACCGCTCTTCATCCTTGTAATACGCCATCTTGATCACCAGCGGCACGCTACCGATCTCATCCTTGATAGCCTCCACCACCCTCCGCGACCGCTCAATATCGAAGCACAAAAGATTCGCCGTCCCCTCATTCGGACAGCTGAGATTGACCTCGATAATCTTGACGCCCGTCTCCTTCACCAGCCTCGCACCGAGCTTGAAGTCCTCAAGATAGGAGGCCACACTACCGCTCTCCGGCAGCGTTCCCTGGAAGCTCCCCACCACGACCTGCCCCTGCCGCGCATACGCAGCAGCGTCGGCCAAATCAGGCTGCCAGAACGCAGGATCAAATGACGGCACACCAAACGAATTCGTAATCGAAAGCGGCTCTGCGTAGTCGTGATTCGCAATCAGCATACGGTCCGTAGCAAGATCACCGTCCACCCTCACCGCCAGCACATTCGGCCACGGATGACACTCGTACCGCCGCGTCCGCACCGTCTTGTACACCGGAATATCGAAGCCCATATCTAACGCGGCCTTCACAAATTTTCCATTGATCAGCGGCCCGGCAGGAATGCCAAACGGCACAGTCACAGGATGTCCTAAAAACTCATGCTTCGGCTCACTGGTTTGGGAACTGGGGGTGGTGTCGGCGAAGAGACCGAACGGGCCGTGCTCGAAATTGTCCAGATACGACTTTGCCGGATCGTAAAACGGCTCAGAGGACATTCGTTAGACACCTATCTTTGAAGTATATCGCAACGATTCCCACACTATCGAGGATCGATCTGCGCCTCGATCGCATATCGCACCAACTGTGATCGGCTCCGCACCCCCGTCCGCTCAAACAGCTTCTGCAGCACTGCTTTCACCCCACTCTCCGTCATCTCCATCTGCGCCCCAATCTCCTTATTACTCAGCCCCTCCAGCACCCCTCGCAACACCCTGGATTCGCGACCGCTCAATGCCTCCTGTCCGCTCCTCTCCGTCACCGCCGAATTGTCCTTTGACGTCATCAGCGTCAGCGAAGCACGCGACGAAATCCAACGTTCTCCCTGCACAGTCCTTTGAATCGCCAGCATCAACTCCACCGTTGGCTCGGTCTTCAGAAAGATCCCCGCATTCAACTCTGTAACCGCCCTCACCAGGTCGCCCGTCCCCATCCCGGCCGTCACCATCAGCACCCGAACATCCGGCTTCAGCAGTTGAATGCGCCTCACCAGGTCCAAGCCATTACTCTGCACTCCGCTCTGTTCGCCTAACTCATAATCGATCAATGCCGCATCAAACATCAGGCCTTCGCGCAGCGCCACCAGCGCGTCCTCAGCCGTCGCGAAGTCCCCGCTGATCGTCACCCCGGGCTCGCCTTCCAGGAGTCTCCTCAGACTCTCCCGAAACAGAGTATGGTCGTCCACCAGCAGCAGCCGAATCGGTTGCTGAACACTCTTCGCATTCATCCCTCTACCTCCACCGGAATCATCTCCACGATGAACGTAGCACCCAACGCACTCGGCTCATACTCCAGATTCCCCTGGAAGCTTAACATCATCGCGCGAGATAAATACAGCCCCAGCCCCGAACTCGAAGGGCCACCTCCAAATGGACGAAATAACCTCGCAGGATCCCTCACCCCCGGTCCGTTATCCGATAGCTTCACCTGCACTCGCCCATCCACGCACGCCGCATGAATATCAAGCTTCGCCTGATCCACCGCAACCAGCGCCTTCTCCGCATTGCGTACCAGGTTCAAAAACACTTGCAGCAAACTCTGCTGGTCCGCCCACACCTCGGGAAGGTTCGCCTCAATGTGCCACTCCAGCCCAATGCCCATCTCGCGCAATGACGGCCCCAGAATAATCCGCAACTCACGCAGAAACGCATCGAGCTTAAGTTTAGTCGGACGCCGCCTCACCAGAGAAAGCTCCAGCGACGCCATCCTCTCAAGCGCCGTCACTAACTGCCGCAGCGCCTCAAAATCCTCCGAAGGTTCCTCCGGAGCAAACCTCACGCGTAAATTCTGCTGCACCACCGCAATCGCTGCGCAGATGTTCCGAATCTCATGGAACAACGCACCCACCGCCAGCCGCGACCCTACCAGCACCTGTTCCAGATTTGCCTCTTCGCGATCGCGTACCTCCGTCGACGAGTCGATGATCATCGCCGTTAACCGCCCTCCCCGTGACGTCACATACGACGACACCCACACATCCGCAAGAAACGGATCCTGCGTCGCTCGAAGCCCCTGACACTGTAGCATCGTCTTCAAATGCTCCCACCCCTGGCGTTGAATCTGCACCCTCGCCAGCGACGGCAGGAACACGTCCAGAGAAGATCCCTCCAATCGAGTGGCTACCGCCGAAGCCTCACCCGCAAACATTCGCTCCGCCGCATCATTCGCCTGCAAAATCGTTCCCATCTCATCCGAAGTAATAATCGCAATCGAAGAGTTCGCCACCACCAGCCGCAACTGCTCCTCTGCCCCGCGCCGAGCTTCAATCTCCGCCTCCAGCGCCTCCAGATGAGATCTCTCCGTAGCATGCCGCGACACCAGCTCTGACACATACAGCCCCGCCGCCGTGTACGCAAAAAAGTAAAGCGCATCGCGCGCAACACCCTCTCCCACCGTCCATGGATAGCCATCCGCAAACTCCACCACCACCGTGCACAGGGCTCCCAGAAACGGAATCTGCCACCGCCGCAGCGCCGTGCTCATCAGCACGACAGGAGCAACATAAAGCAGCGCCAGAGGAATCGCCTCGCTCAGCCGACGATCGACATAGCCAATCATCGCTATCCCAACCAACCCCACTGCGAGTCGGATTGCGTGGCTCTTCGGAATCAAATCTGCTCGTCGCATCACCATTTCAGTATCTGTAACTTTGTGCACCCACGGCGCGTCTTATCGGAAGATATTGCGTCGCATCGGAAGATACCGCACCTCTCGGACAAGCTGTCCGCCATCTGAGTTACCCTTAAAGTAATTGCTTCCAGTCCAATTTGGGGCTGCCGCAACCACCACACCTATGAGCCTGATGCCTAAAATTCAGCAATACCTAGAATGCCCGGGGCACAGCTCCTCGTACCTGCGACATCTCCTTGCACCGTCTCTCCTGCTCGCTCTCAGCCTGGCCGGCTGCAAGCACGACGCTGCTCCCACCGCCGCTGAAGCACCGCCCTCCTCCGTCCAGGTTGAACAAACCGGAGGATCCGGTGTCGTGCATGTCGAGCGCACAAGCCGCTTCCCGCTCGTCCAGGCCGTCGCACAGCAGGTCCGCAGCACCCTGCAAGTCACAGGCACCGTCAACCCGGACGTCTCGCGAGAGATCCCCGTCCTCTCCCTCGCCAACGGCCGCGTCATCGCGCTGCACGTCGGCCTCGGCGACACCGTCCACAAAGGAGAACTCGTCATGGAGGTCCAAAGCCCCGACGTCTCCACCGCCTTCAACGCCTACCTCAAAGCCGTAAACGACGAGCACCTCACCGCCGTTACTCTCGACCGCGACAACCTCCTCTATAACAAGGGAGCCATCGCAAAATCTCAACTCGAAGCCGCCCAGAACGCTGAAGACGATGCCAAGGCCGATCTCCTCGCCGCTGAACAGCAGCTCAAGATCCTCGGCGTAGACAAAAATCATCCCAGCGAAACCGTCAAGATCTACGCACCAGCCAGTGGCGTCATCATCGCGCAAAATGTCACCGCCGCCGGTGCCGCGGGAATCTCCTATGCCGGATCAACCGGCTCTCTCACCATCGCCGATCTCTCCCACGTATGGGTCATCTGCGACGTCTACGAGAATGATCTCGCAGGAGTCCACCTCGGTCAGCACGCAGACATCCAGCTCAATGCCTTCCCCGGCAAGGTCTTCTCCGGCACCATCAGCGATATCGGTGCCCAGCTCGATCCCAGCCTGCGAACCGCCAAGGTGAGAATCCAGGTAGCCAATCCCCAGAGTCTGTTGCGCCTCGGCATGTTCGCCACGGGAACGCTTGAAGGCTCACGCCCCGAGCAGAAGACGGCTGTCCCTGCCGATGCCGTGCTGCAACTCCATGACCGTTCCTACGTCTTCGTCCCTGCCGGTGACGGAGACTTCAAGCGAGTGCTGGTCAGGACCGGAGTAACCCTGCCCGGCAATCTGCTCGAGATTCAAGCCGGTCTTAACGCAGGTCAGCAAGTAGTCGGCAATGCTCTCGACCTGGAAAACACGGCGGATCAGCAATGATCAAGCGGTTAGTAGACTTCGCACTCAACAACCGCTTCATCGTTCTGATTGTGGCGATCCTCCTGTTCGCCTGGGGAGCGATCTCCTTCCATAACCTCCCCGTCGAGGCCTATCCCGACGTCGCCAACAACTACGTCAACGTCATCACCCAGTGGCCCGGCAGATCCGCCGAGGATGTCGAGCAGCAGGTCACCATCCCGCTCGAAAACGGCATGGCCGGCATTCCTCATATGACCCATCTGCGGTCCACCACCCTCGCCGGCCTCTCCAGCGTCACCATGATCTTTGACGACGACAGCGAAGATGACTGGAACCGCGAAAAGGTCCTCGAACGTCTCAGCCAGGTCTCCCTCCCCGCCGGCCTACAGCCCCAGATAGGAACCGACTGGAGCCCCGTCGGTCAGATCTACTGGTACACCCTCAAGAGCACCAACCCCTCCATCGACACGATGCAGCTAAAGAGCATCGAAGACTGGCAGCTTGAGAAAGCCTTCCGCAGCGTTCCCGGAGTCGTCGATGTCTCCAGCTTCGGAGGCCTCACCCGTGAATATCAGATCATCGTCGATCCCGAAAAACTCATCTCCTACGGCCTCACCGTCCAGCAGGTTCAGCAGCAACTCGCCGCCAATAACGTCAACGCCGGCGGCAGCTTCATCGAGCAGGGCCAGCAGCAGATCAACGTCCAGGAAGTCGGCCTCTTCACCAACGTCCACGATATCGAGCAGACTGTACTCAAGTCCTCCAACGGCACCGCCCTGCGCGTCAGCGACGTCGCCAGAGTCATCCAGGGCCCCAAGATCCGTCTCGGCCAGATCGGTAAAACCTGCAAGCCGGAAGACCACACCTGCGGCTCCGACAACGCAACACTTCGCCGAGAAGACGGAAAAATCCTCGACGACGACGACGTCGTCGAAGGAGTGGTCCTGCTCCAGAAAGGCGACAACTCCGACGCCGTACTCGCAGGCATACACACTAAGGTCGATGAACTGAACAACCGCATCCTTCCTCCCGGCGTAAAGATCGTCCCGTTCCTCGATCGCAGCGACCTCTTGAAGCTCACCACCTCGACCGTCCTCGACAATCTCACCAAGGGCATCATCCTCGTCGTCATCATCCTCTTCATCTTCCTCGGGAACCTCCGTGGTGCTCTGATCGTCGCCATCACCATCCCGTTCTCCCTGATGTTCGCGTCCATCTGTCTCGACCTTCGTCACATACCCGCGAACCTCCTTTCCCTAGGAGCTCTCGACTTCGGCATGGTCGTCGACGGTGCCGTCGTCATGGTCGAAAACATCGTTCGCCATCTCAGCCACCAGCGCGACAAGAACAAGACAGTCATCGAGCAAATTCGCGAAGCGGCCCACGAAGTACAGCGCCCGGTCTTCTACGCCATCGGCATCATCATCACCACCTATCTACCCATCTTTACGCTGCAATCCGTAGAAGGCCGGCTCTTCAAACCCATGGCCTGGACCGTGGCCTTCGCGCTCCTCGGAGCCCTGATCTTTTCGATGGTCATCGCTCCTGTGCTCGCAAGCTTCCTCTTCCCCAAGGGAACCACCGAGTGGGAAAATCCCGTCCTACGTTGGGTCACCACACGCTATCGTCAGGCCGCAACCTGGGGAATTGATCACAAGGGCGTGCCCATCGGTGCCGCTCTCTGTCTCCTCGCACTCGGCGGCTTCCTCGCCTTCAGCGGAGTCATCGGTTCAGAGTTCCTCCCCCATCTCGACGAAGGAGCCATCTGGGTTCGAGGTTCTCTCGCCCCCAGCACCGGCCCCACCGAAAGCCTACAGATCGCCAACCATGCCCGCATCCTGCTCGCCAGCTTCCCCGAGGTCACCCAGGTCGTCAGCCAGATCGGACGCCCCGATGACGGTACCGACACCACCGGCTTCTTCAACACCGAGTACTTCGTCGACCTCAAGCCCAAGAAGGAATGGCGCCCTGCCTTCCACGAAAACAAAGATGAGCTCATCGCCGCAATGGATCACGAACTCGACAAGATGCCCGGCGTCATCTGGAACTTCTCCCAGCCCATCTCCGACAACGTCGAAGAAGCCGTAAGCGGCGTCAAAGGCGAGCTCGCTGTCAAGCTCTACGGCACCGACCTCAAGACTCTGGAAGAAAAGGGCGACGAGATCGTCACCGTGATGAGCAAGATCAAGGGAGTCGCTGACCTCGGCCTGTTCCGTGTCATTGGACAACCCAACCTCGAGTATGTCGTCGACAGAGATGCCGCAGCCCGCTACGGAATCAACGTCGCTGATATCCAGGCCGCCATCGAAGGAGCCGTCGGTGGCACCATCGCTGGAGCCCCCGTCACCCAAGTCCTCGACGGCGAAGCCCGCTACGACGTCATGGTCCGCTACGATCCAGCCTTCCGCTCTACCCCCGCAGAGATATCCAACATCCGCCTCCTCGCACCCTCCGGCGAGCGAGTCTCCCTCTCCCAACTCACCCACGTGAAGATTGAGGACGGAGCCGAAGAGATCTATCGCGAGGGCTCCAGTCGCTATGTCGCCATCAAGTACAGCGTGCGCGACCGCGACCTCGGCAGCACCGTGCAGGAAGCCATCGACAAGGTCAATCAGCAGGTCAAACTGCCTCCCGGCTACAAGCTCGATTGGGCCGGCGAATACGAGAGCCAGAAGCGTAGCTCACGCCGCCTCATGCTCGTTCTCCCCATCACCATCATGCTCATCTTCATGATCCTCTACGGCATGTTCAGCTCCTTCAAATGGTCGCTGCTCATCTTGTGCAACGTCGCCATCGCTCCCGTCGGAGGCCTGCTCGCCCTGCTCCTCAGTGGCACCCACTTCAGCGTCTCCTCGGGTGTCGGCTTCCTCGCCCTCTTCGGAGTCTCCGTCCAGACCGGCATCATCATGCTCGAATACATCAACCAGATGCGAGTCAACGGCTACTCCGTCAAAGATGCCGCCGTCGAAGGAGCCGTCCTTCGTCTCCGTCCCATCATGATGACCATGCTCGTCGCCACGCTCGGCCTTCTTCCCGCCGCTCTCTCGCACGGCATCGGTTCAGACTCCCAGCGTCCCTTCGCCATCGTGATCGTGGGAGGCCTCGTCGGTGCCCTCGCCATGAGCGTCTTCCTCCTTCCCACCCTTTACGTTTGGATCGCTCGGCCAACCGATGTCCTTCCCGCCCCCGACGCGGAGTTCGAGAGCTAGACGATGATCACCCTGCGCAAAACACAATCCGTTCTCCTCCTCGCCATCACCACGCTCGGCGCGCACGCACTTCATGCGCAAACAGACCCAATCCAGATGAGCACCAGCGCCACAGCCAGCAACTCCGGCCAGACCGCAGCCGATGCCTATGCAGCCGGACGAAGCAGCGTTCCCGATCCGCGCACACCGCCCTCCTCGCGCCCCGGAGCCCTCACCCTCGCCCAAGTCCTCGATCTCGCCCGCTCAAAAAATCCAACCCTCCTCGCCGCCGAGCAGAACCTCCGCGCGGTCCGTGCGCAGGAGATCCAGGCTGGCCTGCGCGTCAATCCTTACCTAGCGATCAATACCTCAAATGTCACCGAACCCGCGGCCGTCAACAACCCGTATTCCTACGTCGCGCAGGTGTCGCGTCTCTTCGAGCGAGGAGAGAAACGCAAGTGGCGTCTCGAAGATGCTCGCGCAACCACCGCCGAAACCCAGTCCCAACTCGAAGACTCCATCCGCCAAACCGAGCTCAGCGTAAAGACGGCCTTCACCCACATGCTCATCGCCAAAGAAGCACTCGAACTCTCCAGCGCAAGCCTCAAGGACTTCGGCCACGAGGTCGACATCGCCCAAGACCGCTACAAAGCCGGCGACCTCGGCAAGCTCGACTTCGAGCGCCTCGACCTCCAACTCGGCAGCTACGAGTCCGACGACGCCAACAACATCATCGCCCTACGTCAGGCCAGCGACCAACTCCAAACCCTCATCGGAGTTGAAACTCCCAAGGACGACTTCGACATCACCGGAGACATCCTCCCACCCAACATCCTCCAGACCCGCGAGCAGCTCCTCCAGACCGCCCTCACCAATCGCCCCGACTACGCCGCTACCCGCTTCGCCACCACCGCCGCCGACGCGAACGCCCGCCTCGCCATTGCCAACGGCACCACCGACCCCACCCTCGAAGGCGAGTTCGATCTCACCGGCACCGAGAAGTCCTTCGGTGCCTTCATCAACATCCCCATCCGCATCTTCGACCGCAACCAGGGCAACAAAGACACCGCCCGCTTCCAGGCCAACGCCTCCCGCCTCACCGAGACCGCCGCCCGCTTCCAGGTCGTCTCCGACGTCGATCAGGCCTGGGTCGGCTACATCCAGTCCAAACGCCTCTCCGACCGCTTCGGCGCCCACTACCTCGACGAGTCCCGCGACGTCCTCTCCATCGCCCAGTACGCCTTCGAACACGGCGGCATCGCCCTCATCGACTACCTCGATGCCCTGCGCGGAGCCCGTTCCACCACCGCCGACGCCCTCAGCGCCTACCAGCAAACCTGGCTCGCCATCCACCAACTCTCCGCCGCCAGCGCCTCCGAACTAACCCCCTAGTTCGGCCGCTTGTCTCAGATCCTACAAGCTCAAAGTCGCCCCAAACCTGAATTCACCACCCCCACCCCGACCACCAGCATCTAACTGAGTCAAACGATTGCCTCGGAAAAACTGCTGCGTGCAGTTCCATTCCAACTCCGAAGGCGCCGACAAGCCCCGCGCCAACTCCAAAACTATCCACCTGCAACCCATCAGCCCGCTCTGCAAACGCAACACCCTAATCGAGTTATCTCTCATTGCACCCTGCACTTAGCTCCCGCTTCGGCTCATGGGCTTCTTCACAATCCCCCATCCGCCCAACCATCGAACTTCGGTCCGACGTACCGCTTTACAAACTGCGTTTATGATTCGAATGTACGCGTTTACAAAGTGCGTTTATCATCAGGACTGCACAGAGGAACTTCCTTGCCCTCAAACATCTACACCTCCATCCCGGTCGCAGAGCAAACCACGCACCGCACCATTGAATGCGTAGCTCCCGCACGAGTGAATCTGCTAGGCGAGCACACCGACTACACCGGTGGTCTCGTGCTTCCCATGGCCATTCCCTTCGTCACCCGCGCCACTATCTCCCCGCGCCCGGACGGCCTCTACACCTTCACCAGCGAGCTCCTCAACAAGACACTGACCCTCGACCACAGCGACCGCTCCCCAGCGCGCGGCGAGTGGAGCGACTATCCCGTCGGTGTCCTGCATAAGCTGCAGGAGCGTGGCATCGAGCCACAATCTTTCGACCTCCACATCACCGGCAACGTCCCCTTCGCCGCCGGAGTAAGCTCCTCCGCCTCCATCGAAGTCGCCAGCGCCATGGCCATGCTCGCGCTCGCCAACATCGAGCTCACCATCGAAGAAATCGCCGTCCTCTGCCAGCGAGCCGAAAACGAGTACGTCGAATCCCCCTGCGGCATCATGGACCAGTTCGTCATCACCGCAGCCAAGGCCGGCCACGCCCTCCTGCTCGACACCCGCTCGCTCACCTACGAACATCTTCCCATGAACAAGGGAGGCCTCGCCGACACCCAGATCGTCGTCTGCAACTCCATGGTGAAGCACTCCGTCGCAACCGGCGAGTACGGCATGCGACGCACCGAGTCCGAGCAAGGCCAGGCCGTCCTCGTCAAGAAATTCGGCGTTCGTGATCTCGGTGATACCACCCTCCAGCAACTCGAAGCTGCGAAGTCGGAGATGTCCGACGCCGCCTACCGCCGCTGCCGCCACATCATCTCTGACAATGGACGAGTCCGTCAGGCCAAGCAGGCCATGTTCGACGGCGATCCCGTAGCCTTCGGTCAACTCATGCTCGCCGGCCACGCCAGCGAACGCGACGACTTCGAGTGCAGCTGCGAAGAAGTAGACTTCCTCGTCGAAACCGCCACCACCCTTCCCGGCTGCTTCGGCGCTCGCCTCACCGGAGGAGGCTTCGGTGGAAGCACCGTCAACCTCGTCAAACGCACTCACGCCGACGCCTTCGCCACCGCGATCAAAGCCGCCTACAAACAGCAGTTCAACATCGCCGCCGACGTCTACATCTGCGACGCCGTCGATGGTGCCTGGATCAGAAATGCAGGCCTGCGAACCCCCACCACCCTGCCGGTAAATCAATGATCGATCAAGTCTTTCTCGAATCCCCCCATCGCCGCTGGAATCCACTCAAACGCGAGTGGGTCGTCGTCTCCCCCCATCGCACCCAGCGCCCCTGGCAGGGCCAGACCGAGGACACCGCAAAGCCCCAGTCGCTGCCCTACGATCCAGCATGCTATCTCTGCCCCGGCAACACCCGCGCCGGTGGCCACGAGACCCCGCAGTACACCGGAACCTACATCTTCGAAAACGACTTCGCAGCACTCAAACAAAACGTCCCCGACGCCCATCTCGACATCGACAGCGCCGGCCTCCTCCGCGCCCAGACCGAGCATGGCCTCTGCCGCGTCCTCTGCTTCGATCCCCGCCACGACCTCACGCTCGCCACCATGGAGCTTCCCTCCATTCGCCGAGTCGTCGACACCTGGGCCGAACAAGCCGAAGAACTCGGAGCTCGCCCAGAAATAGAGTATGTCCAGATCTTCGAGAACCGCGGCGCCATGATGGGAGCCAGCAACCCTCATCCCCACGGCCAGATCTGGGCCACCGAACACATCCCCAACGAGCCCGCCCTCGAACTCGCCGCCCAGCAAGCCTATCTAGCCGAACACAACACACCGCTGCTCGCCGCCTATCTGCAGCTCGAACTCACCCAGCGCGAACGCATCGTCGCAGAGAACGAAACCTGGGTCGCCCTCGTACCCTTCTGGGCCGTCTGGCCCTTCGAACTGCTGCTGCTCCCCCGCCAGCACATATCGCGCATCGAGACCATGAACGAGCCCCAGCGCGCCGGTCTCGCAGCCATGCTCAAGCAGGTCACCAGCGGCTACAACCAGGTCTTCGACACGCCCTTCCCCTACTCCATGGGCCTGCACCCCGCACCCTCCGACGGTCAGAACCATCCCGAGTGGCAGCTCCACGTGCACTTCTATCCGCCCCTCTTGCGGTCAGCAACCGTACGCAAATTCATGGTCGGCTTTGAACTCCTGGGCTCTCCGCAACGAGACATCACGCCCGAGTCCGCAGCCACAACACTCCGCGCAGCAATCGAGAGCGCATCCAAAGAGGATCTCTAATGAACGTGCTCGTCACCGGCGGTGCCGGCTATATCGGTGGAACCGTTTCGACCATCCTCATGCAGGCCGGCCACAAAGTCACCGTGCTCGACAACCTCTGCCACAGCAAACGCAACGAGCTCCCCGCCGGAGCAGACTTCGTTGAAGCCGACATCGCCGATCGCCCCCGCGTCGAGTCCCTCCTCCGCGAGCTCAAGCCCGATGGCGTCCTCCACTTTGCCGCTCTCATCGAAGCTGGCGAGTCCATGCAGAAGCCCGAAATCTACTTCCGCAACAACACCGCATCCACTCTCTCACTGCTCGAAGCCATGCTCGCCACGGGCACCAACAAGCTCGTCTTCTCCTCCACCGCCGCAGTCTATGGCGAGCCAAAGTCCACGCCCATCGAGGAGACCGCCGACCTCGCACCCACCAACGCCTACGGCGAATCAAAACTCCTCGTCGAGCACATGCTCCGCTGGTTCTATCGCATCCACGGCCTGCGTTACGCCTCTCTGCGCTACTTCAACGTAGCCGGCGCCCTCCCCGGACGAGGCGAAGCCCACGAGCCCGAAACCCACATCATTCCGCTGGTACTTGACGTCGCCCTCGGCCGCCGCGAAAAAATCTTTATCTTCGGCGACGACTACCCCACCCCCGACGGCACATGCATCCGCGACTACATCCACGTCGCCGATCTCGCCGACGCGCACATCCTCGCTCTCAACGCCCTCACCCATCACGACCGCATGATCTACAACCTCGGCAACGGCAGCGGTTTCTCCGTCAAGCAGGTCATCGAAGCCGCCCGCCGCGTAACCGGCCATCCGATCCCCGTCGAGATCAAGCCCAGACGAGAGGGCGATCCAGCGCGTCTGGTCGCCAGCTCCGATCTAGCGAAGGCAAATCTCGGCTGGCAACCCAAACACCCCGAACTAGACGACATCCTCACCAGCGCCTGGGCCTGGCATCAGCAGCGTTACGCCCGCTGACGACGCCATCCCGCACTACGGCTGCGCAATGCGAATCACCTCGCCCGCACCTCGCAGCGAATACTCCACGCCCTCCGCAGGAAGCACCACAACCCGCCACGGATCGAGCTTCCTACTCCCCGCCGCACTCTCCACAGAAGCGCCCTCACCCAGCGCAAACAGCATCTGCATCTTCCCGCTCAAGCCAAGCGGAGCCACCTCCCCCGACACCGCAAACCGGTCGACAACAAAATAATCCGAAGCAACCAGCCGCATAAATCCATCCATCACCACCGGCGCAACCAACCCCGCGCTGCTCGTTGTCCGAGTCACCGCAAGCCCCGCATCCACATGCAACTCGCGCGGTCGCCCAAAGTCATAGAGCCGATACGTAATGTCGCTATACTCCTGCGTCTCCAGCACCACCATCCCCGGCCCAATCGAATGCACCGTACCGGCATCCACAAACACCATGTCGCCAGCCTTCACAGGCAAATAACGCAGCTTGCTCTCGAGCGTCCCATCCGCGATCGCAGCGCGAATCTGCTCCGCCGTAATCTCCTCGCGAAATCCCAGTGCCAGCTCCGCGCCTGGCTCCGCCGAGAGCACATACCAGCACTCCGTCTTGCCCCGTCCCAGCCCCAGCGCTCCTGCCTGCACATCATTCGGATGCACCTGCACCGACAGCTTCTCGCGAGGAAACAAAGTCTTAATCAGCAAGGGAAACTCCGCAGACTCACCGCCAGCAAACGCCTCCGGAAACTTCTTCGTCATCTCCGCCAGCGACATATCCGCAAACTCTCCCGCGTCCACCACGCAGGTCTCCGCCGTAAGCCACGCCTCACCCACAGGCTTACCCGCTTCCGGCTGCGCATACCACTTCGGAAGCGTCTCCACTCCCCATACCCGCTCTGAAAAAATCGGCCGCAACGACACCGGCCCAATACGCTTCATCCCCACACTCAACTCTTCCGCCATACGTTCCATCCTCCGCAGGATCAACGCCGCTCTCATACCCGCGACGACACCCATACGTAGGCTACTACGCGAGCGCCCAGCAGGCATTCCCCACCAGGCACTCGCGCACCACTACGGACAAACCCCGATCCACACAGCATCCCCCTGCGCCTCCACATGCAGCAAATCCCCGCTCACAGCGCCGCTCGAACCACCCGAGTGAATCTCCGCAGCCCCCAGGCGACAGCCCTGCATCCACGTCTCCCCCAGTTTCACATCGATCTTCGCCGTCATACTTCCCTCCACCTTCGATCCACGATGAATCGCTACCACCACGCGCTCCTTCGAAGCTCCCGACACTCCGGAAATCCCGCAGGCTCCCGGCACCGCCCGCCCCGCATCGCGCAGATACACCATCCAATCCTCATTGCTAGCGAGCACCTGTTCCGCACCGCACGCCAACGCCTCATGCTCGTGCCGCAACGCATCCAACCGCGCGACCCACTTGAAATCCATCTCCTGTTCCGGCGTTCGTCCCGCAGCCACAAACCCACTGCCGGCACTCCCCGCAAACCCACCCGGAAAATCACGCCGGTTATCCGGGTCATCACCACCCGCCATCGCAATCTCATCCCCCGAATAAATCTCCGGCATCCCCCGCGTCGTCAGTACATAGACCTGCGCAAGCTCCAGCGACTCCTCACTCTTCGCCGCGCTCACAAACCGCGTCGTATCGTGATTTCCAAAGAACGGAACCAGCCGCTCCGGATGCGGATACAGCGAATCCTGCGCCAGCACCTCCGCCAGCCTGCTCATCGGAGCACCCTTCGTAAACACATCGCGCAAAGCAAAATAAGTCGGAAAATCAAACGGCGTATACAGCTCCGTATCGACGCCCGCGCGGGTGACACCACCCGCAAACGAAGACGTGATCACAGGATCAGCATTGAAGACCTCACCCACTTCGGTCAGCCGCGGATACAGCATCTTCAGCTCAACATTGAACTCGTGCCAGAACTCGCGGTCCACATAAGGAAACGTATCGATCCGCAACGCATCAGCGCCCGTCTCTTCAATCCACCAGACAGCATTCTGCCGCAAATACTGCGCCACCGCGGGACTCTCCGTATTCATATCCGGCAGCGTATTCGCGAACCACCCATCGAGAGTCCCAACCCGATCCCTCTCCGGAGCATGAGGATTAATCAGCGCACTGAAGTTCGTCTCCCCTGCAAGATGATGCGCCAGCGTGCCATGAAACCAATCCGGAGCGGGCTCGTCCCTCACCCATGGATTCTCCGGACCAATATGATTAGGCACCGTGTCGAGCACAAACTTCATGCCGCGAGAATGCAGCGCCGCTGCCAGCGACTTCAGATCCTCTAGCGAACCATAGTGCTCATCCACGGCATATAAATCCGTAGCTCCATAGCCATGATAACTATCCGCCTCATGGTTCTGATACACCGGAGTCGTCCACACCGCAGTCACGCCCAGTTGCTGTAGATAATCAAGATGCTGCGTCACCCCTCGAAGATCACCGCCATGCCATCCGCGAGGCTTCGCACGCTCTGCAACGGCCTCTGCGCTATTCGCAGCACTGTGCGCATCAGGCCCATCATTCGTCGTGTCCCCATCCGCAAATCTGTCCGTCATGATCAGGTACATCACATCGCGCGATGAGAACCCTGCAAAGCCATCACCAGCCCTACGCCGTGCCGCGAAGGTATACGGCATCTCTGCTTTCTCAGCGTCAAGCTGTGCACGCAAAATCACAGTCTCAGGCCCGTTCGGCGACGCCGACAGCCACAACTGCGCCCAATGCCCATTCTCCGACGCCACAATCTTCTCAATCCGCAACGACCTATCGCTCAAAGAAAACGTGGCCTCACGCAGCCCCTCACCACGCACCAATAGCATCGGCTTCGGCATCCCCGCCCACCAGTTCGGAGGATCAACCTTCTCCATCTTCAACGTATCCAATCGCCCTTGCGCGGCAGCAACCATCGACCCACCCAACGCCGCACCTAAGCTACACCACACCACGCCAAACCGTGCAGCCCGCATCCACGATCCCGCTCCATTGCTTTCCAAGAACATCCCCAACTCCTACTCTGTTCAATCTGCCACAAAAGAGCGGCACTGCACACCGGTGCAGTGCCGCTCGGTTGATACTGCGTTCCGGTTAGAAGTTGATGCGTGCAGCAAACTCCATCTGCCGCTCCGACTGCGCCCGCGTTCCGCTGATCGAACCAAATCCGTTCGATGCCGCACCCGTGGTATACGTGCCATCCGCATTCGCCACGCCATCATGAATATCCGCATCAGGATTAGTGAACGCCGGAGTGTTGAACAGATTGTAGGCCTGTGCCCGCAGCTGGAACTTCACCCGCTGCGTGATCGCGAAGTCCTTGAATATTCCAAAGTCCACCGCATTGAAGCCCGGTCCATAGAACTGATTCCGTTCCACATTGCCTGCACGCGTGTACACCAGGTTCCCGTTGACCGTGATCGTCGGTGGTGGTGCAAACGTTCCTGTAAAGTACGTCAGGTGATTGGCCACGTTGGTTCCTCCCACCGCTGCGCGACCCACATGTTTGAACTGCAGCACATCGGCACGATTATCGATGGCAGCATTATTCACACCGCTCGTATTGATGTCGAACGGAGTTCCGCTGTCCAGCGTTACGATAGCGTTCGTCTGCCATCCACCCACTACCTCATTGACCACATGAGGAACACTCGACCCAAACCTCTGTCCATGGCCAAACGGCAGGTTATAGACCGCCGAAGCAACAAACGCCTGCCTCTGGTCCTGGTCCGAGTTGCCGTGGTTCAACACAAACGACGGCCCCGCAGGAGTAATAAAGAACCGGCTGCCAGCGCCACTCGCACCCGTGTTGAACGCTCCATTCGAGTTGTCCATCGTGTGCGACCACGTATATGCACCCGTCACCAACAGGTTGTTTCCAACGTTGCGGTTAATCGAAAGCTGCAGACCGTTGTAGTGGCCGCTGCCCTCGGCAGTGCCTTCATCAATGTTCCCACGATTCGTATACGTAGCCACGCCCGTTCCAAGCACCGGAGCATTCGCATTGAACCACGTCATCAGATGATCGCTCTTGTTACCCACATACGCAATCGTGAACGAAGTATAGCGATCGATCTGCTGCTGCAATTGCAGGTTGTACTGCTGCACCATGCTGTTCTGGTTATTCGGAAGCTGCGCAATCACGCTCGAGTTCGCCAGCAGCGAAGGAGTTACCGCAGACGCGCCAAACACCGGCAGAGGCAGCGGCTGCGTTGCGTCCACGCTGTTGTTGTCATTCAACGGAGCCTGTCCCGTAAACGTCACGCGATAGCCATTCGTCGCCGTAAATTCCTGCAACCCATTGAACCCAGGATTGTTCGAAAGCTGGTTGCCAATACCGCCGCGATCAAGGAAGTAGTAGATGCCATAACCACCGCGCAGCGACGTCTTGCCATTGCCAAACAGGTCATACGCAAACCCGATGCGTGGAGCAAAATTATTCGTATCCGTATTCACCAGCGAACGCGAATTTCCATTCACACCCGCAAACAAAAGTTGACCCGTCGGAATGTCGTAGTTCGCCTGGTTATTGTTCAACTCATACGGATACGTATACAGGTCGTAGCGTACGCCAAGGTTCAACGTAAGCCGGCGATTCACCTTCCAGTCGTCCTGCATAAAATAGCCCGTCTCATAGCTGAACGTCTTGAAGTACGTGCTGGCCGCACCGATCTCGTAATCCGAGAATCCTGCCAGCAACTCCGACGCCTCGTAGCCGGTAAACCGTCCCGTGCCCGGATAATTCACGCCGCCAATAATGAAGTAGCCCTTCGAGTCATTGCCCTGGAAGAAGTCCACCTCGCGCCGCATAATGTTCGCGCCAGCCTTGAACGTATGTGCACCATGCGTATACGTCAGCGCATCCGCATACTGGAACGTCTTCTGCGGTACCGAGTACGGTCCACCATCACCGGTATACGCAATCTCTCCATTGTTGCCGCCGATCAATGCTCCGCCGCCCAGCAGCGAGTTGCGATTCGCATTCACAATCCCGAGGTTCGCCGATACCGGAGTTCCCTCCTGCGGATTGATGTACGCATACTCTGGCCGCGTATATCCAAACCGAAACTCGTTCACAATATTTGGTGTAAAGATCCGCGTGTATCCACCCGCAATCGCGCGCGGATGATTGACGTTATTTCCGGACGCAAATCCCGCAGGAAGATTCGTGAATAAGCTCGTGATCGTATTGTTGTCCTGCCCATAGCTATACCGCACGAACAGCTGGTCCTTCGACGACAGATGATAATCCAGCCGCACATTGAAGTCGTTGTAGTTCGTAATGTTCTTCCGAATCACAAAATAGTTGTTGATCACGCCCGTCGTATTCGGCAGGTTGAACGCATTGAAATAGTTTAAGCCCGCCGGATTCGCGCGAGCCGTAGGAATCACGTTCGGTGCCCCGCCCGACACAAACTGCGAGCAAGTCGTCGGATCGAAGATGGCTCCATTATCCGCACTCGCATTGAACAGAGCCTGCGCATTCGACGCCGTCGTGCTGTACACATTCCCGCTCGCCGTCGTCACCGTATTGCAGCCCGTCAACGATGCATTCGGCAGCGTCGTCGTCTTCAGTCCAAGCAGTTCGCTAAAATCGCCCTTCCGCATCAATACGGTCGGGACCGTCTGGAATCCTGAATCCTGTGGCTGCTTCTGCCGCAGTGCCTGGTAGTCACCGAAGATGAAGAGCCTGTCCTTTAATATCGGTCCGCCCGCGGCAAACCCAAACTGCTTCCGCTGGAACGCAGGGACCGCCGACGTCGGAGAAAAATACTCCGGGTTCGCATCGAAGACCTGGTCACGAAAGTAGCCGAACACCGTTCCATGAATCTGGTTTGTACCCGACTTGATCGATGCATTCACAATCGCACCGCCAGCCCGGCCAAACTCCGCCGGCGCTACCGCCGTCGTCACACGAAATTCCTGGATCGCATCTGGCGATGGGAAGATCACAATGCTGTTCACCAGCGACTCGTTATCATCCACTCCATCCAACAGAAAGTTATTCGACTGCGGACGCAGACCGTTCACCGTTAGCGCCCCGCCCCCACTATCCGCATACCGCATCGTCTCCACGTTGCCATTGATACCCGACGCATCCGACCCGTACGCTCCATGCGTCACGCCCGGCGTCAGTGTCGCCAACTCCAGGAAGTTGCGCTGGCTCAGCGGTAGGTCAACCACCTGCCGCCCCTCAATCACCTCGCCCGTCGACGACGTCGCCAGGTCCACAATCGGCGCCGCATCCGTCACATCCACCGTCGTGCTCATCGACCCCGTGTTCAACTTGAACTCTACCGTCTGCACCTGTTGTATCTGCAGCTCAAACTCCTGCTTCTGCGACGCGAATCCCTTCGCCATCGCGTCCACCCGGTAGTGACCGCGAGTCAGCGCCGGGAAGTTGAAGCTACCCTCTCCGCCTGTCGTCCTCGTCTGCGCAATGCCTGTATCCACATCCGTCAGCGTCACGCTCGCGCCCGGGATCAACGCCCCGGTCGCATCCGCCACTGTTCCTGTGACTCGTCCTGTATCCGACTGCCCCTGCATCAAGCTCCACGACGTGGCCAGCAGGAAAACCGCCATCAGAACGCGTGCGACCCGGCGTCCTGTACGACCGGTTGTATTTGTGCGTTGCATGTATTGCCTCCAAAGTCCTTCCCGGTCTCCTGCTCGGCTCCATTCGAGCTCTACAAAGTCCTGGGGAAGGTTCGGTCGTAACGTCCCTCAATTGCCCCCTTCTTCGCAATCTTCTCCAATTCCTTTGTCACTCCATTTTTCATCAACAGATAACCATCACAAAATCAGCTACCTACCGCCGTTACATCATCTGCCCTAATCAGTGGTACAGTCGGAGTCGCAAGGAATCTACTAGCAAATGACGGGTCAGATCACCAACCCGAGACTCAGTTTTGGCCTCTACGAGATCGATCTTCAGAGTGGCGAACTCTGGAAGGCCGGCTTCCGCATCAAGCTCCAGGGCCAGCCCTTCAAAGTCCTCACCGCCCTCCTCGAGCGCCCCGGCCAGGTCGTCACCCGCGACGAACTGCAGTCCCGTCTCTGGGGCAAAGACACCGTCGTCGACTTCGACCACTCCCTCGGCACCGCCATCAACAAGATCCGCGAAGCCCTCGGCGACTCTGCCGAAAACCCCCGTTTCATCGAGACCCTCTCCCGCCGCGGCTACCGCTTCATCGCTCCCGTCGGCGTTATCGAACCCATCCCGGACACCTCCGCCGACCCCTCCGCGACAGGCCCCATCGCCACCCGCCTCGTCCTGCCTCCAAACCTTCAACCACCCACCCGCACGCCACTCCCTCCATCCCTTCCCCCCCCCGGTTCTTCTACCACAACTCCAATATCCTCAACGACTTCCCACCAAATCCTCTGGACCTCCATCGCCCTCACTGCTGCCGCCGCCGCCTGCATCGCAGGCTTCTTTCTCGGCTCCGCCCGTTCCACCACCACCCCCACCCACATCCTCCAGATCACCCACAACGGCCATCTCGCCCCCAGCGTCGACAGCATGGAGAACCTCGCCGCCCCCGTCACCGACGGCGTCCATCTCTACGCCGCCACCCTCGACAGCGGCCACTCCCTCCTCTCCTCCGTCTCTATCACCGGAGGCTTCGTCGAGCCCCTCAACATCCCCTCCGAGGTCGCCAGCCCCCCCCTCGGCGACATCTCCCCCGACGGCTCCCGCCTCCTCCTCCGCGACCACCTCTCCCCCGAGTCCGAGCAGCCCCTCTGGATCGTTCCCACCACCGGTGGCTCCGCCCTTCGCGTCGGCGACGTCCTCGCCCACGACGCCACCTGGATGCCCTCCAACGGAGGAATCCTCTACGCCAACGGCAACAATCTCTACCTCACCGTCATCACGAGCAGCACTCCCCGGCTCTACGCCACCCTCCCCGGCCGTGCCTTCTGGCTCCGCTGGAGCCCCAACGGCCAACTGCTCCGCTTCACCATCCTCGATCCCCTCGCCCACACCGTCTCCCTCTGGCAGCTCACTCCGGACAACCGCACCCCGCAGCGCATCCTCCCCAACTTCAACCAGCCCGCCGGCGAGTGCTGCGGTGTCTGGACCGCCGATGGCCGGGCCTTCGTCTTCCAGTCCTCCAAGGGCGGCAACAACGACCTCTGGAAGCTCTCCGGCAACTCCATCTCCGACCCCGTCCGCCTCACCGACGGCCCCCTCGAGTTCAAGTCCCCCGTCGCCGCCCGCTCCGGAAGCCGCATCTTCTTCATGGGAGCCGACGCCCGCTCCGAGCTCGAATCCGTCGAGCCCAACGGCGACCTCCTCCCCGTCAAAGGCTTCCTCTCCACCGCCGTCCGGGTGGACTACACCCGCGACGGCAAATGGGTCTGCTGGACCAACACCAGCGGTCAGCTCTGGCGAGCCCGTTCCGACGGCACCGAAATCCTCCAGATCACCCCCGACAACCTCTACGCCTTCCTCGCCCGCTGGTCCCCCGACGGCTCCCACCTCGCCGTCATGGCCCGCGAAGCCGGTAAAGTCTGGAGAATCTATCTCACCAGCGCCAACGGTGGAGACTTCCAGCCCGTCCTCAACGAGTCCCGCAACGCCGCCGACCCCTCCTGGTCGCCCGACGGCAAATCCATCCTCTTCGGCCGCACCAACGACCAGATGGGCAAGGACAATCCTGCTCGAACCCTCCTCCTCGTCCATCTCGCCACAGGAGCCGTCGACCAGATCCCCGCCTCCAACGGCCTCTTTAGCCCCCGCTGGTCCCCCGACGGCCACTTCATCGCCGCCCTCTCCCTCGACCAGACCCAGGTCCGCCTCTTCAACGTCACCACCCAGAGCTGGACCACCCTCGCCGTCCCCTCCGGCGCCGACCCCATCTGGTCCTCCGATAGCCGCTATCTCTACATCCACGCCGCCCTCGACCCCTCCCAGCCCATCGACCGCATCTCCATCCCCGACGGCCACGTCGACCAGGTCGTCCGCCTCGCCGGCTCCCGCGAGCACGACGCCGTCGACTTCGTCTTCGGTGGCCTCACCCGCGACAACCGCCCGCTCATCCGCGCCCGCGTCTTCACCGGAAACTTCTACTCCCTCGACCTGAAATAACTCCCACCTCGTTTTCCACTTAAGCCAACCGCTCAACCTCCTCATTCAAAAAGCCTTGCTCGTTGAAGAACAAATGAACTACTGTGGGCAGCGTTTGTATTGCGATGAGGACTTAAACTTTGTCTCTCTATACCTGTATGCTCAACACCTCTATGCCCGACACCCTCTCTCGCCGCCTCTGCCTCGCCGCCCTCCTCGTCAGCTCCCTCCCCACCCTCCTCGTGGCCCAACTCCCCGCCTCCGCCCACACCCCCAACGGTCTCGAGCTCTCCACCTCCACCCTCACCCTCCGCGTCGACGCCCTCCGCCCCGACGTCCTCCGCGTCCGCATCTACCCCAACGGCCATCCTGCGGAAGACGCCTCCTGGGCCGTACTCCCCGACGCCCGCACCGCCCGCGTTCCCGTCACCTCCGAGCCCACCGGCTTCGCCACCGCCGACCTTCGCGTCGCCGTCACCCCCGACCTCCGCCTCACTGTCTCGGACCTCAACGGCAACGTCCTCCAATCCGACGCCCTCCCCGTCACCTTCACACCTGACGGCTTCACCGTCACTAAGTCCAAGCCCTTCGACGACCACTTCTTCGGCCTCGGCGACAAGCCCGGCCCCCTCGACCGCTCTGGCGAAGCCTTCTCCATGTGGAACACCGACAACTTCGGCTGGCAGGAGTCCACCGACCCCATCTACAAGTCCATCCCCTTCTTCCTCGAAATGCACTCCGGCCGCACCATCGGCGTCCTCTTCGACAACACCTTCCGCACCTCCTTCGACTTCGGCCGCCAGCGCACCGACCGCTACACCTTCTCCGCCCCCGCCGGCCCCATCGACTACTACCTCCTCTACGGCCCCGAGCCTAAACACGTCGTCGAAACCTACGCCTGGCTCACCGGCCCCACCCCCCTCCCACCCCTCTGGACCCTCGGCTACCAGCAGTCCCGCTACAGCTACTACCCCCGCGCGCAGGTCGAAGACATCGCCGCCCACCTCCGCGCCGACCACATCCCCACCGACGCCATCTATCTCGACATCGACTACCAGTACAAGAACCGCCCCTTCACCGTCGATCCCGACCGCTTCCCCGACTTCCCCGGCCTCATCCACCAGCTCGCCGCCGAAAAATTCCACACCGTCCTCATCACCGACCTCCACATCGCCGACGCCCCTAACCAGAACTACGCCCCCTACGACACCGGCATCGCCGGCGATCAGTTCGTCAAGGAAAACGGCAAGAACTACGTAGGCCCCGTCTGGCCCGGCCCCTCCCTCTTCCCCGACTTCACCCAGCAATCCACCCGAGCTTGGTGGGGCTCCCTCTACAAAGACTTCGTCGCCGACGGAGTTGCCGGCTTCTGGAACGACATGAACGAGCCCGCCGTCTTCGTCTACCCCACCAAGACCATGCCCGACGACGTAGTCCACCGCATCGACGAGCCTGCCTCTCTTGGGGAAGGCTTTGCCAAGCGCACCGCCCTCCACCCTGAGATCCACAACATCTACGGCATGCAAAACTCCCGCGGAACATGGGACGGCCTCCTCACCCTCCAGCCCAACGTCCGCCCCTTCGTCCTCACCCGCGCCAGCTACGCCGGAGGCCAGCGCTACGCCACCACCTGGACCGGAGACAACCTCTCCACCTGGAACCACCTCCGCCAGACCACCCCTCAGCTCCTCAACCTCGGCCTCAGCGGCTTCTCTATGTCCGGGGCCGACGTCGGAGGCTACGGCGGCTCGCCATCCCCCGACCTCCTCACCAAGTGGCTCATGCTAGCCGCCTTCCAGCCCATCGACCGCGACCACTCCGCCAAGGGCACCCGGATGCACGAACCCTGGGTCGACGGCCCCGCGCAAGAGGACATTCGCCGCCGTTACATCGAAGAGCGTTACCGCCTCATGCCCTACCTCTACACCACGGCTGAAGAAACCTCCCGCGACGGCCTCCCCATCCTCCGCCCTCTCTTCCTCGAGTTCCCTCACGCCACCAGCGACAGCCACCCCCTCGACCTCGACGCCCCCGGCGAATTCCTCTTCGGCCCCTCCATCCTCGTCGCCGCCTCGCCCCTCCCCGACGACATCGCCCCCTACGAAGTCCACCTCCCTCCCGGCATCTGGTACGACTACTGGACCGGAGCCAAACTCGATCGCCGCCAGGCCCTCGGCACCCACGACCTCGAGCTCCGTGACCCCACCTCCACCGCAGCCGCCACCCTCCCCCCCGTCATGGTCCACCCCGGCCTCGGCGACCTCCCCGTCTACGTCCGCGCCGGAGCCATCGTCCCCATGCAGCCCCTCGTCCAGTCCACCGAAGACAAGCCCAACGGCCCGCTGACCCTCCGCGTCTTCCTCCCCGCAGACAACTCCCCCAACGCCTGCAGCGGCGACCTCTACACCGACGACGGCAAGTCCTACGACTTCCGCAAAGGCTCCTACCTCCGCCTCCACCTCACCTGCACCGTAGCCGCGGACGGCACCCTCACCCTCAACATCCCGCAACGCGAAGGCAGCTTCCACCCTTGGTGGACCCAGTACCGCATCGAGGCCATCGGCTTCACTCCCAAGACCTCCCAGGCCACCGTAAACGGCCACTCCACCCCCCTCGAACACACCCCCCTCGGCTGGGCCACAACCGTGTCCGACACCGGCAAATCCCAGACGATCCTCCTGCAATAGACCGGAGCCTCCTCCAGAAACCCCCAAAAACAGTTACTCTTGATTCAAGCCGGCTATTCGCACCCTCGACCTCTCTGAACGAAGGAGTTCCTTCTTGGCAGTTCCCATCCGCAACGTCAGCGCCCCAGGTTCTTACGACGATCCACAGATGAAGACCGACACGCGCGCCATGAGCGTCGCCACCGCTCTCTTCTTCATGGTCGGCTTCCTCACCTGCCTCAACGACATCATCATCCCGCACCTCAAGAGCATCTTCGCCCTCAACTACGCCGAAGTCCTCACCGTGCAGTTCGCCTTCTTCACCTCCTACTTCCTCTTCAGCTATCCCGGCGGAGCGCTCGTCGATAAGTTCGGCTACAAGAAGACGATGGTCGTCGGCCTCATCATCATGGCCGTTGGCGCCGCGGGCTTCATCCCCGCCGCAAACTTCGCGCTCTTCCCCGTCTTCCTCTGCGCCCTCATCGTCCTCGCCGCCGGCATGACCGTCGTCCAGGTCGCCGTCAATCCCTACGTCACCGTCATCGGCCCGCCCAGGACCGCGTCCAGCCGCCTCAACCTCGCGCAGGCCTTCAACTCCGTCGGCACCTTCATTGCCCCCTTCTTCGGTGCAGTCCTCATCCTGCGCAACGCCGTCCCCGTCATCACCCCAGCCCACCTCCTCTCGATGTCCGAGATAGGTCGCCAAGCCTACCGCGCCGCCCAGGCCTCCACCGTCCGTCTGCCCTACATCGGCATCGCGCTCATGCTTCTCATCCTCGCCATAGCGCTCGCCGTCATCAAGCTCAAGCCCCAGACCGGCATGACCGACCTCACCCAGGACTTCCGCCCCGGAGCCTTCGCAGAAGCCCTCTCCAAGCCCGACAGCATCTGGCACCACCCCTGGCTCCTCGCCGGTGCCCTCGGCATCTTCACCTACGTCGGCGCCGAAGTCACCATCGGCAGCCTCCTCGTCAACTACATGGGTCTACCCCAGATCGGCGCCCTCCCTCAGGACACCGCCGCCAAGTTCCTCATGGTCTATTGGGGAGGAGCCATGATCGGCCGCTTCATCGGCTCTGCCGTCCTGCAACGAGTCCGCACCGGCCCCGTCCTCGGCGGAGCCGCCATCGGAGCCTTCACCCTCGTCGTCATCTCCCTCCTCACCCACGGCCACCTAGCCATGTACGCCCTCCTCTTCGTGGGCATCTTCAACTCCATCATGTTCCCGTCGATCTTCACCCTCGGCATTCAGGACCTCGGCCCCCTCACCAGCAAAGGCTCAAGCCTGATGATCGCAGCCATCGTCGGAGGAGCCATCATCCCCCTCGGCACCGGAGCGCTGGCCGACAAAATCGGCCTGCACCCCGCCTTCATCGTCCCCGCCATCTGCTACATCTACATCTCCATCTTCGGCCTCACCGCCATCCGCCGCCCCGCAGCCCTAACCGGCCTGCTCCCGGCAGAACCCTACTAGCCCCACCCAAATCCACCGCACCACCAAGGCACCCTAAACCTCTCGCCAACCGCGAAGCCAAAGGGTGCCTTTACTCCTTCACCCTAACTCCTAATCCCTGTTCCCTAATCCCTGCCTTTAAGGCGTTACCGCCAGCGAAGCCGTGGCCAATCCACGAGTCCCCGCAGCCCCCGCAATCCTCACCATCTGCGCCACTCCCGGCACCCGCATCGGCGCCACCTGCACCATCCCATTCGCATCCGACACCGCCGAACTCCGCGAAGTCCCCAGCACCGGAGCCGACGCACAAGCCCCAATATTCCCGCAGGTCCCTTCCCACGCATACGCCGTCTGATACACCGTCACCGCAGCACCCGGCAGCGCATGTCCCGCTCCATCCGTCACCTGCATCATCACCGGAGCCAGCCCCACACCGCCTGTCCGCACACTCTGTCCCCCTCCACTCGACACCGCAATCACCCACTGCGGAGCTGCCACGCCATACACCGTCCAGCTCGAGCACACCGTACTCCACGCGCATCCCGTCACCACATTCGCAGAGCCGCCAGCGATCCCGTTCACCTGCACCACCACACCCGCCGTCCCATTCGCCGCCGTCATCTCCCCCGGAGGAGTCAGCGTAAATCCCACTCCCGTCGTCGACCACGCCACCGGAACACCCGCCGCGACCGCTCCATCCTGCGTCGCCGCCAGCGCCACACTCCAACTCCCCGACGCCCCCGCCGCAAGATACTGCGGTGCCGAGTTCATCGCCACCGTCCGCACCGGATCAACATCCGCCATCGCAGCCTGCACCGACGCGCCACCACTCATCTCCGTGCCCCGCACCATTACCGCTCCCGCCGCAATCCCCATCACCGGAGTCTGCGCCAGCCCCGTCCCATCCGTCTTCACCACGCACCCCGGCCCGCTCTGGCATCCCGTCACCAGCGCCGCTCCCGTGCCACTTCCCGTCACCACAAACGTCACACTCGCTCCCGTCGCCGGAGTCACCCCATCCGCCGAATACACCCTCACCGCAAACGGAGTCGCCGCCACATACCCCGTCTCCAGCGCCGCCGGGGCCGACACCAGCTGTACCTGATCCACCGTCCCCACCACATACGTCAACGCCCCCTGTATATCGGTCGACCCTCCCGTCCTCGCATCCACCACCGCCACATCCACCGCCGTCCCACTCGTCGCACCCGCCGTCGCCATCAGCGGAGCCGTCGCCACAATCTGCGTCGGCGTCCAGCTCAACACCGTCGCCGGCACTCCATTCACCATCACCTGGTTCCCCGCCTGGAAGCCCATCCCCGTAATCACAATCTGCCCGCCACCCGACCCCAATCTCGTCGGCGTGACGCTACCCGCATACAGAATCCTCGCTGCATACATAAAGTCCGGCCGACCTCCTCCAAACTGGTCCGCAATCGCAATCCGCATCACCGACGCACTCGCCACCGGAGCCATCCACAACTGCGTCATCCCCACCGTCATTGAATTCATCGCCGCCGCCTGGCTCCCCACCGTCGGCAGCGTTCCCGTTGGGTCGCTCTGGTTCCATACTCCAATCACCGGCTGCATCTTCTGCAGCGTCGGTGTTCCCCACTCATTGGTCGCCGTCACCTCAATCGTCCAGGTCGTATTCGCGTTCACCGTCGTCTTCCGCCACGCCGTGTAGTTCGCAGCGCACAACGTCGCATTCCACCATCCGCTCGCAATTGATCCCAGCGGATTCGTCTCCGTCCCATCCGGATATTGGCACCAGTTCGCCGCCGACGTCGACTGCGTGAACGTCGCCGTACCCGTCATCCCCGGAGTCAGCGGCCCCGCTCCACTCGTCACCCCTCCGCCCGAAATAGTGACCGCCGGCCTCTGGTAAGGCCCCACCGCATACTCCCCTGTGTAAAGCGGATTAATCCCCTCCGTCACAAGATAGAAGCCCGCGCCCGTCGTCCCCACTGGAATGTACGGTATTCTCCACGCTCCTTCATCCGCCGATACATTGGCCCCGGCGTTCTCACTCACCAACTCCGGCCCACTCACCGGATTTCCGCCATTCTGCTGAAACAAATACCCCGCCATGCCCGATACCACCGGATAAGGATCCCACAGCGTCTGCCCAGTCAAAAGCCGCGCCGCCACCACATTCACCAACTCCATCCCCTGGTGCGTCGAAAAGCTCACCGACCCCGAAAGCCCCGCCGTGCTCTGCGCGCTCAGCGTCTTACCCGGCATCGACATCGTCACCGGATACAGCTCCATCAGCGCCGCCACATCATCGATCCGCAGCGTAAACGGATTCTGCATGCACTGGTACGTATACGGCCCACAGTTCACGTCGATCGGATGCATCAGCGGCCACACCGCCATCTGCGCTGCCGTCACCGGCTTCACCCCGGTAAACACGTTGTCGTTCAACTGCGACCACGCCAGCCCCAGCACTCGCCCAAACACCCTCGTCAACTGGTACTGCATCTGCGTCAACTGCTGCGCATTCGATCCCACACACAATCCATTCAGCACAATCACCGCATGTTGTATCGTCGCATTCGATCCAAACGAGTCCACACTCTCCACCACGCCATTCTGATTGCATCCACTCGGATCGCTCGCCCCGCTCCCCAGCAGCAGGTCCGTAATGCTCCCATCGCTGTCGTACACAATCGCAATCTGGATTGCCTGATAATTCGTCGCCTGCACATCTGCAGGAAACACCACGCTGGTCCCGTTGAAGTAGCTGTTTGCCCCGCTCACATGCTCGGCCAGTTCACCTCCCTGCGCCAGCGTCAGGCTCGCCGTCGGAATATTCCAAACCCCTGCCGCCGCGGCCACCATCGCATCCGCCTGCGCATGGCTCACCGTCGAATTCAAATCTCCCGCGTCCGTGAAATACAACGGCTGCGACGTATACCAGGCCATCGGAATCCCTGCCTGCGCATACCCGCTCGTCCCCGTCACAAATCGAGGCCCTCCAGCCCACGCCGTCGTTGCCATCAAAACAACTCCGCAGCCCGCCAGCCCTCGCCACACACTCCTCAACCTAGCGCTGACCATCGGCCTGCACCTTCACCTCTGTCGCGCCCGGCACATCCTTGGTCCCCGCCACCAGGCCCACTCCCGCCGGCAGCGAACGCCGCGCCGGCTCCATCGTCGCCTCCGTCTGCCAATGTCTCACCACCGTTACCGCGTCCACCAGCGCAATCGCACCCTGCGCTGCCTCCACCATCGGAGCCCCCACCCTCCGCACCACCCGCGCCATCAACCAACGCGCATCCAGCACCGCCTCCGCGTTCGCTCCCATCGGAATCAGCGGCACCACACCCACCATCCCGTCCACCGTAGAGCTCAACCCCGCTGCACTCGGTGCATACAAAAAAAACATCGCCTGCTGCCCCACCCGATAGCGCTGCTGTCCCCCCGTCCAGCGCCCTGCCCACTCCCGCATCACATACCTCCCTCCCGTCACGCCCAGCACCGGCCGCTGCACCAGGAACGTAATCTCCACCACCCCTTCTTTCGGCACGACACGCTGCACCTCCCCCACAAATACCACACCCGAACGAGCCGCCATCGCTCGCAACTCGCCTCCAACGCTGACAGCCGGTCCCGCAACCCCGCCCCCAGGCGTCTGCTGCGCTCGCGCCCAGCCACCGCCCACCCACCCCAACACCCCAGCCACCACTCCACTCCAAATCCATCTGCGTGCGACCATCGCATCTTGCCCTCTGCAACGTCTTTCGTCACAAAGGGCAAATCACATGAATTCGTCTCGCACAGCGTTGTCTCCCCTCACCCACTCCCTCTTCCAATCGTCTCTCTCTTCCTCACCCCAAACCCTTCCCCTTCCCACACGCGTGGTACAGTCCAGTGCATGAGCACCTCCTCCACTACCGCTTTTCTTGAATCGAGCAAATACACCACGCCCGGCCTGCGAGGAGCTCACGCCTATCTTCTCCCCACCCTCTTAAGCCTCGCCACCGGGCTACCCCCCAACGCCCGCATCCTCGACATCGGCTGCGGCAACGGCTCCGTCGCCTCCGAGTTCTCCCGCCGAGGCTTCTCCGTCGTCGGCATCGATCTCGCCGAAGCCGGAGTCAACATCGCCCGCCAAAGCTGCCCCGCCGGACGCTTCGAAGTCGTCGCCGCAGACAGCAATATCCTCGCTAACCTCAACGAGCAACCCTTCGATCTCGTCTACAGTGCCGAGGTCGTCGAGCACCTCTACAACCCCCGCAGCTTCATGGCCGGTTGCCTCGCCGCCACCAAACCCCATGGCCGCTTCATCTGCACCACGCCCTACCACGGCTACCTGAAAAATCTCGCCATCTCTCTTGCCGGAGGTTGGGACAAGCACGTCGATTCCCTCTACGACGGTGGCCACATAAAATTCTTCAGCCGCAAAACTCTCTCCACCCTCATCACCGAGACCGGCTTCCAGAACCTGCACTTCCAGGGCTCCGGCCGCTATCCCTATCTCTGGAAGAGCATGGTCATCGACTGCACCAGACCTTGATTCTGCGCACCACCCACCGCTCCCAACCCACCGCTCACCTTCGTGGCCTTCTAAATCTCCGGATAGAAATCAAAGAACGCATCGATGCTATGTCGCAGCTGAGCCTCGATCCGCTCCCTGCTTCCCTCCAGAATATGCATCGTCACCTGCGCCTCGTGACCATTCTTCAACTGGATCGGAGCCGCCTGCACAGCCTCGACCTCATCCGCGGGCAACAGCCTCATTCCATATACCAACACCAGATCAGCCATCCCTCCATCCTAAATGCCAAGACTCAGGGCCAGCGCCGAGGTTTCAGCAATCGGAAGCACCGCCCCCTGAGCCCTGGGCCCTAAGCCCTGGTCCCTTCCCCTGCACCCTTTCCAAACCGATACAATCAAATCTCTATGTCTGATCAGAACGAAGTACGCGATACCGTCATCCTCGGCTCCGGCTGCTCCGGCCTCACCGCCGCCATCTACGCTGCACGCTCCAACCTCAAGCCCCTCGTCCTTGAAGGCCACGAGCCCGGAGGCCAGCTCTCCATCACCACCCTCGTCGAAAACTTCCCCGGCTGGCCCGAGGGAGTCCAGGGTCCCGAGCTCATCGAGAACATGAAGAAGCAGGCCACCCGCTTCGGCGCCGAGCTCCGCATGGCCCATCTCTCCGCAGTCGACCTCTGCAAATCCCCCTTCGAGCTCACCGTCGGCAAAGACATCATCCGCACCCGCTCCCTCATCATCGCCAGCGGAGCCAGCGCCCGCTGGCTCGGCCTCCCCTCCGAGCAGGCCCTCATCGGCTTCGGCGTCAGCTCCTGCGCCACCTGCGACGGCTTCTTCGCCTCCGGCAAAGAGATCGCCGTCATCGGAGGAGGAGACTCCGCCATGGAAGAAGCCCTCTTCCTCACCCGCTTCGCCACCAAGGTCACCATCATCAACCGCTCCGAAAACTTCCGCGCCTCCCGCATCATGCTCGAGCGAGCCGTCGCCCACCCTCAAATCGAGTTCCTCCACAACACCCTCGTCGAAGAGTGCCTCGGCGTGGAAGAGAAGGACCTCAAGGGCCTCAAGCTCATCAACCGCAAGACCGGCGAGCGCTCCATCCTGCCCGTCTCCTTCATGTTCCTCGGCATCGGCCACACCCCCAACGCTCGCATGTTCGAAGGCCAGCTCGACCTCGACGGCGATGGCTACATCAAGACCGAAGACAACGTCTTCGTCTCCATCCTCGGTGAGCGAATCCACGGCGTCTACGCCTGCGGAGACGTCCAGGACCGCCGCTACCGCCAGGCCATCACCGCCGCCGGTACCGGTTGCATGGCCGCCCTCGAAGTCGAAAAATACCTCGAAGAGCTGGGCCGCTAGCCTCCAGCTCTTCACCCATGGTTCGATTACCGCATTCTTGCGCCGATTAGATGCACATTTGTGCGTCCCATCCACTCTGAACCGAAACTTTTTTCGCCAAATACGCTCTAACTATCAAGTGCCCTGGGTCTATCCCCCTCTCAGTTGCGCATTTCCCCTTGATCTCCAGGATGGTGTATTTGCGTTATCCGCTCGCTCTACTCGTTTTCGCTCTAAGCCTCACCCAAAGTAGTAGCCGCGCCCAGTCGTTCCCCCTTCCGGATGCGCCCGCACCAACATCCCCCATTCTCCTCGCTGCCTCGCTCCCACCCGGCACCCTCTTCTACTCCTCCTCAGCTGCCCAGACCGATTCCTCCTTCGAGCCCGTTTCCGACCCCGACCCCTCTTCCGATCCCGTCGGCCAAAACCTCGCCATCCTCCCCCCTACCCCTGCCCACAAGCCCAACCGCGCCGTCCCCCAGGACGCCCAGGGAAATCCCATCCCCCTCGACCGCCAGGAGCCCGCCCGCATCCTCGGCTTCATGCCCAACTTCCGCTCCGTATCTGCGGGCGCCACCGCTCCGCCCCCCGGCTGGAAGTACAACCTCAGCATCGCCGATCACCAGGCCTTCGACTACTCCTCCTTCCTCTTGCTCGGTCTCACCTCGATCGTCGCTGAAGGATTCAACCAGCACCCATCCCTCGGCAAAGGCGTCCCCGGCCTCTACGCCTACACCTGGCGAGGACTCATCGATAAAACAGACGGAACCTATCTCTCCGCCTTCTTCCTCCCCAGCCTCCTCCACGAGGACACCCGCTTCTATCCCCTCGGCAGCGGCCACACCATCCTCAAACGCACCCTCTACGTCATCAGCCGTCAAGCCGTCGCCCGCGACTACGATGGCAACCCCACCCCCAACATCGCCAACCTCGGCGGCAAGGTCGTCACCCAGATCATCTCCCAGTACTACTATCCCGACGGAACCTCCGGCTTCCCCGTCCTCGCCACCAAGTTCGGCTACTCCGTCATGCGAGACGTAGGCTTCTCCGCCATCCGCGAGTTCTACCCCGACGTCGCCGCCCACTACATCCGCAGGCACCGCGAAAAGGTAGCCCGCCAGGCCGCCCTCGACGCCCACCCCGCCACCACTCCCTAGCTCTCACCAACTCCGCACAACTCTCTCCCGAGCTTTGAAGGGCATTCCCCCCAGCCCATCCGTCGCATGCGTAGGACGCCAAGCTTTGAAGGGGATGGGCTTCAGCCCATCCGTTGAAGCACTCCCGACCTCGCGACTTTAGTCGTCGAGGGAATCCATCCAAGCCAACACCCTTCACCAACTCAGCCGCATCAACTCCACCGACTCCCGCGGCAGCCTCGTCTTCACCACCACCCTCCCCCTCGCCACCTCCACCCACTCCGGCGACCGCAGCAACTCCAACCCACCCGCCGCCTTCAACGCCGCAATCTGCTCCACCGTCGGCATCTGCGGAGACCCCATCCCCAGCCACACCGTATACGCATTGCTATGCGTCCCATCGATCCGATACACCTGCAACAACGCCCTCCCCACACCGACCGGCACCCCCTCCACCTCCACCGTCGTCTCCGCGGCCTCTCCCCCATCCGCCTTGTCGTGATAATCCCACACCATCACCGACGCCCCCGACCTCTCGCGAGTAGCCAGAGCATCCACATCCGCCCTACCCCTCACCCCCGTACTCAGCATCGTCGCCATCGGCACCGCACCCGTACTCGTCACCGCCACGCGCTCGCCGCCCATCATCCCCATCATGCGAAACACATTCAGCACCGGCTTATCGATCCCGTTCGTAGCCAGCGATCGAAACCCCTCAAAATAATCCTTCCCCTCAAACTCAAACGACCAACTCAACATCCCCACCAGATTCACATGATGCACATCCGCCAGCTCCAGCAGCCGCTTATAAGCGGCCGCCGTATACGCCGGATACAGCGTTCCATTCCGATAATTATTCGCCGGGTTCACCTTCGACGAGCAAGCCGCACATCCCTCCGGATCAGCCTCGCTCAACACAATCGGCAGCCGCTTAAACTTCGGAAAGCTCGCCACCAATCCAAACCCGCGATCCACATCCTTCAGTTCACGATCGATCCCCATCGTCACCCGCCCCGCCTCAATCACCGGCTGCCCCTTCGCATGGAACGAAATAAAATCCAGCGGAACCGCGCCCCCCGTAGCCGCACTCTTCCCCGAGTCCACATGCTCTAAAAACGTCCGCAGATATCCATAAGCATGTTCACTCCGAGGACTCGTCGTAGCCGGCCCACCCACCCGCGCACCCGGCAGCGCCGCCCTCACACCCGCGACCGCAAAATCATACAGCTTCAAATACTCCGCCTCGGTCCCATGAAAGTATTCAATATCCGGCTCATTCCAAACCTCGAAGTACCACCGCAAAACCTCCTCGCGTCCATACCTCTCCACCAAATGCGCCGTCACCACCCGCGCCAACTCCTCCCACTTCGCATAATCCTTCGGAGGGTTATTCGACGCACCCGACAGCGTGTCCTTCGGATACAACACCTCATAAGGCTGGTCCGGCTTCCCCGGCAACTTCGCCGCCAGGTCCTTCGGCATAAATCCCAACTCCACCATCGGCCTTACGCCCGCATCCCTATACGCGTCGAAGATCCCATCCATCAGCCGAAAGTCATACACCGGCTTCCCGTTCGCATCCTCGCTATACACATTCGTCGAGCTCCACTTCAGCGCCGCAACCCCATCCCCCGACGTCAGCAGATGATGCGCCCGAATCGTCACCGGCACCGGACTCAAATCATGCAACTCCCCCAGCAACTCCCTCCCCAGCACTGTAGTCGAATAGTTCCCCTCGTCATACCCAAACCACCCATACACCGGCCCATAAGCCCCCACCGTCTTTGCAAGGTCCACATGAATCGCTACCGGCCCCTGCGCAACACCGCAGACGCCACCCCACACCAACGCGCACAACACAACCAACCTGTTTGTTTTCACACTACCTCTTCTACCCCAAACACCCCCCACCCCGCCACCACCATACGGTCAAGTTGGCGAACAAGCGGAGCTACTATATTTTTAAAATGTTTAGAGTTCCGCTAAAACGGAGAATGCGATGCTTCATCTATCCCCGTTTCTTCTCTTTGATGGCAATTGTGCTGAAGCCATGACGTTCTACACCGCCTGTTTTGGTGGTGACCTGGTGCTTACCCGCCTCGCCGACACCCCCATGAAGAACAGTTTTCCAGCGGAGCAACATCAGAAAATCACCAACGCGTATTTGAAAAGCGATGCGGTCGAGTTCTCGGCTACCGATTGGCTCCATCCAACGCGAATACGAAACCAGGGCAATACCACAGCGATGTACCTCATCAGCTCTCAGCCCGGCGAACTCAGAGCCATCTTTGACAAATTGTCAGACGGCGCAGACAAGGAATTCCTCGTCGACCTCAAAGAAATGCCATTCGGTCTGTACGGCCGCCTCACCGATCGCTACGGCGTGGAATGGTTCTTCCGCGGCGACCGCCCGACTGCGTAATCGGAAGATCATCCCAATCCTCGGCCTTGCGCGCGAGCAAACATGCTGCCCGCTCTCTTCTGGTCGATCGTAACGGCGAACTCCGCTCTACAAGGTCCACAAAACCTGCCAGTTACCGTGCGCCGTCTCTCCAAAATGACATCCCATCGAATCCCCATCCTTGCAATCTGCATCCAAGACCTATACCATAGGGGGGTATCCCTCCTATGGGTTACCTCACCTCACACTGGAGCACCTCATGTCGAACGCATCTTCAACGGAACCTCCGAGTCCTCGGACGCCCTTCCTGCGCTGCGTTCGCGGGGTCCGGTAGCCTCCTTCCTTAGCACCATCTGAAGGCGTCACCTCTCCCGCTCGCGCAGTGTCCACCCAGGCACACCGCGACCGGAATCACCACGTGCCCAGCACGCCTTCCTCGTCGCCTCCACTCGCATGCCATCCGCATGCAGCACTGCACGCCATACCGCGAGCACAGGAGCGATCATGTCCATCAAGATCACCACCACCCTCGCCATCCGCCGCCCCACGCTCATCCGCGTCTGGCGAACCAACGGCACCCAACTCACCAGCACCTGGCTCCCCACCGTCTCCCCCAACACCAACACGGAAGGAGGCCCGCGCCCATGACCTCCCTCCAGCCCTCCCTCCAGCTTCAACCTCAGCTCGAGCCCACCCACAAGACCCTCGTCCGTCGCCCGTGGCTCCGCTCCATCCTCAGCTTCCTCGTCGCCTTCGGCCCCGGCCTCATCGTCATGGAAGCCGACAACGACGCCGGAGCCGTCTCCACCTACATGCAGGCCGGAGGCCAGTACGGCCTCCACCTCCTCTGGGTCCTCGTCCTCCTCCTCCCCATCTGCTATTTCGTGCAGGAGATGGTCGCGCGCCTCGGCATCGCCACCGGCAAAGGCCACGCCGCCATGATCTACGAGCGCTTCGGCAAAGCCTGGGGCCGCTTCTCCCTCTTCGACCTCCTCGCCGTCAACTTCCTCACCCTCATCACCGAATTCGCCGCCATCTCCCTCGCCATGTCCGGCCTCGGCGTCGCGCCCGTCATCTCCGTCCCCATCGCAGCCCTCGCGCTCGTAGCCCTCATCGCCACCGGAAGCTACCGCCGCTGGGAGCGCATCGTCGTCATCCTCTGCCTCGTCGACATCGCCTGGTTCGTCGCCGCCGCCCTCCTCCATCCAGACTGGCACCAAGCCCTCACCAGCACCTTCATCCCCTCGCTCCCGCACACCGGAGTCACCGGCGATCTAGTCTTCCTAATCATCGCCATCGTCGGCACCACCATCGCTCCGTGGCAACTCTTCTTCCAGCAAAGCTGCGTAGCCGAAAAGCGCCTCCGTTTCGCCGACCTAAAGTGGGCGCGCTTAGACACCCTCATCGGCGCCTGCTTTACGGTCCTAGTAGCCGGAGCCATGATGCTCACCGGAGCCTTCGCCCACGACCACCACATCCCCTTCACCGACCCCGCACAACTAGCGCAATCCATCGCCGCCATCCTGCCCCACCGCAGCGGCATCTTCATCCACCACGCGCTTCTGCTCCTCATGGTCAACGCCGCCGTCCTCGGCACCACCGCCATCTCCCTGGCCAGCGCCTGGGCCTACGGAGAAGTAGCCGGATGGCAGCACTCCCTCCACAAGAAACCCTCCAAGGCCCCCGGCTTCTACGCCGTCTACGCGATCTGCGTCTTCGCCGCCGCAGCCATCGTCCTGGTCCCGCACCTACCCCTGCAGCTAGTCATCGTCAGCGTGCAGGTCTTCGCCGGCCTGGTCCTCCCGTCGGCCATCATCTTCCTCCAACTCCTCCTCAACGACCGCGCCCTTCTAGGCGACCGCTGGGTCAACCGCCCCTGGAACAACTGGATCAACTGGTCGATCATCGTCATCCTCTTCGCCCTCTCTCTAGTCCTTGCCGCGCAAGTCCTACTCCCCAACCTCTTCACCACCTCCTGACCACATCCTGACCACCAACAACCAGCAACCAGCAACCAACAACCAACAACCAACAACCAAAGGAGACCACCTTGGCCGCTCTCGCAACTCAGCCCATCGCCAACGAAACCAGCCTCTACGTCATCCACCCACTAGACGACATCCACGAGCAGAAGTGCACCTCCGAAGGCCTCGGCCTCATGGAGCTCACCCCCACCGTGCGCTTCTCTCTCGGCGCTCTGCGTGTCTACCTCATCGCGATGACGTGCGTCATTCTCTACCGCACCCTAACCCTCGCCCACGTCTTCACCCACCACACCCACTAACGCACAACGCACACCTGCACCTTCAAGGGCACTTGCTTTTGCCTTTGCATTTGCTTTTCTAGCTGTCATTCCGAGCGAAGCGAGCGACCCTGCTGTCTCCCGTTCTTACGCCCTCAAGCACCGCCCAAAATCCTGCTCCAAGTGCAGGACGACAACCCACCGCCGCCCTGCACTCCGCAACCTACCCAAGATACTGCGCGTCCGTCACATGCTCCATCCAATCCACGGTCTTGCCATCCAGCCTCTCCTGGATAGCAATATGAGTCATCGCCGTCGTCGCCGTAGCTCCATGCCAGTGCTTTTCTCCCGGAGAAAACCACACCACATCTCCCGGCCGAATCTCCTCGCGATCTCCGCCCGCCTTCTGCACCCATCCCAGCCCAGCCGTCACCACCAGCGTCTGTCCCAGCGGATGCGTATGCCACGCCGTCCGGGCCCCCGGCTCAAACGTCACCACCGCTCCATTCACCCGCGCCGGCTCTGTCCCTGCAAACGGCTGATCCAACCGCACCGTCCCCGTAAACCACTCCGCCGGCCCTTTACCCGAAGCCTGCGACCCATTCCGTTTGATCTCCATCTCAACTCCTCCACAATCTTCTGTTTAATCCCAGCATTTGAACAGGCGGGAATCCCTGCCTTGATCGCCGAGAATCCCACCTTTGAAGGGGCGGGGCTTTAGCCCCGCCATAAATACCCTTCCAAGAATAGGGCTTTAGCCCCTGAGGGAATAACTGCCCAGGCGGCCCATGCAAACTACCGCCCCGTCATCTTCTCCAGATGCTCCGGATAACG
>JAJYCQ010000045.1 GCA_021778315.1 Acidobacteriota bacterium | reverse complement strand
ATGCACTCCCGCCGCCAGCTCCAGCGTCACATGCGGCTGGAACGCACGCACCAGCTTCCAGTCGTCGATCACCATCTTGTCGTCCACAAACACCCGGTTGCCCGACCCCTCGCCCGACCCCTCCAGCGCGACAATATATCTCCCCGCCGTCGCCGCCGTATAGTACCCCGTAAACCGCCGCGACAGATGCTTCTCGCCCGACGCAAACAGCGCCATCATCGCCTCCGGATCATCCGCCAGGCTCGACCAGCTCACCCCACCCGTATTGATATGCTTCACCACAAACGAGCTCGCCGCCGGTCCCGACAGCTCATCGTTCTTGAACGTCTCCATCGTCACGCCCGGCTTCCCACTGCTCGCCGCCGTCATAAAATCCGTCCCGATCGCCAGCGTAGACAGCGTCGGAACCCCGCGCTCATACAGCACATTCACCGCCGTCCCCAGCGCACTCGACAGCCCCTCCACCGCACTCACCGTATGGAACGGCACCACGCCCGCGCTCCCTCCGCCCACCGGAACCCCCGGATACGCATCCGGCCCCACCACCAGCACCGTCTTCAACTCCGCCTTGTTCAGCGGCAGCAAGTGCCCCTCATTCTTCAACAGCACAGCCGACTCTCTCGCCGACTCCAGCGCCACCTCATTATTCTGCGCATCCAGAAACGAAATCGACGAATCCGTCTGCGGCCTGTCCAGCCAGCCAAACTCCATCGCCGGAGCCAGAATATGCTTCACCTTCTCATCGATCGTCGCCTCCGTCACCGTCCCCGCCTTGATCGCCGGCAACAGGTTCTTGCGATTCATAAACTTTCCATACGGCATCTCCAGATCCAGCCCGCCATTCGCCGCTCCCACCGCGTCGTACGTCGCGTCCCAGTCCGACATCATCAGCCCCTTGAACCCCCACTCCTTCCGCGCCATCTCGATATTCAAAAATCCATTCTGCGTCGAGTGCTCCCCATTCAGAAAGTTGTACGAGTCCATCATCGCGCCCACATGCGCCTTCTTCACCGCGGCCTCAAACGACGGCAGATAAATCTCCCGCAGCGTCCGCTCATCAATAATCGAGTCCGAGTCATGCCGCAGATACTCCGAATTATTCCCAGCATAGTGCTTGATCGTCGCGCTGACGCCCTGCTCCTGCATCCCCGTGATGTACCCCACCGCAATCGCCGAAGTCAGAAACGGGTCTTCGCCAAAATATTCAAAGTTCCTCCCATTACGAGGAGACCGGTAAATATTCACTCCCGGCCCCAGCATGTAATGCACGCCGCGAGCCCGAGCATCGCGTCCGATCCCGCCACCCACGCGCGCCGCCAGCTCGCGGTCCCACGATGCAGCCAGCCCAATCCCCGCCGCATACGTCGTCGAAGGAAACCCCGCATTCGACCTCGTCCCATACGGTCCATCCGACATCTCAAACGCCGGAAGATTCAGCGACGGCATCGCCCTCACAGCAAACCCCGTCCCGCCGATATAGTCCACCTTCTGCTCCCGTGTCATCCCCTTCACCAGCGTGTCGATCTTCTGCTCATCGGCCGCCGTCAAAGGATGAGGAGCCTGCGCGAAGCCCGTCACGCACACGGTCAGAAGTGCAGCAGCACAAAACAAGTTGCAGACAGAGTTGCGGCGTGGAAGCATGGCGCGATTCTTCTTTCTTGGTATGAAGGTGTTGGGAGCATCCCGGTCCGCAGACGCCATCGCAGCGCCTCCACTCCGGTCCATGCCCGTCGCAGAATCTTACGACGCCCCACCACCTCTTGCAAACCAACCCCGCAATACCCCCACTTCCATCCCGCCCCAACCACCTAAGCCCCTCGCTGCTTGATCCCCTCCGCTTCTCTAGCACCCGTCCACCCGCCCCACCACCCCGTCATCTCGACCGCAGCCACGCGGCCCTATGCGTAGCGGACCGGAGATACCCCTGTATCTGCCGTCGCCCTCGCCCTTGCTTTTGCCGTTGCCCTTGCTCTTACCGCGTAAAGCCCTGCCTAAACTTTCGTCATCCTGGAGCGAAGCGAAGGACCACTGTATTAGCCCTTGCAATTGCCGTTGTACCTGCAGTTGCTCTTGCCTGTTCTCCCAACCCAACAAACCCACCTCCCCAACTACACTAATAGTGGCAACCCGCGCTCCCCACGCCGAGCATCTACCTAACCCGGAAGCATTCAACGAACCAAGGCAAAGGAACCTCCGTGACCCAGCTTCAATCCGACGCACTCGTCTTCTTCGGCGCCACCGGCGACCTCGCCTACAAAAAAATCTTTCCCTCCCTCCAGTCCATGGTCAAGCGAGGAACCCTCAACGTCCCCGTCATCGGAGTCGCCAAGGCCGGCTGGAATCTCGACCAGCTCAAAGCCCGCGCCCAGGACAGTCTCCGCGAGCACGGCGGCCTCGACCCCGCCGCCTGGGACAAGCTCAGCTCTCTCCTCCGCTACGTCGACGGTGACTACTCCGACCCCGCCACCTTCGCCGCCGTCAAAACCGCTCTCGCTGGAGCCCAGCACCCCGCCCACTACCTCGCCATCCCTCCCTCGCTCTTTGAAGAAGTCGTCGACCAGCTCGTCCACTCCGGTGCCGCCAAAGGCGCTCGCATGATCGTCGAAAAACCCTTCGGCCACGACCTCGCCTCCGCCGAAGAGCTCGACCGCATCCTCCTCAAAGCCTTCCCCGAATCCTCCATCTTCCGCATCGACCACTACCTCGCCAAGGGCCCCGTCCAGAACATGATGTCCTTCCGCTTCTCCAACTCCTTCATGGAGCCCCTCTGGAACCGCACTCACATCGAGAGCGTCCAGATCACCATGGCCGAGGACTTCGGAGTGCAGGGCCGTGGCTCCTTCTACGACCAGACCGGAACCGTCCGCGACGTCATCCAGAACCACCTCTTCCAGCTCATGTGCAACCTCACCATGGAATCGCCCGCTCGCAACGACAGCGAGTCCATCCGCGACGAGAAAGTCAAAGTACTCAAGGCCATCTCTCCCCTCCAGCCCACCGACCTCGTCCGCGGTCAATTCCACGGCTACCTCGACGAGAAGGGTGTCGCCCCCGACTCCAATACCGAAACCTACGCTGCCCTTCGCCTCAACATCCAGTCCTGGCGCTGGGCTGGAGTCCCGTTCTTCATCCGCGCCGGCAAAAACCTCCCCGTCACCTGCACCGAAGTCGTCGCCCGCCTCCGCCGTCCCCCCGCCACCAAATACATGGAAGGCGAGCTCCCCCAGAATCAGATCCGCTTCCGCATCAGCCCCGACATGACCATCTCCATGTGCGTCTCCGTCCTCTCCGACGACGGCAGCGGAGGAAGGGAACTCGAAGAACTCATCGCCACCCGCCACCCCCAGCCCGATAACATGGAACCCTACGAGCGGGTCCTCACCGACGCCATGTCCGGTGACGAGAGTCTCTTCGCCCGCCAGGACTATGTCGAAGAGGCCTGGCGCATCGTCGACCCCGTCCTCAAAGCCTCCACCCCCGTCTTCCCCTACGCCCCCCAAACATGGGGCCCCAAAGAAGCCGAATCCATCACCCCTCCCGGAGGCTGGTCCGACCCCGTCCTGACCCCCACCCCCTAACCCCATCGCCCAAGCCTCGTCCCCCGAGCCGAGGGGGCTCGCTTGACCAAGCGTCGTCCCCAAGCCGACCCTTGTCCCCCAGCGCCTCATCGCCCAGGCAAGGACGGGTAAGATCTTGGCTCAGCACGAACGGGTACCCCGAGCCTTCAGGCTCGGGTCTCACGCCCCCGATTAAAGAGAGGGGGCGTGAACCCCCGGCCCCACCCATTTCGCCCGCGCGCAACCCGAACCTTCCCTCAGTCACGCCACTTGCAACCCAAGACCCGCCTGAAACTACAAACTTCCGAGCGAAAAATAGTCTCGCAGCACAATAACGAACCAAAGAACCGGAGCCGCCACCAACAGCGCATCAATCCGGTCCAGCATGCCCCCATGCCCGGGCAGCATCGTGCCCGAATCCTTCACCCCGGCCCCCCGCTTAAGCGCTGATTCTAAAAGATCTCCAAACTGCGCCGCAGCATTCAGCACCGCTGCCAGAATCAGAAACACCCACCACGGCTCGCTGGTATGCAGCTTCGTAAAGCTCGAATTCTGTTGCGTAAGCCAATCCCCCAACAGAATCAGCGACATACCAAACAAACAAGACGCCACAATCGACGCAATCGCGCCCTCCCACGTCTTATTCGGCGACAGCCGCGGAGCAAACTTCCTCTTCCCAAACCGCTTCCCAATATACAGCGCCGCAATGTCCCCCGACCACACGCAGATGAACAGGAACAGCAGCAGCGCCGTACCGTTTTCCTCGTTTAGAATCTGCGGTATAAGCGTCAACGGGTACGCCGTATACACCAGCATCAACAACCCCACCGACGTCTGCCAAAGCACCCTCTCCAGCGACATCCGAAATGCCGCCACCGCAAACAGCACCAGCGTCACAAACGCCACCACCGAGATCGTATCCACCGGCCTGTAAAACGTAGCCAGAAAGAACAAAAACACCGCAGAAATAGCCCACCAAAGCGGTATCGGGCACCCCCCAGCCTCCGCAAATCCGCGGAACTCCATTGCCGCCAACCCCGCCACCAGCGCGGCTGCAAGGGTCACCATCCACATCTTGCCAAAAAAGATCAGCGCCGCAACCAGGGTGATCAGAACGATAGCTGTAAGGATTCGCTTCATAGGCCTTGTTGAGAATACATCGACGCAGCAAAAGCCGGTAACTGAGTCCATCGATTCAGCAAGTTACACAGCCTACCCGCAGCAGCCCCCACCTCCGTCCAGCCCCCACACAACGCGACAGACCTCGCCCCAACGATCTACAATCGCACTTCGATGGCACCTCCCGGCTTCGGCAATACCATCATCGCCCCATCCCCTCCGAGGATCTCCCTGTCATGAACCGTAACCTGTCGCGTCGCGTGTTTCTCCAGCTCTCGGGCTCTGCAGCCGCTGCTTGTGGACTCGGAAGCCAAGCCTTTGCAACAGATACAGCAGTACCTCCCCTGGCAGAAGTCAGCTACGGGCAGGTCACGCTGACCAGCCAGCCACACCTCGCACAGCTCGAAAGCACCCACAGCCTCCTGATGAGTCTCAGCAACGACAGCCTGCTCAAGCCCCTGCGAGCCATGGCCGGCCTGCCCGCTCCCGGCGACGACCTCGGAGGCTGGTACACCTATCGACCGGATTACGACTACATGACCGACAGCGCAGGCTTTGCTCCCAGCTGCAACTACGGCCAGTGGGTCTCGGCGCTGGCGCGCTACTACGGCATCACCGGCGACCCCGCCACCCGCGATAAAGTGCTGCAATTGAATCAGTTATATGCGTCAACCATCAACTCGCGCTACTACGAAGTGAACCGATTTCCCGCCTACTGCTACGACAAACTCGTCTGCGGCCTGATGGATTCTCACCGCCTCGTCCACGACCCCCAGGCCTTCCATCTCCTCGACGCCACCACCAACACCGCAACTCCCCACCTTCCCGGCCACGCCGTGGACCACGACGTACCCTGGCGCAAGGGCAAGGACATCTCGTGGAGCTGGGACGAGAGCTACACCCTGCCCGAAAACCTCTTTCTAGTCTCCCAGATGGGCGCTGGCCAGCAGTATCGCCAGCTCGCCGAGCAGTATCTGAATGACTCCACAGAGTTTGACCCTCTCGCGCAAGGAGAAAACCCTCTCGCCGGCCGACACGCCTACAGCTACGTGAATTCTCTCAACTCGGCGATGCAGGCCTACCTCGTGGCAGGCAGCGAAAAGCACCTCGTCGCGGCGAAGAACGGCTTCGATATTCTTCAGAATCAGAGTTTTGCGACCGGAGGCTGGGGGCCGCACGAGAGGCTTCAGGCGACTGGATCGAGCGCCCTGTTTGACAGCCTCACCAACACCCACGCCAGCTTCGAGACCCCCTGTGGCGCCTACGCGCACATGAAGCTCACCCGCTATCTTCTCCGCGTCACACGCGATGGCCGCTACGGCGACAGCATGGAGCGCGTCATGTACAACACCGTCCTTGGAGCCCTCCCGCTCAAGCCCGACGGCAGCACTTTCTACTACTCCGACTATAACTTCCAAGGCAAGCGCGTCTATCACGATGGCAACTGGGCCTGCTGCTCGGGCACCCTTCCTCAGGTCGTCGCGGACTACGGAATCAATAGCTATCTGCAAGAGCCCGGAGCCGTCTGGGTGAACCTGTACGTCCCTTCCGTCCTGCGCTGGAACGAAGGCTCAACCCACGTTGAACTGGAGCAGCGCGGCCTCTACCCCTTGCAGGACGCCGTTGAATTCCACGTAAGGTCCTCACGCTCAACAACTTTCGCCCTACACCTGAGAGTCCCAGCCTGGGCTGATGGAGCAACAATCGCCGTGAACGGCCGCCCAACACCGCTCGAAGTGACGAAGGGCTTCGCCGTCCTGCGGCGCAGGTGGAGGAACGGTGATGTCGTACAGCTTGAACTACCCTCGAAGCTGCGCCTGGAGCCGATCGACGCAGCGCACCCCCACGTCGTGGCGTTGATGTATGGGCCGCTCGTACTGTTTGCAAAAACAGAGCAACAATCCGCGCTGACAAGGAAACAGGTGCTGGAGGCAAATCGCAGCGGTAGCGCGGAGTGGACGATCGACGCCGAACAAGCACCCTTGCGGCTCGTCCCCTTTACAGACGTAGGCGACTCTACTTACACGACTTACCTGCAACTCGCGTAGCCGGACAGCCTCAAGCCACCGAGTGATTGCGCGCTAGAAAACAGCGATGGACAAGCCCGCGTCCGGATTGGTCCAGGCAGTCGAGGTAAAACTCGAGACTGGAGCAATGTTGCCCGTGCCGGTAGTGGAAAACTTGAGGACAGTCGGGCTGGCGGTGCTGCCGCAGGTCGGCGTGGAGACCACGTACAGGAACCCACCCTCCGTATCGACAGCGATGCCGCCAACGCACCCGAGCAGCGTATTGCTACCGGTTATGTCACGCATGGGAGGGGTGTTACCGGTCGCTGTCGGCTCGAAGACAAGGATGCTGGAGACGCCGGAGACCACATTCGCCACATAGAGATTGCCGGCAGTGTCCGTCGCCAATGCCTTCGGAGTCGTGATCCCCAGCAGGGTGAGCGGGCCCGCGATGGACCGTGCGGGCGTCGTTGCTCCGGGAGCAAACACGACGATTGGCGCAATGGCGATGTTGTTCAGAGGTGCCGCGGTGGCAACGTATAGATTGCCGGCGGGATCGACTGCCGTAGCCTGAGGTCCAGCGTCAGAGGTGATGCTGACGCTGCTGGAGGGCGCCACAGAGCCTGTAGCTGTAGCACTGAAGAGGTCAACCACTCCTCCACCGTTCGAGGCGTAAAGTTCGCCAGTGGTGGTCGCTGATAGGCTGCTAACGGTAGTCAGCCCGGTGGTCGCGTTGAATGGGATCGACCGGGTGGGCTGGGCGTTGTTCTGCGAGCCCGCGGGGAATTCAACCAGCGATGTGCCTGTGGTGCCCTGGGTAGCGGCGGTGTAGAGATTGCCGGTGCCGTCGATCGCGAGTAAACCGAGAGAGGTAACCTTCAGATTCTGAATGGTTGCAACGGGTGCGGCCGCACCGGAGGCAGCCGAGGAAAATTGGAGTACGGAGGCGGATGCAGTGGTTGTCCCCGTGGTAGCGGTGTTCTGGATGACGTAGACTCCGGTGGCAGGGGCTCCGGTGGTGTTGCCGTAGGTGCTACCGGCACTGGCGCAACCGGCGAGTAAGAGGGTCATGCCAAGGGCAAGGCCAAGTGCCGTGAGCCGTGTTGCGGTCGCTGCGGTTGGTTTCATGCCGCCTCCGTGGATAGTGTCCCGAAAGTCCCGGGCTGGCGCAATTGCGTCGTGCCGGCGAGACGCAATCTCAGCCGACCATCGACATCGTTTTTCTCATTCAAGCACACATTGATGTGGGTACGGGTGCCGAACAACGGGTCGGTTATTGGCAGGAAAGATTCGGGACAGTGATTGCCGCAAGAGGGAGCTTAGCGCCGCGCAAGCTCGGCTTCCGACGGGAGGGTGTCGGCCAGGGCCTCGTCCGAGGATTCTCCGAGTCCGCCAAACCGCCGCTCTCGTTGCTGGTATTCCGCAATGGCCTCAAGGAGGTGGATGCCGCGAAAGTCCGGCCACAGGCGGTCGGTGACGAAGATCTCGGCATACGCGATCTGCCAAAGCAGGAAGTTCGAGATGCGTTGCTCCCCAGAGGTTCGGACGACAAGATCGGGGTCGGGCATGTTCGCGGTGTAGAGCGCTGCATTGAGTTGCGGCTCGTCAATGCGAGCTTTGATCGCGTCATCGACTCCTTCCGCTGCCAGCATATCTTCAACAGAGATGCCGCGCCTGTGGGCTTCCGCTATCATATTGTGGACGAGCTTTCGGGCAGCATCGACAATCTCGGAACGCGCCCCATAGTTGAGCGCAAGGGTCAGGGTGGTGCCGGTGTTTTTGGCAGTCTGCTCAGAGGCCCACTGCATGGTGTCCTGAACTTCCTGCGGTAGCTCGTGAGTGCGTCCAATGTAGGCCATGCGGATGTTGTTGTCGTTCATCCGTTTGACGTTGGAGATGAGGTAACTCTTCAGCAACTTCATCAGGAAGTTGACCTCATTTTTGGGGCGGCGAAGGTTGTTCTCCAGCGAGAAGGCATACAGGGTGAGCCATGGAAGATCGATGCGCGAGGCGGTCTCTACGACGAACTGGACGCACTCAGCTCCCTGTTGGTGGCCAAGGAATCGCTTCAGGGCGCGCTTGCCAGCCCAGCGGCCATTGCCGTCCATGATAATGGCGACGTGCTGGGGCATGCGCTCGAGGTCGAACGTATCGTAGAGGGCGCGCTCCTCGGGAGTTAGTTCATTGGCCCGGTTGGAACGCTGATAGACGCGGCTGGAAGAAGGTTCGCGCACAGTTGACTCGCTCAAATGACGATAGCTGAAAGGCGGGGATTAGGGAACAGGGATTCTTTCCTTAATCTCATTTCTAGTCTCTCAGACGTGTATTGGACGGCAGAGGGGCCCGGCTGTCATAAAAAAGAGAAGAACATATCGTGCCTGAAGACGGAGAGGCGTCGCAGCGGTCGCCTGGAGAAAGCGAGCGTTGCGACGCCGGGAGGTACAGGGAGCTTTACCGGTCGATCAGGCCGTGCGGCGATTGCGACTCTGCGACAACTCGCGGACATGGTTGAGGAAGATGGACTTCTGGGTCGAGGTGAGATGCGCCGTATATTTGGCAATCTCGGAGAGGAAGGGATCAGTGAGCAAGACGGCCGACTCGTCGCGGTGACGGGTCGGCGCGTCACGCAGCAGGGCGGAGATGTCGACTTGCAGGGCGCGGGCGAGGCGATCGAGCGAGGACAGGGTCGGCATGGCCTTGCCATTCTCGATCTTGGAGATATAAGTGCGTGGCACGCCCATCCGCGCAGCGAGTTGGCGCTGGGAGAGGTTGCGGACGTGGCGGAGATCGCGCACGGCAGCGGCTACTTGGGGACCCCCATCGTGGCTCTCAGGTGATGGCTCGAGGACAAGAGCGATCGCGGGTTGGACTTTGGGTGGCTCGGGCAGCAAGGACTTCTTGCAGCGGCGGCAGGTGTCTGTAGCGGTGCGAAATTGCACCAGCTTGCAGGCGTCACAGCGTAGAACCTCACGCTGCGGGAGCTCACGCTCGGACGAGTCAGCCTCGGGCTGCACCTCCAATGCGCTGACGGGCGCCATCATGGTTGCCATAAATTGTGTGCTGCGGACGGCTGCCAGAGCGGGCACCGTACGCTTGCGTCCGATAACGGAGACAGGCGATGTGCCTAGAGTGACACCGGGTGCCCTAAGAGTCAAGAGTAATGCCGGAGATTCTGCCAAAAAGATGGTAGAAAACGGTAAGGGAACCAAAGTGGTAAACCTTAGGAAGATGTTTAGGGAGTAAACGAGATGAGTATGGAGCAGGAGTTTGGAGCGCAGAAGGCAGAGGCCTTACTGCGGGAGTGGACCGCCAATGAGTCGCTGGTGAAACACGGCCTGTCGGTGGCACGATGTACCGAGAGTTATGGCGTGCGGGAGGCGGCACGGCTCGGCCTGAAAGGCGATGAGGCGGAGCGCTTTACAGAGTTATATCGCTGCGCAGGGCTGCTGCATGACTTTGATTACGACCGCCACCCGACGCCTGAAGAGCATCCGTTTGTGGGGGTTGCGTACTTGAGAGAAAACGGCTGGCCGGAGGAGATCCTGCATGCGATTTTGGCGCATGCGGATTATTCGGGCGTGTTGCCGGAGACGCATCTGGATAAAGCGCTGTTTGCCAGCGATGAGCTTGCGGGCTTCCTGACCGCGTGCGCGCTGGTGAAGCCGAGCAAGGCGATCGCAGAGGTCGAGGTCGCGAGCGTGAAAAAGAAGATGAAGGACAAGGCGTTTGCGCGGGCGGTGAAGCGCGAAGATATTACGCGAGGAGCTGAGTTGCTGGGGATTCCCGTGGAAGAGCACATTGGGAACTGTCTTCGCGCGATGCAGGAGCACGCTGCGGAACTTGGCTTGCTGGGGGTTGTCACCGGAGGCTAGTGGCAGCCGCGTAGAATTGCAAACCATGCAAGCGAGAGGATGAGCGAGCCGATGATGCCGATGACGAGCATGGGCCCGAGCGTGCTTTGGGGTGCGCTGGCTGTGTTGTGCGAGTTCTGGTGCGGAGCATCGGGGTTGTAGCGGATGGGAAAGAGATGTCCCTGGGGAATGGCCTTCGCTGAGGTGAACTCGCCTGTGTGGAGTTCGTCGTCGGCGAAGTAGTTGTAGGAGATGCGGAAGTGCTTGCTGGTGGGGATGCCGAAGGCAAGAGCGCGGCCTGCACCGAACTCGTATTTGCAGGCGGTAACGGTGGCGATGGCCTCGGGCCAGGGATTTTCGAGAGTGGGCTGCAGTTTCAATGGGAAGCCTTTGTTCGACGTAGTTCCTGTTCCGCTATATGTGTGTGAGGACGTAAAGAACAATCGCCGTAAGCCCTAGAGATCCTCCGATGATGAAGGGCAGCCGCGCCTTCTGCCAATAGGTTACGACGGTCGGAACCCTGCCCTTGCCTGGATCGTTTTGCGAATACTCGATCTGCAGCGTTTCGCCCTT
>JAJYCQ010000012.1 GCA_021778315.1 Acidobacteriota bacterium | reverse complement strand
TCTCTGTCGACGTCCTCCGCGGCCTCACCATCGGCTTCATGATCATGGTCAACAACAACGGCGGCGGAGACCAGGCCTACTGGGCCATGAAGCACGCCGACTGGAACGGCTTCACCCCCACCGACCTCGTCTTCCCCACCTTCCTCTTCCTCATCGGGATCTCCACGGTCTTCTCCACCGCCTCCCGCCTCGCCAAAGGAGCCACTCGCCGGTCTCTCCTCGCCCACACCTTCCGCAGGGCGGTCATCCTCTTCCTCCTCGGCCTCCTGGTGAACAGCTTTCCCTTCTTCCGTCTCCACACCCTCCGCGTCTACGGAGTCCTCCCCCGCATCGCCGCCTGCTACTTCCTCATCGCTCTTCTCTCCCTCCCCACTCCCTCCTGGAAGACCATCGCGGCGGCGGCCGCCGCCTGTCTCCTTGGCTACTGGATCCTCATGCGGTTCGTCCCCGTCCCCGGCTACGGCGTCCCCACCCACGGCGTCCCTCTTCTCGACCACGACGGCAACCTTGTCGCGTGGCTCGACCGCCAGATCTTCCCCGCCTCCCATCTCTACGAGCGAACCCGTGACCCCGAGGGCCTGCTCAGCACCCTCCCCGCCCTCGCCACCGCCCTTATCGGCATGCTCGCCGGAATCTGGCTCCGCACCACCCGCAGCATCGCCCAGAAGGCCAAAGGCATCGCCCTCGCCGGCCTCCTCTCCCTCGCCTCCGCCGGCCTCTGGAACCTCTCCTTCCCCATCAACAAGAAGCTCTGGACCAGCTCCTATGTCCTCTACGCCGGGGGCTGGAGCCTCCTCCTCCTCGCCCTCTCCATCTGGTTAGTCGACATCCTCGGTGCCCGCAAATCCGACGCCGCTAACCGCCGGACCTTCATGCCCCTGCTCGTCTTCGGCACCAACGCCATCGCCGCCTACGTCTTCTCCGAGCTCCTCCCCGGAGCCATCGACCTCTACCACCCCATCCCCAAACTCCTCCTCACCCGCCGCCTCTACCTCGACCTCCTGCACCTCATCCCCTACGCCCCCATCGCCTCGATGGTCTACTCCATCCTGTTCGTCACCGTCTGCTGGCTGGCCATCTACCAGCTCTACCGCCGCCGCATCTTCCTCAAAATCTGATCCCGCCCCCACCGCGAAAGCCTCTCCGCAACGGGCCTGCAACAATGTTGCTGCCACTAAGAGCTGTCATCTCGACCGGAGCAGGACGGCCCTATCGTCCTGCGTAGCGAAGAGACCTGCAGTCGGGTCGCGCGGCCACACGCTGGGTGCCCCATTCATGGCGCTCTTGCCATGGGTGGGGTCGCGAATCCTCCATCATCCCACCCCAGCATCGTCATCTCCACCGGAGCCAAGCGGCTTCATGCGCGGCGCAGCGGAGAGACCCCTGTATTGGCTCTTGCCGTTGCTCTTGCTCTTACTCTTGCCGTTGCTCTTGCTCTTACTCTTGCCGTTGCTCTTACTCTTGCCCTTGCCCTTGCCTTTCTTTCTGCCATTCCCGAAGGAAATCTGCTTCTGCACATGCACTTGCCTCTGAGATAGGTCGATAGGTCCGGGCGTCAGCACGGACATTCCTTGCCACCACCGACTGCGCTTGAGCCCCCGAGCCCCTCTACGCCGCACCCAAACTGCCGTCATAATGGAACCAAGCAAAGACCCACCGCCCTTACCCTCCGTCTGTCGTCCGGTAGAGATCAACCCCCGCCCACGCCCTTACCCCCCGCCGTCCGCGCAGGACCTTGCGCATAGAACAAACGTTTGTCTACAATCATCCCGCCTCACCAATCCGCGCGCACCTGCAAGGAGCACCATGACCCCCAAAGCCGCCCTCCTCCTCTCCCTCACCCTCCTCGCCCCCTTGGCGACTCCCGCCACGCGCGCCCAGCAAGACGCCTCCCTCTACCTCACCAACCCCGACCGCTCCGCCCTCCTCCAGCTCCAATCCCCCGCTATCCCCTTCACCACCGCGACCCCCTCAAATCAGGTCATCGACGTCGACCCCACACACACCTTCCAGACCATGGACGGCTTCGGCTTCGCGCTCACCGGAGGCAGCGCCCAGCTCCTCATGCACATGTCCCCCGCCAGTCGAGCCGCCATCCTCCACGAGCTCTTCACCACCACAGGAGACGGCATCGGCGTCAGCTATCTCCGCCTCACCGTCGGCTCCTCCGACATGAACGACCACGTCTACTCCTACGACGACCTCCCCAAAGGCGAAACCGACACCGCCCTCGCACACTTCAGCCTCGCTCCCGACCAGGCCGACGTCATCCCCGTCATGAAGGAAATCCTCGCCCTTCAACCCAACATCCACCTCCTCGCCTCGCCCTGGTCCGCCCCCGTCTGGATGAAGACCAACGACGCCGCACAAGGAGGTGTCCTCAAGCCCGAATACTTCCACGCCTACGCCGCCTACCTCGTCAAATACCTCCAGGGCATGCAGGCCCAGGGCATCCACATCGACGCCCTCACCATCCAGAACGAGCCCCTCAACGAAAAGAACACCCCCAGCATGCTCATGCTCTCTCCCGAGCAAGCCGAGTTCATCAAAACCGACCTCGGCCCCGCCCTCCGCGCCGCCGGCCTCAAGACCAAAATCGTTCTCTACGACCACAATCTCGACCACCCCCTCTATCCCCTCTCCATCCTCCGCGACCCCGCCGCCGCCAAATACGTAGACGGCAGCGGCTTCCATCTCTACGGCGGAACCGTCGACGCCATGACCCAGGTCCACGACGCCTTCCCCAAAAAGAACCTCTACTTCACCGAGCAGATGGTCACCGACCGCGACCCCAACGGCCCTATCAACCTCAGCAGTCCCGTCGCCCGCATCGTCATCGGAGCCACCCGCAACTGGAGCAAGAACGTCCTCCTCTGGAACCTCGCCGCCGACCCCAACAACGGCCCTCACACCAGCAACGGCGGCTGCCCGGTCTGCACCGGAGCCATCACCATCAACGGCGACAAGGTCACCCGCAACGTAGCCTTCTACACCATCGCCCACGCCTCCAAATTCGTCCCCACCGGCTCCGTCCGCATCGCCTCCAACACCCTCGACACCCTCCCCAACGTAGCCTTCAAAACCCCCGACGGCAAAAAAGTCCTCATCGTCTCCAACACCACCGCCACCCCCCAAACCTTCAACGTCCACACGGGTTCCAAAACCCTGACCACCTCCCTGAACCCCGGCTCCGTAGGCACCTACATCTGGTAGCCACCCTTTTTTTCTGAGGGGCCATCCCTATTCTTTGAGGCCGCCCCTTTTTTATTTGTCATCTTGCAGGGATCTGCAGTTGCAGTTGCCTGTTTTTCGCCGTCATCCTTGAGCGAAGCGAAGGACCCCCGCATTAGCGGTTGCAGATGCATTAGCGGTTGCAGATGCATTAGCGGTTGCGGTTGCAGTTGCCCTTGCCTTTGCTCCCGCCTTTGCCAAACCCACCCAAAATCTCGTCATCCTGGAGCGAAGCGAAGGACCACTGTATTGGCTGTTGCTGTTGCCCTTGCCTTTGCCTTTGCCTTTGCCCTCGCTTTTGCCGTTGCCCTTCTTTCTGTCATTCCCAAAGGGAATCTGCTTCTCACTCTGGCCTACGTCAGCGCCCAACCAAGAACCAAGGGCCAGCGGCCCGCCCTATCCTACCCGGATCACCCCCCCGCACTCCCCATATTTCGACGCCACGAAACCCACCACCGCGCCCCATCCCCTCCATGCTCTAGAATGGCAACGCTATGGCATTCAAGTTTCAAGGCGTTGACTTCATCGATTTCGATTCCCTCCTCTCCGAAGACGAGCTCCTCGTTCGCACCAACACGCGCTCCTTCATCGAAGACAAACTCATCCCCATCATCGAGCAGTGCAACCGCGACGGCCGCTTCCCCCTTGAGCTCGCCCGGCCCATGGGCGAACTAGGCTTCTTCGGAGCCACCATCGACGGCTACGGCTGCGCCGGCATGAACAACGTCGAAGCCGGCCTCCTCTACCAGGAGCTCGAACGCGGCGACTCCGGCATCCGCAGCTTCGTCAGCGTCCAGTCCGCCCTCGTCATGCATCCCATCTACGCCTTTGGTTCCGACGAGCAAAAAAACTACTGGCTCCCCAAGCTCGCCACCGGAGAAAAGCTAGGCTGCTTCGGCCTCACCGAACCCGACTTCGGCTCCAACCCCAGCGGCATGCGAACCCGTGCCCGCAAAGACGGCGACGACTACATCCTCAACGGCGAAAAAATGTGGATCACCTCCGGCTCCCTCGCCGACGTAGCCATCATCTGGGCCAAGCTCGAAGATCCCGGCGCAGACCCAAATTCCGAACCCCGCATCCGCGGCTTCCTCGTCGAAACCGACCGTCCCGGTTTCTCCGCCAAAGACGTCCACGGCAAGTGGTCCCTCCGCGCCTCCGTCACCTCCGGCCTCTCGCTCCAGGACGTCCGCATCCCCGCCGCCAACCTCCTCGCCAAATCCGACGGCCTCAAGTCCCCACTCACCTGCCTCAGCCAGGCCCGCTACGGCATCGCCTGGGGAGCCATCGGGGCCGCCATGGCGTGCTACGACTGCGCCCTGCAATACGCCAAACAGCGCAAGCAATTCCGCAATCAACCCATCGCCAGCCACCAGCTCGTCCAACAAAAACTAGCCTGGATGATCACCGAGATCACCAAGGCCCAGCTCCTCGCCCTGCAGGTAGGCCGTCTCAAGGACCAGGGCAAAGCCGCCTTCCAGCACATCTCCATGGCCAAGAAAAACAACGTAGCCATGGCCCTCGAATGTGCTCGCACCGCCCGCGACATCCTCGGAGCCAACGGCATCGCCGACGACTACCCCATCATGCGCCACATGATGAACCTCGAATCCGTAAAAACCTACGAAGGCACCGACGACATTCACACCCTCATCATCGGCCAAAGCATCACCGGCATCGCCGCCTACTAATCCACGTTCCCCCAACCACCCCCACCCGGAGTCTCCAACCGCAGCACCGCCCCAGCCTTCATCCGACCACTGCACTTCCCCGCCAACTCCCGCTCAACCTTCGCCTCCACAGCAACAGCACGTCCCGCCGCCCCCGTCTCCCCACCTTGCAGCCCATACGGCCGAAACCTCCGCCTGTCCGCGAGCAGCGTGACCTCCGCATCGCAAAGAACCTCCAACTCCTTCACCAGCCCATCCCCACCGCGATGCCTCCCTGCACCACCCGACCCCGCCCGATATCCATATCTCCTCATCCGCAGCGGATACGCAAACTCCAGCGCCTCGACCGGAGTATTCAGCGAGTTCGTCATATGCGTCTGCACGCCCGACAGCCCCTCCCCCGCCGCGCTCGCACCCATCCCTCCGGCAGTCGTCTCGTAGTACGTAAACACCGCGCCCGTCCGGGCATCCACTCCGCCAATCGTCAGGTTGCTCATCGTCCCCGCGCTCGCCGCCGGAACCCTCTCAGGAGCAGCCTTTGCCAGCGCCCTCAGCAGCGTGTCTACAATCCGTTGCGACGTCTCCACATTCCCTCCCGCCACCGCCGCCGGAGGCCGCGCATCCACCACGCTCCCCTCCTCCGTCAGCAAACGCAGCGGCCGCAAGATCCCCGCCGTAGCAGGAGCATCCTCCCCCAGCAAACACCGCAGCACATAAAAGCATGCCGACAACGTAATCGCGCGCACCGCATTCACACTCCCCGCAACCTGCGCCGACGTCCCCGCAAAATCAATCGCAATCGCGCCAGCCTCAGCATCCACCACCAGCTTCACCGCAATCCGCACCGGAGCCTCGCTCACGCCATCATCATCCAGCCAATCCTCCGCCTCAAACTCACCCGACGGCAACCCACGCAGCTCCGCCCTCACCAGCCGCTCCGAGTAGTTCAGCAACTCCTCACCCAGCACCCGCAATCGCTCCACGCCATACCTCTCCACCAGCTGCAACAGCCTCTGCTCCCCCACGCGACAAGCTCCGATCTGCGCCGCAAGATCACCCTCCCTCTCCGTCGGGGTCCGCACATTCAGAAGCACCATCGAGAGCAGATCGCGATCCATCTCTCCCCCCCGCACCAGCCGCACCGGAGGAATTCTCAACCCCTCCTGAAAGATCTCCCGCGCCGGTCCCATCGACCCCGCGAACATCCCTCCCACATCCGCATGATGCGCCCTCGCCGCCACATAAAACGCCGGCAACTCCGGATGCCCCCTATCTTGATCTCGAGATGTCGCTTCCACAACCCCCGCAAACACCGGCATCACCATCGTGATATCCGGAAGATGCGTTCCCCCCGCATACGGATCATTCAAAATCGCCACATCGCCGCGCTCCAGCCGCAGCGTCTGTACCGCCGCCTCCACGCTCATCGGCATCGACCCCAGGTGTACCGGCATATGATCGCCCATCGCAATCACGCGATGCTCCGCATCAAACACAGCGCACGAATAGTCCCTCCGCTCCTTGATATTCGGAGAGATCGCCGTCCGCCGCAGCGCCGCTCCCATCTCTTCCGCAATCGAGTGCATCGCACTCTGAAACACCGCCAACTCCACCGCATTCACAGCACTCATTCCCCCACCTCGATCACCAAATTCCGCAACGTATCCACCTCCAGCCGCGCCCCCGGCGGCAGCACCGTCGCCGACGTATACTCCGCCACCAACGCCGGCCCCGCAATCACATCGCCCGGCCGCAGGCGCTCGCGATCAAACACTCGCGCCGTCACCCAACCTCCATCGAAGTACATCTGCTTCTCCCCTCGCAGCGCACCCGCACCATCCCCCTCGCTCACCTCCTCGCGAGCAGGCGCATACACCTCCGACGCAACCCTCACCCGCACCCGCACATTCACAATCTCCAACCGGCGCTCACGATTCGCAAACCCATACCGCTGCTCATGCATCGCATGGAAACTCTCCGCCGCATCCACACCATGCGGCACATTCAACTCATATCCCTGCCCGCGATACCGCACATCCACACTCCGCTCCACCACCCGCTCCTCATCCCCAAACTCCGCTGCGCCCAAATCCTCCAACGCACAAAACTCCTCCTCCAACTCACCCATCCGCGAACCCTGGACCATCACCGTCCGCGAGTAGTCCCGCACCGCATCCGCCAGCAAAATCCCCACCGCCGATAGCGCCCCTGGCATCGCCGGAATCATCACCCTCGGCACCCGCAGCGCCCTCGCAACTGCACATGCATGCAGCGGCCCGCCGCCTCCAAACGCCACCAGCGTAAACCGTCGAGGATCATGCCCCCGCTCCACCGAAATCACCCGAATCGCCCGCTCCATCTGCGTCTCCACCACCCGCAAAATCCCCGCTGCAAACGCCTCCGCGCTTACCAACGCACCCCGCCGCGCAGCAAAACAATCCCTCGCCCGCGCAGTATCGAGCCGCACCGCCCCACCCATAAACTGCTCCTCATCCAGCCTTCCCAGCAGCAGATTCGCATCCGTCACCGTCGGCAACTCTCCGCGCCCAAAACACACCGGCCCCGGCTCCGATCCAGCCGACTCCGGCCCCACCCGCAGCAGCCCTCCCGCATCAAACCGCGCCAGCGATCCACCCCCCGCGCCCGCCGTATGAATGTCCAGCATGGGCACGCTCACCGGCACGCCCGCCACCACTGACTCGCCCGTCAACCGAACTCCCCCTGTCTCTGCATCCGCCAGAAAAACATCCGTCGACGTCCCACCCATATCGAACCCAATCACCCTCGCAAACCCCGCCGCACGAGCCATCTCCCACGCCCCAATCACTCCGCCTGCCGGTCCCGACAGCACCGTCCTCACCGGCTCCGCCGCCGCCAGCCGAGCCCCCACAATGCCCCCCGACGACTGCATCACCTGCACCGCGCCGCCTTCATACCGCCGAGCAACTTCATTCTCCAGTCCCAGCAGATACCCCTGCATCTTTGGCGCCAGATACGCATTCACCACCAGCGTCGACCCTCGCTCATACTCCCGAAACTCCGGCAGTATCCGATGCCCCACCGACAGCGGCAGCCCCAGCTCCCGCAACGCCGCCTCCACTCTCCTCTCATTCTCCGGATTCAAAAACGCAAACAGCAGCGACACCGCGACCGCCTCCGCGCCACTCGCCCGCACCCTCTCCACCAGTTCACTCAGCTCCGCATCCGCAGGCCGGCGCAGCACCTCACCCTCCGCTGTCACGCGCTCCGCAACCCCAAACCTCAACTCCTCCGGCACCAGGCAAGCACTCGCTGGCTGCGTCCACGCATACAACTTCGGCCGCGTCTGCCGCCCAATCGCAATCGTGTCCTCAAACCCCTCCGTCGTCACAAACGCCACGCGAGCACCCTTCCGCTCCAGCATCGCATTCGTCCCCACAGTCGTTCCGTGTCGCACCTCAACGCCCGCACCCGCGTCCAGCCGCGCCACGCCCTCCAACACCGCAGCCCCCGGATCCTCCGGAGTCGACCGCAGCTTCACCACGCGCACCTTCCCCTCAACCAGCGCCACGCAGTCCGTAAACGTCCCACCCGTATCAATCGCAATCCGCAAGCAGTAACCTCACAAAATAACTCCCCACCAGTATCCTTCAACTCCTCCACAACCGCTCTCTCGCGATCCCCACCCACCCCAACAAGCCCCAAATGCAGCCCATCCCCGGCCACGGACGCAACATCGAGCGTCAGCAGCACGGGGATGGAATGTACAGCAGTAATCCAGCAGCAATATGCTATTTATTGCCGAAGTTCAGCGAAATAATGTACTCCCTCGGCGCTCCCGGATCGACCAGCGTGTAGCCGCCAAAGCTCGTGCCAAAGTACCCTCCGCTCGTGATGTACGCCGTCGGGTTGTACTGCTTGTTCAACAGGTTCTCCACGCCAAACGAAATCTTCACCGGCTTCTTTTCAAACCACTCCGGCAGCAGTCCATTCAGCGAGCCATCCATGTTGAAGTTCACCACGCCATACCCCGGCATCGTCTGCAGCGTCGGAGCATTCGTCACATTCGTGAACAGATACCGCTGCCCCACATACTGCCACCACAGCCCCGGCGTCAGGTCGATCTTATGGTTCGACGTCTTCACCATCGTCGTCAATCCAAGGTTCGTCGTATAGCGCGGCGAGTTCGACGTCGGATAGCTCTTGTAGTTCAGATTCGATCCACTCGGCACATAGGACGTAAAGTAGTCGTGCTGAATAATCGCGTTTCCATGTATCTGAAAAAAGCTCGCCGGTGCATCGTCAAAGTTCAGCGACACGCCGTTATAGATAGCCGACGCAAGGGCAATCGACGCCGGCAGCGATACCTGTGCCACCTGCGTCACCACATTCACGTCGGTAATATTGTCATGGAAGTACGTCGCATCCAGCGAGCACGTTCCCATGATGGCCAGCGGGCACTTCGTCACCAGGAACCCGCCCTCCGTGTTGACACTCTTCGTCGCCTTCAACAGAGCAATGTCCACTCCCGTCGTCGGACGGTTCGCACCAAACGCCGAGTCCGTAGGATTCTGATACGTAATCGCATAGTTGCCATGCAGCGTCAGCCAGCTCATCGCTAGGTACTGCGCTCCAACCGACGGGGAGAACTTTAGAAAATTCTTGTGCGTCGGAGGAGCCAGATTCGGGTCGTTCGCCGGATTCGCATTCGGAAATTCGACCAGGCCATTGTTGAAATAATCAGTGCGAAATAACTGCTCCGCGGCACCCGGAGTCACAATCAGCTTCTTGTTCAACAGGTCGATACGATCCTGCACAAACAGAAACGCATAGTCGTTATAGAGATGATCGCTATTGAAGAACGCCGGATTCGACTGGCTCGTCCCCAACCCCGGATTGAACGTCGCTACTGGATTCTGGTAGTCCCCATGCATCCAGTACCCGCCCACCGTCAGCTGATCGTGAGGTATCTGCACCACCATGTGCGTATTGTTGCCGATCGTATTCGACGTCGGATCGTACCACTCATGCCCGTTCGCATAGTTCGGCCCATAGTAGTTCACAATCCGATCATGCAAGCGGTACCCATGCCGATACCAAATATCCGAGCTCAGCGTCACTCGCGGCGATAGCTGCAGATTCAGCTTGCCATAGAGAATGTCACTCTGCGTCTTGATGTGCTTGTACCAGACATCATGCGCCAGCGAAGAGTAGAACCCGCTCGTCGCCTGGCTGTAATACTCCGCGTTCGCCGGTGCCGATGTCGGATTATCTGACTGCTGATCCGGCCCATACAATCCCGTCGTCGTAACCGCATCGCCAAAGTTGTTATTCGACGCCGGAGTGATCGCCACCATCGGAATAAAGTTCGGACGAAACTCCGTATTCCTCCCGTGGTAGAAACCCATGCTGATCGTCCCGTTCTCAAACGTGTGCTCCACCTTCACAAACGCCGAGTACCCCGACGACGGTGCATTGAACGTCGGCATCCCCGTCGTTCCTACTCGAAACGTGTTGTTCGCCGCATAGCCCGCCGCCAGCAGCCCCGACCATCCCTTGTACGATCCCGTGTTCGCAATCAAATGCGTGATCGACGTGTTGTAGCTTCCATAGTCCGTTCCAAACGCAATCGTCGCTCCAGGCGTCAGCTTCGGCTGCGTCGGAATGTAGTTCACCGTTCCGCCAATGCTGTCGAACCAGCGGTTCGACGGAGCACCCGGCCCATAGTCCACATTAATATCCGAGATCATATCCATGATCGGAATCTGCGTCGTCTGCCATTGGCCATTGTTCGAGATCATGTTGTTCATCGGTATTCCATCGAATAGAAACGTCACACCGTTACGCAGCACATCGCCATTCACGCTCGACCATCCGGCCTTCACCCCGCGAACCACCACCTCGCTCCTAGCCGTCGCCGCCACGCCGCCATAGCCATACACAAACACACCCGGAGCCGCCGTCAAGGCCTGCGCCGCGCTGCCAAAAGGCCCCGCCACTCCCGCAATCTCCGCTCGCGAAATCGTCGCCTGCGTCACCGAAGTCTCCGGAGATCCCTCCGCCGTCACCGTCACTGACTCCGCCACCGACTTCGTCACGACCATCACCTGGAACGACGTACTCTGCCCATCCTTGATCGTGATTCCCTTCTGCTGATAGTCCTCGAATCCGTGCATCGTAATCGCAAGATCGTAGCTTCCAGCCTCCAACCCCATCAGATCGAACGATCCATCCGGTCCGGTAACGCTCTTCAGGACTGCTCCCGAGGCTTCATTCGTCAGCACCACCAGTGCGCCTCCAACGCGCGTTCCCGATGGGTTCGCCACACTCGCATGCAGGCTCGCCGTTCCCTGCCCCAGCATCTCTGCACTCGCGACTAAAAGGAACATCAATGCACCTGCACAAATCTTCAACAGCGAACCTACTGCTTTCATGTGACCTCACGATGAAACAAAATGGACGTACACTCAGTCGTCTATTTGCTGGCACCGCAGACACAGTGGATCCGCACACCTTCCAGATCCATCAACAGCAGGGCAACCATTCACACGCCTTGAGCAGGCTTAGTATGGTTGACTCTCCATTTCAGTTCGTTGAATCTCACCTGAATCTTCGTTCAGATAGAAGGCAGATCGCCCCGGTTCACCAAACTTTCACAAACACTCTCCACCTTCTTCCACCCTCATCAAAACAGTCCACCACCCTGCTGCACGAGGGCCCCTTCACGGCGCAGCTTCGTCCCGCTCTCACAATGATTCTCAATATTGAAACTCTGCCAACAATCTCCCCAGCCCCGCACTCCCTCCATTACGGATTTCCCAATCCATCATGCTGATGGAAGTTCGGATACGCTGGCACCGGCGGCACCGGAACAGGATGCTCCTTCAACTGCTCCATCACAATTGCCACCGCTTTTTCCAGTTGCAGATCATGCCCCGCAGCCACATCCTTTGGCAGCTCTTCGACCTCGACATCCGGAGCAATTCCATGCCCCTCAACCTCCCACTCACCCTTCAGCCCGTAGATCGCATACCGCGGAGCCGTCACGCTGCCTCCATCCATCAGCGTCGGATACCCGCCGATCCCAACCAGCCCGCCCCACGTCTTCACCCCCACCAGCGTGCCCAGCCCAGCCTTCCGGAAATACCACGGCATCGCATCGCCGCCCGATCCCGCCGATTGATTGATGATCATCGCCTTCGGTCCAAAGATCGCTCCCACCGGATCATGAACCGGCTCTCCATCCCGCGCGATCGCTCCACTCAATAGCTTCTGCCCCAGCACATTCACTACATAATCCGCAATGAATCCGCCCTCGTTGTAGCGCTCATCGAGCACCACGGCCTGCTTCTCCAGTTGCGAATAAAAATACCGGTTGAAGTTATCATAGCCCGCTCCTCCCGTGTTCGGCATATAGATATACGCAACCTTCCCGCCCGATAACTCATCCACCTTGCGCCGGTTCGTCTCAATCCAATCCAGATTCCTCAACCCATGTTCCGAGTCCGTCGGAACCACCGTCACATCATGCCCATCGCTTCCATCCGGCTTGTATCCGACGCGCAACACCGTCTGCTTTCCAGCCGTCCCATCAAAAAAACTATTCAGATTATCGCCAGCATGCAGCTCGCGCCCATTCACCCCCAGCAAATATTCGCCCACCGTAATATTGATCCCCGGCAGCGTCAGCGGTGCCGTCAACGATGGCGTCCAGTTCTGTCCGTTATAAATCTTCGCGAACCTGTACCGCCCATTCGCCACCACATAGTCCGCTCCCAGCAGCCCCGGCTTCGGAGCCTTGTCCCGCTCCCGAGGCCCACGCACAAACATATGCCCCACCTCAATCTCGCCCAGCATCTCGTTCGACAGATACGTGAACTCCGACCGCGTCGTGATCCCGTCCACGTACGGCTCATACTTCGCCATAATCTTCGTCAGGTCCAGCCCATGCAGATGCGGATCGTAGAAAAAGTCCCGCTCAATATGCCACGTCTCGCGATACTCCTGCTTCCACTCCGCGCGAGGATCGATCATCGCAAACATTCCGCTGTTATTCACCGGCTTGCCCTGCGGAGCCTCCGGCGATCCCACCTTTAACTCCGCAATCGGTGCCATGAACCACCTGTCTCCGCGCATATAAAACAGATGTTCCCGATTTGCACTCACATCAAACCCTGTCAGTTGATTGAGCACCTCATCTGTCTTGCGCTTCGCCGTCGTAAACCTCCACAGCGTACGAATCGGAGCTCCACCCTCCTCCGACGCGCGACCCACCGCAGCTCCCTCCGCCAGAAAAAGTACTCCCGTCTTCCCCGCCTGCAGATCAACATAGTTCCTCACTGGAATCGGTAGCGCCAGAATCCGATTCCCAATCTCGGCAAGATCGATGACCGTCGGCTTCACCACGTCCTTCTTCGCCGCATCCTTCTTCTCGTCGCCCTTCGCCGCGTCCTTGTCCTGGCTCGTATCCGCATCCTTCTTCGCATCGGACGTCGCATCGTCGTTCTTGTCTGCGTCTGCGTCCGTCTTCTTCGCGTTCTCCTCGTCACTCTCCGGAGGAACCGGCGACGCTCCGTCCTTCGCCAGCACAACCACATACACCCCGCTGTCCGTCGCTCGATCCAGCGAGGAAAGATCGATCCCCGCATCCGACGGCCCATTATTCGTCGACGCCGTAAAGTAGAAAAACTTCCCGTTCGCATCAAACGCCGGATGCGCCGCATTGCTCATCCCATCCGTGATCTGCGTCGACGTATGCGTTGCCAGCGAGTAAAAAAACACCGCATGCAACTGGTTCTCCAGGTCCCGCGTATACCCAATCCATTGCGAGTCCGGAGACCACGAAATCTCCGTCGAAGCTCCAAATCCTCCACGCAGTCCCGTAGCCACCAGCACCGGTTTCCCACCCGTCGCATCCACATACCAAAGATGCAAATGCTTATCCGAATACGCAATGTGCTTCGAATCCGGCGACCACCGCGGATTATAAAAATACGATGCATTCGGTCCCAGGTCGATCACCTTCGGCGCAGCCAACCCTGCCTGATCGCGTATGTACAGCTGATACTCACCCGATGCATCGCTGAAATACGCAATCGATTTCCCGTCCGGAGACCAAGACGGATCCCGCTCCGCAGACCCCGTCGTCCCGGTCAAATCGCGCGTGTCCCCCTTCTCCACCGGAAGAGTAAAAATCTCTCCATGCGCCTCGACCGCCACCCGAACTCCCGTCGGAGAGACCCCCACATTCTGCACCTCTCCCGCCGCAATATTCTTCATCCGCGGCATCAGCTCCGGAAGATCCCCGTGGATCGTCACCGCCACCGCATGTTCCTTCTTCGTCCCCAGGTCGTATAAATGCAGCGACCCGAACTGCTCATACACCAGTGCCCCCGGCCCCGCCGCCACCGTCTTCAAGTCGTAGCCCTTGTTCTCCAACACCTGCGTCACAGCCTTGCTCTCCGTGTCGTAACTCCACAACGACACCGGCCCATTCCGATCGGACAAAAAGTAAACCGTCTTCCCTTCCCACACCGGGCTAAAGTCATTGGAGTTCTCGCGTGGTACCTTCACCAGGTCCAGCGTCTTCATATTCACCAGCCAGACCTTCTTCGTCTGCCCGCCGCGATAGTGCTTCCACGCATCTTCCCACTGCAGAATCGGCTCATACGCCAGCGTGCTTCCGTCTGCAGAAAAGTTCCCCGTCTGCGCGCTCGGAAGCGGCAGCACCATCGGCAGTCCAGACCCATCCGCATGCATCTCGAAGAGCCGGAAAAAATCCGAGTAGCTCGCATGCATCGACGCATACAGCACGTCCTTGCCATCCGGAGTCCAGCCCACCGCATAGCTCCCCTCCGGATCCCACGTCAGTCGCCGAGGCACTCCTCCCTCCGCTCCCACCACGTACACATCCGTCAGGCCGGCCTTGTGCGTCGAGTACAAAATCTGCATTCCATCCGGAGAAAAATACGGTCCCTCCGCCACCGACCCACCCGATGTCAGCCGCTCCGCTTCCCCGCCATCGCGCCCCACCGTCCAGATATCATCCGCATACAGAAACGCAATCTTGCTCTTGCTCAACGATGGATTCCGCAGCAGCAATGGCCCCTCTGCCTGCACAAATCCACACAACACCACCGCCGCAAATGCGCTGGCAAACCCCGCCGCAACGGTGCGACGAAGACGAGAAGCAGACAGAAACATGGAAACTCCTTGGGCTCACAATTGGGAGCGAACAGATCCAAACGCTAACGGCAGCGGACGAAGAAGCGCATAGCTCTAACACATTCCGCACGACGCGGAATCCCCCTGCGGAGGTGGCATAAACATATCATGCAGACCCACCCCGTGACTCCTCATCCAGCGACTCTCCGCCCCTCACTCCATCAAAACGTCGGTGGAGTATTGATCCACAGCAGCACCGCCTCAACCTCACCCACGTTGCTCCACCGATGCGTCTGCTGGCTCGAGAAGTACAGGCTGTCCCCCACCTCCAGCCGGTAGTGCTCCACCTCATCCAACCAGAACTCGCAACTCCCGCTCAGCACATACAAAAACTCCTCGCCCTCATGATGGTACGAGCCTCCACTCGACGCCCCCGGAGCGATATGAAACATATGCGCCTCCATCGCCCTCTCGCCCTCGGCCAGCAGCTCGATATTAATGCCCGGCTCATTGGAAAGACTCTTCCTGTCCTTTGGCCGAACCAGCTTGTTCTCCGTCGTCGTCTTCGAGAAAAAGGCCAGCACGTTCGAGTCGTAGATCACCGATAGCTTCTGCAAACTCGCCACCGACGCATTCGCCTGTCCCCGCTCCACGCAGCTCAGAAAGCTCGCCGACAGTCCCGCCCGATGCGACGCCTCCGAGAGCGTAAGCTTGCTCTGTAGCCGCAGCTTTCGAAGCCTCGCCCCAATCGCGTTCTCTATCTTCGCCGGAGCCGCCTCCCCATTTGCCAGCGCCGCCTCGCCCATCATGTGGCGAATCGCATCCGGATTCAGATTCTGGCCCACCCGCAACTGATGAACCTGCTTCAGTCGCTCCACATCTTCCATCCGGTACACCCGGTATCCGCTCTCCGTCCGGTGCGGTCGAGCCAGCCCACGCTGCTCCCACAGTCGCAACGTGGAAGCACTGACATTAATCATCTTCGCTACTTGGGAGATCGTGAAATGAACACCTGGCATCGAGCTCTGAGAAATCGATTTATCTGTCATAGAGGCAGGGCAGTACAAGGAAACTAAATTTAATTGATCCTACCTTAATCAAACCCACGCCGAAAGATATACTTTGCCCTCGCTCCTGCCCTACAGCCGGCCCCTCAGGGCAGCATCTCGAACTCCCCATGATTCCCCGCAGCCTCATCCGCCCCAACCCAAACATCGAACATCCCCGGCTCCATCCCCCAACGATGCGTCTGCGGGCTCCAGAACCCCAGCTCCTTCGTCTGCAACGTCAGCGTCACCGTTCGCTTCTCATGCGCCTTCAGGCTAACGCGCTCAAATCCCTTCAACTCGCGCACCGGTCGAGACGCACTTCCCGCCCGCTGATGCGTATACAACTCCACCACCTCATCGCCCGCGCGCGAACTCGTATTCTCCACCTCCACCGAAACCTTCAGCGTCGACCCTGCATGCACCGTAGGCTCCGCCAGCTTCAGCTTCCCCACCGTAAAGCTCGAGTAGCTCAGCCCATACCCAAACGGATACAGCGGAGCACTCGTCCCATCCCAATACCGCTCATTCAACGCCTCAGGAATCTGCGTCAGGTTGCGGGCATAGTTGATCGGAATCTGCCCCACACTCCGCGGCCACGCAACCGGAAGCTTGCCCCCAGGATTCGCATCGCCCGAGAGCAGATCCGCAATCGCATCGCCGCCCTCCGTCCCCGGATACCACGCCTCCAAAATCGCCGGCACATGCTCCGACGCCCACGTAATGTTCAGCGGCCGCCCATTCAGCAGCACCAGCACCACCGGCTTCCCCGTCGCCACCGCAGCCTCCAGCAGCTCCTCCTGCTTGCCCGGCAGCGCGAGGCTTGAACGCGACGCCCGCTCCCCGCTCATACTCTGCAGCTCTCCCAGCACCAGCACCGCCACATCCGACTGCCGCACCAGCTCAATCGCATGTTGAAACTCCGCCGCGCGCTCCGCCTCCGTCTTCATCGTCGGCTTCGGGCTCACAAACTGGTCATCGAAGATCGACGGCTGTTCCCGCTCAATCTCCACGCCCTTCGTATACGCAATCGTCGTGCCCGGGCTAAACCTCTTCCGCATCCCCTCCACCACCGTAACCGAGTCCTCCGGATGCCCCGCCAAACTCCACGAACCCATAATGTCCGCCTTCGAATCCGCCAGCATCCCGATCACCGCAATCGACTTGTACTGCTTGCTCAGCGGCAGCAACTGACCCTCGTTCCGCAGCAGCACCGCCGTCCGCGTCGCCGTCTCACGAGCCGCCTCCCTCTGCTCCGGAGTCACCAGCTGCGCCGCCGCATGAGGCACATCAATGTACGGATTCTTAAACAATCCCAGCCTGTACTTCGTCATCAAAATATCTTCCACCGCCCGATCGATCGTGGCCTCCTTCACACTCCCCTTGCGAACCGCCGCCACCAGCTCATCCCGATAGCTGTGGCTCGTCATCTCCATATCCACGCCCGCATTCACCGCCCGCACCGCCGCATCCTCGTCATTGCGCGCGAACCCATGCGTCGTCAAGCTGCTCACCGAATTCCAGTCGCTCACCACCATCCCCTTGAACTTCCAATCCTCGCGCAACACGTCATGAAGCAGGAAATGATTGCCCGTAGCGGGAACCCCATTCAGGTCCATGTACGCGCTCATCACAGACCCAGCCCCCGCCTCAATCGCCGCATGGAACGGTGGCAGATACACATTCCATAACTGCTCATCCGAAATATTCGACTCCTCATAGTCGCGCCCACCCGACGCCGCCCCATACCCCGCAAAGTGCTTCACGCACGCAAGAATATGCTCCGGCGAACCCAGCACCGCACCCTGAAATCCCCGCACCTGCGCCTCCGCCATCCTCGAACCCAGATACGGATCCTCCCCAGCGCCTTCCATGATCCGTCCCCACCGCGGATCCCGAGCAATATCCACCATCGGGCCAAACGTCCACTGCACTCCCGTCGCCCGAGCCTCCTTCGCCGCCATCCTCTGCTCGCGTTCCGCCACCGCCGGATCCCAGCTCGCCGCCATCGCCAGCGGCACCGGATAGATCGTCCGAAATCCATGAATCACATCGAAGCCAAACAGTAGAGGAATATGCAGCCGCCCCTGCTCCACCGCAAGATGCTGCAGCCGGTTGATCTCCGCCGCATTCGTGATAAATAGAAACGACCCCACCTGCCCCTTCCGTATCATCTCGTCGACCGGCCTGTCCGGAGTCGAGTTCAACGGCACCTGGCTCATCTGCCCGATCTTTTCTTCCAGCGTCATCTTCTTCAGCAGCGAATCGACGAACGCCCGCCCCTCCGCATCCGTACCCGCAACCGTGCCCGCCCCACGCTCTTCATGCGCCGACACACTGCTCCACGGAGCCGGCATATACGTGGAAGCCACACCCACAAGGGTTGCAACGGCAGAAAACATCAGCAAGGCAGGCAAGGCACGTAGGCGCACAGCAGATCTCCAGAGGAATACCCTGTCATCCGCCATGTCTTCCGCTAAAAGACAGTCACACAATCAGGGTACGAATTTTCGTGACGAACAGAGTAGCGTCATTGTAGACAAACGTTTGTTTCCATGTCCACTCCCTACCCATAGACCCACGCATCCCCTCGCCCTCGCTCCCCACCTCCCCGGTTATTCCGAGCCCACTCCCTCTACAATCTGCAGGTGTTGCTATCCTGATCAGAGCGTACATTCATGGCTATGCGAGATGCGAACGACCCCTCCGCCAAGTCCCCTGGCCACCGCCCCCGCAGCGTGAGCCTCAAAGACCTCGCGCGGCACCTCAATCTCAGTCCCTCCACCATCTCGTTCGTCCTCAACAACACTCCCGGCCGCTCCATTCCCGAACCCACCCGCGAGCGAATTCGAGCCGCCGCCGCCGAATTCAACTACAAGCCCAACATGATCGCCCGCTCCCTCCTCGGCAAGCCCATGCGGAGCATCGGCATCCTCCTCCCCGTCCTCGGCGAAGGCTATCACTCCCAGGTCCTCTCCGGCATCGGCGACCTCCTCATGGAGGAAGGCTACTTCTACTTCACCGTTCACCACCGCCACAAGCAGTCCCTCATCAAGGAGTACCCCGCACTCCTCCAGGCCCGCGGCGTCGACGGCATCCTCGCCATCGATACCAAGCTCGTCGACCCACTCCCCCTCCCCACCGTCCTCATCGCCGGCCACACAGACTTGCCCGACATCACCAACGTCGTCCTCGATCATGTACTCGCCGCCCGCCTTGCCCTCCAACACCTCTACGACCTCGGCCATCGCAAGATCGTCTTCATGAAGGGTCAATCCGTCAGCACCGACACCGAGCTTCGCTGGGCCGCCACCATGCAGATGGCCAGTGACCTCGGCCTCGCGATGGAGAGCCGCTTGACCATCCAACTCGCAAAGGACTCCACCTCCCCCGAGATCAGCTACCCCGGCATCCACGACCTCCTCGAGGCCCGCCAAAAGTTCACCGCCATCCTCTGCTTCAACGACATCGCAGCCATGGGCAGCATCCGAGCCCTCCACGACTCCGGCCTCGACGTCCCCCGCGATGTCTCCATCATGGGCTTCGACGACATCGAGTCAGCCTCCTATCAGGTCCCCAGCCTCACCACCATCCGCCAGCCCCTTAGGCTCATGGGAAGCACCGCCGCCGCCGCTCTCCTCCGCCGCCTTGAGCACCAGTCCCTGCCCTCCTTCATCCAGGTAGAACCCGAGCTCATCGTCCGTGAATCCACCGCCCCACCCCCCAGGTCGCACCCCACCAAACCCAAGGCATAGCAAACCGACAGCCTCCAATCCAGCCTTCGCGTCAAATCCAACCTTCGCGTCGAATCCAACCTTTGCTTTGAAGGGGCGAGACTTGAGTCCCGCCATAACCCCACCACCTCAACGCGGCTTCAGCCCCTGAGGGAATCCCCGCAGCCCATTCAATACTCCCCCGACAACTCCACGCCCCTACTTAGCCGGAGTCTTCTCCCCCGTATCCTGGCTCATCTTCTGATAGATCGACTTCAGCTTCTCGTGCATGTCCTTGTACTTCTTATACGAGTCCAACTCCCGCTTCGCATCCTCTGGCCGATTCAGCTTCCGGTACACCGCACTCAGCCGAAAATGAGCCAGATAGTTCGTAGGATCCTCGGCAATCACCTTCTCCAGCAGAGGCTCTGCCGCTCCCGCATCGCCCTTCTGCAAAAGCACATTGGCCAGCCCGATCGTCGCATCTGTGGAATCCGGCTGCAGCTTCAGCGCCTGCCGGTAGTCCTTCTCCCCCGCCGCCAGGTCACCGCTCTCTACCTCGATATCCCCCATCCGGCTCGCCGCCTTAGGATCGTTCGGGTTCGTCTCCACCGCCAGCTTGTACTGTTCCACTGCCTCCGCATGCAGCTTCTCATCATCCGACGCATGCAGCGCCTCGGCCAGCTCAAAATGAATTCCCGGCAGCCGAGGATCCAGCGCCAGCGCCTCCCGCAGATTCCGTATCGTCCCCGCTAGATCCTGCGTCCGCTGCAACTCATGCGCGATCGCCTGGTGCAGTTGCGCCGAGTCCGGAGCCACCAGCGACAAGCTCAGCAGCGACTCCGCCATTAAGCTCGAGTGGATCCGATACGACGTATACAGCAGGCTCGGATCCGTCGGCCTCAGCTTCAGCAGCTGCGCAATCACATCCGATGCCTTGTTCAAATCATCCGTCGCCGCGTAGCTCTCAATCAGATCCAGCCCCACATCCACCATCAGCTTCTCTTCTTCAAGATGCGGATACGCCGCCTCCAGATCGATCCGCCCCTGCGCCTCATCCCCCGTCCGCCGCTCCGCAATCCCCAGCAGCGACCGAATCTTCCAAAGATCCGGCTTCATCGCCACCGCCGCTCGCAGTTGCGGAAGAGCCTCGCTATACTCCCCCCGAAAGAACAGCAGCACCCCAAGATTCGCCCGGGTATCCAGGCTGTCTGGCTCCAGAGCGACCGCTGCCTGCAACTCCGGTATCGCGAGGTCCGGACGCTTTGCGCGCAAATAATCCTGTGCCTTCTTGCTATGCGCTGCAAACTCTTGCTGCTTGTCTTCCGCCTTCTGCGCGAAGCCCGGCGTGACACTCAGGAACAGGACTACTGCTGCGAAAAGCCGTCTCAACTCTACCCTCATACTGTTCAAATCATATAAGCACTCGGGCTACCGAGTGGCCGATGCAAAAAAGAGACGGCGGAAGCCCGCCGTCTCTTGATTGGTTGGTACATCAGCTTGGTTAGAACGAGAACCGGGCACCCAGCTGCACGTTACGTGGCGCACCTTGCAGGCTAGTGATCTGCCCCTGCGATGAGGCATTCGTTCCCGTATACGGAGTGCCCTGACCATTACCCCCTTCGAGGTTGCCAGCTGGCTGGCCAAATGCCGGGTGGTTCAGAGCATTCGACGCATCGACACGAAGCGCCAGGCCCATCCCTCTCCATGGCAAATGGAACTCCTTCAACGCCGACAGATTCACAAGGCTGAATCCAGGTCCGACCAGCGGATTCCTGCCGAGAGTACCGAAGTTTCCGTTACCCGGATTGGAGAACGCTGCTGGGTTGTACCACTCCTTGAGCGTCCGGCCTCCGATTGGAATCGTGCTGATTCCCGTCAGATTCGGATACTGCGAACCCGCATGGTTGTAGGTGCTATCCGACGCAAACACCTGGAAGGGATTTCCTGCGGACAGGACAACCGTTCCCGATAGTTGCAGACCGCCCAGCGCTACATCCTCAAGCCAGTTCTTGTTGAGGAACTCCTTGCCCTTCCCGAAGGGCAGGTCATACACAACGTAGCCCTTCGCCATGTTACGTACATCGAAGTTCGACGGGCCATAGTTCTTGCTCGCCTGATTCACGGTCAAAGTGCTCGCGTGCTGGTAGTTGATCGGACCCGCACGGCCACCCCAACCCGACGAATCGGAGTCATCAAGAAAGTGCGACCAGACATAGTTGGCACTGAAGCTCAATCCATGGCTGTAGCGCTTCGTGACGACAACCTGCAGCGAGTTGTAGTTCGATACGGCCTGGTACAGGTTTCCGTTGATGCTCTGATAGTTAGGGAACTGTGCAGCGCAATTCACCGACGATCCCGAACCGCAACCAGAGGCATCGCTGGAAGACAGCGCATTCTCAGGAATCGCGTTTAGATTGACCGGGAATGCAAGGTTGAATCCATGACTTGCAACATACGACAAATTCAATACCATGTTCGTCGTAATCTGCCGGTCCGCACTCAAGCTCCACTGGTAGATCTTCGGAATCGGGGTGTTGTACGCCTGATAGCCCACACCCTGCCCGTTGAACCGGGTCGGATCCTGCGATGCAGCCGTGTAGGGTAGAGGGCCTGTCGATCCGCCGCCCAGTGGGTTCAGCGTTCCCGGACCATCATATTTGGTAATAGGATAGAGGCCGTTCGACTGGTCGCTTGCACTGCCCGACGAAGAGACGGAATTTCCCATCCCTCCACCGTATTGGTCCAGACTAAAGTTATACGAGTACAGTCCAAAGCCACCACGCAAGGTAGTATTGGGATCCAGCAACCACGAGAATCCAACGCGTGGAAGAACCGTGCTGAAGACATTCGCCTGCAGAGCGGTGCGTCCATTGGCATGCGTTTCGCCAAACCAGTACGCGCCCAGCGTGTTATTCGCCGGGTTGTTCACCGTCGGATCGAACGTTGCCATGTTTCCCTTCACCTCGTTGAAGCCATGGCTGATCTCGTAGCGCAAGCCAAGGTTGATGGTGAAGTTCTGTTTGATCTTCCAATCGTCCTGAATGAACATCTGTGGCTTCTTCAGGCGAGCTCCAAACTCCGGATTCACGCCTGCGTTCCAGTTCTGCGCATAGCCCATCAGGAAGTCGGCATACTCTTCACCTGAGTTCGTGTTGGCACTCGCCAGTCCCGTAGACGGGTCGACTGTCCAGTTCTCCGTATACGCTCCCGAAAACTGCAGCGTTCCGGCGTTGATGTTGCCCCAGCCCGTATCGTCGTTGCGATAGATTGCAACCTCACCACCGAAGTGGAGGATATGCTTGCCGCGGATCATCGTCACCACATCCGACGGATCGAATACGAATTCCTTATACGATGCGTTCGTTGCCGGCTGGATCCACGCGTACGGATAGTTGCGGATGAACTGCGTCGAAGGTAGTACGTCCGCCTTCGCATACTGCCATCCAATCTTTGCTGGAAGGCCCGTTCCCGTGCCCGAATCCGCAAAGAAGTTCAACTGATCGGTGTACCCCATTCTGGCTTCGTTCACCACGTTCGGGCTGATCGTCCACACATCGCTGATCTGCGCGTTGTTGTTGTCCACGTCGCCAATCTGGCAACCGATCGGACACGCCGTCACCGGATTGTCTCCGTTTTCGAGTTCGTCACCCTGCGTGTCGGAAAGCGTCAGCCGATTGTGCGGCGTGATGTCATAATCCAACCGGCCAAAGTACCTCTTCCACGGACGAGGTTGCGCATACTGCGAATAGAAGTTATTCACCAGCACACCGGCGCTGTTTGTCGTTGCACCCGCAACGAAATTACCGTACGGAATGTGGTTCGCTGCCGTCGGGTAGAACGATTGGATGTTCTGCGAGACCTTATCGATCATGCTCGCCGGAACCGCGTTCGTTCCATACTCGCTCATGAACGAGCGTCTCACTGGATAAGGATTGCCCTTCGCGTCGTACGCAATCGTCTGCGTCGTCGGATCATAGAGCGTATAGGAGCCCGTAAAGTCACCGCTCATGATCGCCGGTGTCGGTACAGTCTGGAAGCCAGCGGCTACCGTGTTGTTGTGGATCTGATCATAGCCAAAGAAGAAAAACGCCTTCTTCTTCAGGTTCATGAAGGGCAGAGCAACCGGGCCGCTTACTGTTCCGCCGAAGTTGTCGTAGTTCAGATAAGGAACCTGCTCCTTGGTGCCAAAACCATAGTTCGCAGCATCCAGCGAACGGTTCTGAAAGTACTCATACAGAACACCATGGAACTTGTCCGTACCACCCTTGGTGATCTGGTTGATGATCAAGCCGCCAATGCCGTACTGCGCGGAGAACGAAGACAGCGAAACCTGAAGCTCTTGCACATCTTCAAAGGTCGCCGGGTTCGCATTCTGGCTCGCGCCCAACGACGTCGAAGCACCGTCCGCAAGCACGTTGCTATAAGGAAGGTTGCCGTTGGTGGAAACTTCCTGTCCTGGATTCGTCGAACCCGCCGAGCTCCCCGGTGCTCCCGTAGCACCCGGTAGCAGGATCATGAAATTCTCCCAGTCCGGTCCGTTTGATCCGCCGATGTTCGGCAGTTGATCCATGTCATGCGCTTCCAGCGTGGTCGTCTGGCTCCCACCGTTCGTATCCAGCAGCGCAACGTCCGTATTGACCGTCACCTCCGCGCTCGTCGAGCCTACCTTCAGCGGCGCGTCCACGGTCGTGTAGCCAACTTCAACTGTTACCGGCCCGCGTACGTACGTCCCAAATCCGGGCTTCTTAAAGGTGAGCTTGTAGCTTCCAGCCACAATCGAATTCGTGTCGTACAAACCATCATGGTTCGTCTTGTAGTCCTTCGACACGCCCGTGTTCACGTTCAGCACCGTGACCGTCACGTCAGGAACCAAAGCCCCTGTCGAGTCCGTTACCGTTCCACGGATGTCGCCCGAGTTCGTGCTCTGTGCATAGGCACTGCCTAGCCCCAGAACCCCGATCACCGCGATCAGAATCATCCTAAAGATTGACCAACTTAACTTCATAGTGCCTCCAAAATTCCTTCTACTTCCGTACTGCAGCGCCATGTGCAACTTTAGACAAACGTTTGTCTTTATGCTGATGGAAAGCCGGGAATAATGTTGCATGAATTATCGAACGCTTGTCAAGTTCTTGCCGCGCTCCCCATCAAACTCACCCTACACCGAATCTCCTACTCCCCTGGGCCGCTCCAGCCTGTCGTTGTATCGTGGAACAGTCACGCGATCCTCTCCCCCCCCCCCCCCCCCCCCCCCCCGCCCCCCCCCCCCCCCCCCCCCCCCCCCCCCCCCCCCCCCCCCCCCCCCCCCCCCCCCCCCCCCCCCCTTCTTCGCCTCCTCCGCCGTCTGCCTCACCTGACTCAGCACCCGCTCCGCCGTCGCCTCGCTCCTCCCCGCCTCCTACAACGTCCGCACCATCGGAGCCCCCGGCACCATCCGCCGCATCGCCTTTCATCAGATCGACTGCGTCAGCGCCACCTCCCACAACGCCTCCATCCTCGCCGGAATCCCCAACCACCCCCGTCGAGCAGATCACCATCACCGACCTCCGCGTCCGCCACGAAGGCCCCGGCACCCTGCGCCACGCCCCCTCGTCTGGATGGACGACGTCCGCAACGGCCACTTCGACGGCGTCCGCTCCACCGACCCAACCTCTTCAAGCATCGACGGCGTCAACACACAGGGAATAGCAATTGCTCAACCCTTCCCACCCCCACCCCCAAAGAATTAAATCCCACCGATCATGTCCTCCTCTTTAGACCATTTCCCCCGCAGGTTTAGTCCAACGTTTAGAGCCGGAGGCTCGCTCTATACCAGCGTGGGGCGTAGCCCCACGAATGCGGCGACGCGAAATCAAAGGGTCGGAGACCCAACCTATAGAGCTACACCTGATGGCGAAATGCTTTAGCCGCAGAGGGAATGCTGGAGCCTTATGAACCGCTTCCCTGACTACCGCCCCATGCTACTCATCTCTTCTCGCAACGAAGGTGGATTCCACTCCGCCGCCCACTTGGAAGGCTTATCTCCCATCACAAACCGCAGCTCTCCTCCACCCACAAGATCGCTATAACGAATCACCGGAATCGTAAGTGGCTTCCCATTCAGCGTAGCGCTCTGAATATAAACATTCGTCTCCGAATTATTCCTCGCCGAGACCACAAACTCCTTACCCCCAGCCAGCTTCAGCGTCATCTTCGCAAACACAGGACTCCCAATCAAATACTCTCCCGACGCCGGATTCAAAGGATAAAACCCCAACGCCGTAAAGATGTACCACGCCGACATCTGCCCGCAATCATCATCCCCATCCAGTCCAGCCGGCAGATTTCCATACTCCGCCGCGGCAATCTCCCTCACCTTTGCCTGTGTCTTCCACGGCTCCCCGCTGTAGTCATACAAATACCCATAATGATGACTAGGTTCATTCTTATGAATATTATGTCCGCCGCTGAAATGCTCATCCAGCTTCGAGTTATAGATATCCCGTCCCCCCATCAACTTCATCAGCCCCGGAATATCATGCATCACCGCCCACGTATAAACCCACTTATTCCCCTCGGTCCAGCCCTCATTAATCCCCGCCCACGCTCCGTCAGAATTCTTAGCCTGCATAAATCCGGTAGCAGCATTAAATACATGCTCATAATTCAGTGACCGCTTCATAAAGAACTGATACTCATCCATCTTGCCCAGCTTTTTCGCTACCTGCGCGACACACCAGTCGTCATAAGCATCCTCCAGCGTGCGAGAAGCAGACTCTGCCGTCTTATCATTCGGCACATACCCCAGCACCTTCGAATAAGTAAGTCCTCCCCTCGCCTCATAAGGAGTATGCGGCTCGCGGTCATACCACCGCCGCGTCGTATCTCCCTCCGGAGGAGTCATCGCATCCTTATAAACCGCATCCCAAGCCACGCCATAATCAAATCCCTTAAACCCCTTCTCCATCGACTCTGCGACTAACGAGTCCGCGTGCGTCCCAATCATAATGTTCGTATAAGAAGGATTCGGCCACTTAGGCATCCACCCACCTTCCTGGTAATTCTGCAGCAGCGCCGTAATCATTCCATCAATTCGCTCCGGAGCCAGCAGCGTCAGCAAACTAAACTCCGCCCGAAACGTATCCCATATCGAGTAGGCCGTATAAGACTCCCCCGCATGAATCGAATCATCGAACGCACTATAGTAGTGCCCATACTCTGAGAACTCCCGCGGATAAAGCAGCGCGTGATACAGCCCCGTATACACCATCGCTCGCTGATCTTCCGTAGCTCCCTCCACCCCTACCTCTCGCAGCTTCGCATTCCACCGAGCCGCCAACTCCCGCCTTACCCGCGCAAACTCCCAGTCAGGAATCTCAGCCCTGAGATTCGCCCGCGCCTGTTCCACGCTGATAAACGACGTCCCCACCCGCGCCTCAATCACCTCTCCCTGCGTCGTAGCAAAGCGCACATACGCACCCGTCTCCGGCCGCCGCTCTCCCTCCGAAGGCCCATACGTTCCAGCCCCCGCAAAGCTCTTACTGAACTGAACAACAAAGTACCCCTTGAAGTTCTTCAACTGCATCGGCCCCAAGACCGCATCCATCCTGTCCGGGTTATAACCACTGATCTCATGCAGCGCAGAATCCACCTGCACAAACCCCGCCACCCCAGGCCTCGAAGCCTCCACCACAATCATCGAAGCTGCATTCGCCGGAAACGTAAACCGCATCAGCGCACAACGATCCGTCGCCGTCATCTCCGTCCGAATCGCCCGTCCCTTTCCAGCATCCATCCGCACGGAATAATAATCCGGCCGAGCAACTTCGTCCGCATGCTTGTAACTCAACTTGCGCTCATCCGGACTTATCTTTAGCTCATCCACCTCAGGCATCAACGTCACATAGCCATAATCCCCCATCCAGATCGCCGGCTGATGTGTCCCCATAAACCCAGAGATACTCGTGTCGTCATACTTATAAGAAACGGTGCCCAGCTTATTCTGCCGAGTTTGCGCAGTCCAGTCCGTCATCCCAAACGGTGGCACAACAAACGGCATACTCCCGCCATAACCAATAGGGCCGCTGCCCGTGCCGATATGCACGTTCACCCAATCCACAGGCTCTCGCTGCGCCCTCATCGTCCCACCACCGATAGCAGCCACTACAACCAAACACCACTTACTCCATAAACGCATAAGTCCCCTTACTCGACAACCAATAGCGAGCTAGCCTCGCTAAGGCTTACCTTCAACCACAGTTAGAATCTGATCCGCCTTCACATGAGTAAGCACCTGCTTCACCCCTGTAGGCCACGACAACTCAATACGATCAACAACCGCATCACTTCCCAACCCGAAATACACCCGCTTATCACTAGCCGAGTTATACCCAACCGCCGTCGTCGCCTCATTAAATTGAGCCCCGCTCTGCGTCACAATCTTGACCTTTGTCCCAAGGCCATCCCGATTATCCGCAACCCCCACCAGCTTCAAAATAATCCAATGATTCTGGTTCGCAGTCTCATTCATCATCACCTCTGGACGTCCATTCAGGACAGTAACAACAGCATCGACCTTGCCATCATTATTCAGGTCGCCAAACGCAGCTCCACGATGCGCCGCAGCAACTCCTAAGCTTTCCCCAGCCCCCGCGCTAACATCCTCAAACCTCATATTTCCCAGGTTACGAAACACCTTGTCAGGCATAGCATACGGTCGATGCTCCACCTCCATCGCATTATCCAGAATCGCCGCATCCGCAGTAAAAATATCCTTCTTCCCATCATTATCAAAATCAAAGATTCCAGTCCCCCATCCAGTTGATCGACTAGTCTGATTCGTGAGACCCGACTTCGTAGTGACATCAACAAACTGCCCACCGCCCAGATTCGCATACAGCGGAAAACTATCTCCAAACATAGCCGTATGAAAGATGTCAGGCCGCCCATCATTATCCAGGTCGCGAAAATCCGCACCCATGCCAGCTACCGTCCGCCCATTATCCGTATAGGCCACCTGTGCGATTGCCGCTACATCCGTAAACGTCCCATCTCCATTGTTATGCAGCAGAAAATTCGGAAACGTATCGTTCGAAATAAAGATGTCGTCATACCCATCGCCATCGTAATCCGCAAACGCCACACCCATGCCTTTGCCAACATAGTCCGCAATATGCGAGGGCACGGAAACATTCGTGAACGTACCGTCACCATTGTTCCGATATAAAATATTTGCTGTCCCCACAAAATCATTTGGAGCACAATACGCCGGCAGTTTATTCACATGACAAAGTGCCGCACTCTGCAACGTGTAACTCAGATAATTCACCACAAATAGATCAAGCTTCCCATCATGGTTGTAATCAATCCACCCGGCAGTAACAGACCAGCCTTTACCTGCACCCTGCGTAACGCCATCCACATGCGCCTTGGCTGTAACATCAGTAAACGTTCCATCCCCGTTGTTATGAAATAACTGGTTCTTATCAAATCCAGCTACATATAAGTCGACGAACCCATCATTGTCATAGTCGCCCGTCGCAACCCCCATGGAATACCCCATCCCCGCGAGGCCAGCTTCCTTGGTCACATCTGTATAAGTCCCATCCCCATTGTTACGATAGAGCCGGTTCCAATAACTAGCATCATGCTTCTCAAGCGCAGGAATCGTCGCTCCGTTGGTAAAAAATATATCGAGCAGCCCATCATTGTTGTAATCAAATAGAGCAACCCCACCCGTCATCGTCTCAATTGAATATCGCTGCGAACTAACGCTATTCCGTAGAACAAAGCTAATCCCCGACGACTTACTTGCATTCCGAAACGAAATACCACGAGAATCACGCTTCCTCACCACATCGTCGGCCCTAATCTCAGCATGTCGAGTCGACTGCTCTTTCACCGCAGACGTTTGCCCAACCAGTGGAAGCGTCAATCCGCAGACTTCTAACAGGCACAGCCCTGCAGCCCAACCCAAAGCACTAGCCCGGGTCAGGCGCCTATCTTTCACCCTGCATCCAATCCTGGCAACTCCAATCGACATAGGCAATCAAACATCTCCCCTAAGCAGCACCTCAACATCACCTACATCATAGATGTCCTAGCTGAACTGGAGCCAATTCACATTAGCGATCCCGCCACTCGATCCCCTGAAGACGATATACAAATCATGCACACCGGAAGTTCCATTGATCGCCGTGTTCACCGTCTGCCACGTCTGCCATCCTCCGGTAACAGGCAACGTCGCAGTCCCGACCAATATCCCACTCATACTATCCAGATGAAATTCCAACGTTCCACCCGCTCCACCGCTGGCCGTGCGCACACTTACACTACCCACCGACGACCCGAAGTTCACATGCTTATACATCGCATAAGCATCAGGACTTACATAGCCCAAATCATAGCCACCACTCACGTCGCTGGTAGTCTCCGTCTCCAACCCACTTTCACTTGAGTAACTCGAGCCCTGTATCTGCCACGTCGCCGGAGTGCTGGGCGTCCCCGCCTGCGTTCCACTCCACGTAAACGTAGCCGCAGCCAGCGAAGGCAAGCTATACGAGAACGACTGGCTCCCCCACTGCACATGGAAAGTCTGACTAGCATTCGAACTATTGAAAGTAACTAACGCCTTCGACCCATCCGGATTCTTGAACGCTACGCTTTCAATTGCCGAGTTATTACTCGAATAGATTCTCGTCGCGTCCGGTAGCACATACTTGCTATAGTGTCCCAACGTGTAATACTCAATATCCTTCGTCACAGCACCCGTAGCATGATCGACCGTAACGATAGGCGTACACGTAGCACATCCACCTAGTCCTGCATCCTCCGTAAGATTAGGGCCCAGCGTCTGATCCAGTGCAAGGCTCCACTTCACATACGACTTCGAAGCATTCCGCATCACCTGCGTGATCTCCAGAAAATCTGCGTCAAACTGGTCCGTCTGCCACGTGCCTCCCGAGTGCTCCGTCTCCCACGTCCCCATCGTCGGATAAAGATTCTGTACGGTCTGCTGCGCTCCCACCGGCCCTCCATAACCATGCCACGCCGTGCCCGCCACGAACGGCGATGCGGCGATTGTAGGATCACCCAGCACCGTCTCAGGATAGGAAGGAGTATCCCAGTTATGGTCATAGATCATAAGTCGAGTACTAACATCAGCAGCAGCCAACTTAGGCAGAACATAGTCCCGCATCACAGTCAGCTCTGTCGAAGCGTCCATGTACATGCTCGGATAAGCCGTAGTTTGATTCAAAGGTTCATTCTCAATCGTCAGATAATCATAAGTAACTCCACCAGCCTTATAAGCCTGCAAATATTTCACGAGATAATCCGCGAATACACCATAATCTGCAGCTAACAACGTGCCCGAGTTCATCGACCCCGTCGACTTCATCCAACCCGGCGCGCTCCACGGACTCGCGAGCAACTTCATCTCCGGGTTCAGCACCTTCGCCTGCACAATCAGCGGCAAGATGTAGCTCTGGTCATGCGCGATCGAGAAGTTCGCCAGCGTAGGATCTGCTCCCGTAGTCCTATCATCGAAGGAATAAACCGACCTCGCAATATCCGTAGCTCCAATCGGCACCCGCATAAAGCTAAGCCCTATCCCGCTTCCGTTGCGAGTAAATAAATCACTCAAGACACTCGCCTGATTTGCCGAAGGAACTACCTGCTCAAGTAAGTAAGCAGCGGAGTCCGTAAAGGCCGCACCAAACCCTTCAATCGTCTGATACGTCTGTCCCTCATCCACAAGAATATTGTTCGTCCCAGCCGTCGTGTCCGTGAACAGAGTCGCCGGCTGCGCAGCCATCAACTGCGTTTGATCGTGCGTACTCAGCACCACCTGCACCGCTGGCCCCGCCACCCTATACACCCCTTGCGCCACCGAGCTCGTCGCATAGCCGTTCGCAACCGCGATCGCCTCAATCGTCATATCCGCCGTGAAAGGAATCGCCGAGCTATACACATTCGACGACGTCGTCGGCGTCGTTCCATCCGTCGTGTAGTACATCGTAGCTCCAGCCGATGCGTCCGCGATCGTCACCGTCTGCCCCGCCGCAAACGTCCCCGGAGCAGGCGCGAACGTCGGTGTCGCAGCCGCCGTCAACACCGGTTGCGTCGGCACAGTGCTCCCAGAATTCTTACTGCCGCCGCACCCCGCAACCGCGAGCGTCGCGCCCACCAATACAAGCCCACAGCCGCCGCACAGCAATCGCATGTGCGCACGCAACGAGAACAAAATTCCAGGCAGAGACACCCCGCGCCGTTTCGTCATAGAGGACATAGCACGGAAGTATCCCATCTGATTTACACCCTAGTCAAACGATTGTCTTTACCTTCAGCTCGAACCCCGCAGCGCACTGCACGATCCTCCGGGCGATTCAATCCTCCAGCGTGTACGGCAGCGCGAACCGCCCAATCTGAATGATGCTGTGCTCCGCCGGTGGCCAGATCTTCACCGACACAATCGGCAGTGGCTGCGTCAGCGAATGCGCGATGATGCTTCCTCGCTCAACCCCCGTCTCCGCCTCATAAATATGCACCGACAGCCCGTCCTGCGCGCGCGTCCACCCAATCGCATAGTTCCCCACCGGCAGCAGAATGTCCGCCCCAATCCGTATCGGGCTCTGCACCAGCAGGTAGTGCGAGTACTTCCCATTCGCCGCATAGCCCGCCGTAATCAGCACCACCGCAGCGACCACCTTCCCTCGTCCATCAATCACTCCGGTCGCCGTGCGCATCTCCGTCTCAATGCGCTCCTTCTCCACCGGAGCCCTCGCCGGAAGCACCGCCGCCAGCTCCGTCGGAGTCGCCGCACGCCACTCATGCCGCCCCTGTCCGCTCTTCTGCGAGCTCCCCGTCCCCGCCATCGACAGCAGGCAAACCATCGCCAAACACCGTGCCCGCACGCTTATCGTCATCACCGGTGGCTCACCAGTCCGCGCTGGATCGCAACCGTCGCCGCATGCGTCCGGTCCGCCACGCCAAGCTTTCCCAGCAAGCTATTAATATGCGTCTTCACCGTCGCCTCCGAGATAAACAGGTCCGCCGAAATCTCCTTATTCGCTCTCCCTGCCACGATCCGCTCCAGCACGCTCAACTCTCTCGCCGTCAACTCCTGCCCACTCAATCGCTCCGCCAGCTTCTCCGCAACCGACGAAGGAATGTGCAGCTTCCCGCTATGCACCGCATGGATCGTCGTCAGCAATTCGTCCAGCGGCATGCCCTTCAGCAGGTACGCGCGAGCACCCGCCTGCAGCGCGCGATAGATATCCTCATCGCCATCGAACGTCGTCAGCACAATGAACCGCGCCTGCGGAAACTCTCCGCGAATCCGTCGAATCGTCTCTACGCCGCCAAGCTTCGGAAGCTGCAGATCCATCAGCGTCACATCCGGCTGCAGCGTCCCATAGGCCTCGACCGCCTCCAGCCCATCGCCCACAGATCCCACCACTTCCAGATCGTCCATCGACGACAGCAGCGCAACCAGGCCCTGCCGAACTACCTGGTGGTCTTCCACCAGCATGATGCGAATTTTCTCAGCCATCGTTTACCTCGAACCCGTTCCCTGCTGTGCTCGCAACGTGATCGGCACTCGCAGCGTAATCTTTGTTCCTTCTCCCGGCTCGCTCACAATCTCCAGCGACCCGTCGATCAGCGACGCTCGTTCCGTCATCCCCAATAGTCCATAGTGTCCCGCTTTATGAAACCCTTCGTCCACTGAAAATCCCACGCCGTTATCCACGATCGTGAGCATCAGCGTATCACTCGAGTAGTGCAGATCAACCGACACCGACGTCGCCCTCGCATGGTGCAGCACATTCGACAGCGCCTCCTGCGCAATCCGCAGCAGCTCTCGTTCCACTCTCGCCTCAAGCTCACGATACGCTCCTCCCAGGTGCAGCTTCGGATGAAGCGCCGCATACGCCTCCTGCTCCACCACCCGCGTCAGCCGCGTCGGCAGGCTATCCTGCGAGTTATTCGCGCGCAGCTCCCAAATACTTCTCCGCGCCTCATCCAGCCCCTCCGTCACCAGTTGCCGAGTACGCTTCACCTGCTCCATCGCCATCTCCACCTTGCCCCGGCCCAACTGCTGCGTAATCAAATCCAGCTGCAACGACGCCGCCACAAAGTCCTGCGTCAACGTGTCATGAATCTCCCGTGCCATCCGGTTGCGTTCCGCCAGCACCGCATCGAACTTCCCTCGCAGCCGCCGCAGCCTTAGCAGATAAAGCCCCACCAGCATCCCGCACAGCGCCAGCACCGCCAGCGCGATAAACCACCACCTCCGGTAAAACGGAGGAACAATCCGGAACCGCACCTCTGCCCCCGCGCGATTCCACGCCCCATCTTCGTTCATCGCCTCCACGTCGAACCGGTACGCCCCCGGAGGAAGGTTCGTATACGTCGCACTGCGCCGCCCACCCGCATACGTCCATACCTTATCGAACCCATCCAGCCGAAACCTATAGCGCACCTCCGACGGAGCCTTGAAGTTCAGCCCCGCATACTCCATCGTGAACCTCGCATGACCAAACGAAATCCTCAGTGGCTGTCTGCTCAAATCCTGCGCAGCATCATCCACTAGAAACCGTTCCAGCACCATCGGAGTCGCAACGCCATCGCTCTCCACGCGCTTCGTATCCACAATCGCCACGCCACCGCGCGTCGGAAACCACAGCTCTCCATCGCTCGCCAGCCACGCACTCGACGACCCACCCGCCACCACCTCATCATTCGGCAGCCCATCCGCCAGCCCATAACGAACCCCCACGCCATCCCCACCCTCCGCCGCCGCGCACACTCCCTTCGCGGCGCACGCCCGCAGCGTCGCCACCGCAATCCGCCGTATCCCCCGGTCCATCCGAAACCACATCGACCCCGCTCCATCCGCGCTCATTCCCTCAATACTTCCCTCGCGTCCAGCCTCACCACCAAACGCCGGCACCGCAACAAATCTCTCTCCATCGAACACGCTCAGCCCGCCGCCCTTCGTCGCCACCCACAACTCTCCGGCCTCATCCTGCGCCATCGCCGTCACAATCGCCGCGCCCAGGCCATCCTTCGTCGTGTAGTTGCGAATCCTCCCATCGCCCATCACCCGCGACAGCCCGCCCGACGTCCCCACCCACAACCCACTCGCCCCTCGTCCCGCCGCCATCAGCAGAGACCCAATCAGGTCGCCGCCCAGTCCATCCGCGCTCGTCAGCGTCCTCATCCACGCCCCTGCGCCCACCCCGCGCACATGCACCAGCCCCTGCCGCGTCCCCACCCACACCGACCCATCCCCATCCGCCGCCAGCGACCGCACATAATCATCCGGCAGCCCATTCGCCGACGTAATCCTCTGCACCGCCCCACCCTCATCCACAAAATTCAACCCATCCGGAGTCCCCACCCACAGCCCTCCCCGAACCCCTGCCGCGAGGCAAAGAATCACCGGGCTCGTCAGCCGGCTCTCCTCCACCGGAGCATCCACCACACCACTCCGCACGCGCCGCAACCCATCATCGCGAGTCCCCACCCACATCGCTCCGTCCCTCGTCTGCACCACGCTTGTCACCGCCTGGTCCGCCAGCCCCGCCTCACTCCGAAACGCCAGCCGCCGCAGCACATGCAGCCCCGAAGTCTCCGTCCCAATCCAGTGATTCCCCTCCGCATCCTCAAAGATCGAAAGCACCGAATTACTACTCAGCGCCGTCACCGGCACCGCCGTCGCGCTCCCCGCCTTCACCACGAACAGCCCGCTGTTCATCCCCACCCACGCCATCCCCTCGCGATCCACCCTCACGGTCTGCACGCGCCCGCTGGGCAGCTCCTTGCCCACCCTCCACACGCGATCCACGCCTCTCCCCACAGCATTGACCACCTGCGTCGTATAGCTCCACCGAACGCCATCCGCCCCCATCATCGCCGCCGCATCCACCGCGCCCGCCCGACGAAATCCTCCACTCTCCCACCTCGCCCATCCCCCCGTCGTCTCCACCGCAACCGACCCATCCCCCATCGCCGCCACAGACATCACCGCACCCGACGGCAGTCCCTCCTCCACCCCATACCGCCGAAACCTCCCCCGCTCCATCCGCACCACGCCATCCGCCGTACCAATCCACAACCCATCCGCATCATCCGCCGCCAGGCAGCAAACATCATCGCTGACAAACGCGCTCTCATCCGCATGATTAAAAATCTTAAAGCTCACTCCATCGAACCGCGCTAACCCTCCCTCGGTCGCGATCCACAAATACCCATCGCGAGTCTGCGCCACCCCATGCACGCTACTCTGCGGAAGCCCTTCCTCCGTCGACCACGCCTGCTGACTCAGATACCGCAGGTCCTGCGCTCCACCCACACCGACGCTCGTCAGTAACGCGCAGCCCGCCGCCAACCTCGCCACCCGCGCCAGCACCGTCCGTCCAAAGATCATCATCGCTCCCTAGAGCATCGCCGCCCCACCCACTCCTTGTCCATCACAATGCTCCGCCTCTTCCCCCAAAATAGGAGCAGTTCAAAACCAACCATTTGGTGGATGCAACACTCCTCTCCTGCCATTACTGTGATCCCTGTCACACAAGTTACACTCCTCCCGTCGCGAGAGCCCTGCCTCTCTCACCGCGAACGTGTGTCCCTTCTGTGCCCACCTTCACCGCACCAGAGGTCTCCACGTGATCCGCAACTCTCCTGCCCTGCGAGCGCTCGCCGCCGCCGCTCTTCTCTCCACCGGCCTCGCCCTCTCCCAGCCCGCGGCGCCCACCAAGCACGCCCCCGCCGCCGCGCATCCGCCCGCCAAAAAGCCTCACCGCCCCGTCAGCTTCAACCTCTACAACCGCACCCGCACCGACGTCTACGACTGGTACGCCACCCCCGGCTACACCACCACCTATCCCTTCGTCGAGCAGCTTCTCCGCCTCAGCATCGCCCAGCGTCTTAAGCACATCGACTGGCTCGCCGAGCTCGGCTCCAACGACGTCCTCGACGTCCCCACCACCTCCATCTCCTCCCTGCCCTCCCAGGCCACCCTCGGCCTCGGAGGCAACTACTACTCCGCTAGCCCCAACCCCTACCCAGCCGCCGCCGCTCTCCGCCAGGGCTACCTCCGCTTCCACAGCTCCGCTCCCGACACCAACCTCCGCCTCGGCCGCTTCGAGTACTTCGAAGGCCTCGAGACCACCCCCAAAGATCCCTCCATCGCCTGGCTACAGGCCAACCGCGTCGCCCAGCGCCTCATCGGCAACTTCGGCTTCACCGTCGGTCAGCGCAGCTTCGACGGCCTCGACGCCCACTACGGCAAACCCTCCTGGGACCTCACCGCCATGGCCGGCCGAGCCGTTCAGGGAGTCTTCAACATGAACGCCAACCCCGAGCTCAACGTCGACCTCCAGTACCTCGCCTTCACCAAATCCAACTTCAGCAACCACCTCCTCTGGCGAGTCTTCGCCATCGACTACCACGATGGCCGCACCGGCCTCACCAAGACCGACAACCGCCCCCTCCCCGCCCGTCAGGCCGACCACAAAAACATCCGCGTCGGTACCTACGGAGCCGACTTCATCGCCACCCTCCCCGCTGGCCCCGGCCAATTCGACGCCCTCTTCTGGGGTGTCCTCCAAAACGGCAACTGGGGCCTCCTCTCCCAGCACTCCGGAGCCTTCGCCACCGAGGCCGGCTACCGCTTCACCTCCCTCCACACCCAACCCTGGCTGCGAGGTGGAATCTTCCGCGGAACCGGCGACAACAACAACTCCGACACCGTCCACAACACCTTCTTCCAGATCCTCCCCACCGCCCGCGCCTACGCCCGCTTCCCCTTCTACGACCTCATGAACAGCACCGACGAGTTCGCCCAGGTCGTCGACACCCCCCTCAAGCACCTCGAGCTCCGCTCCGACCTCCACTTCCTCCAGCTCACCTCCAGCAGCGATCTCTGGTACCAGGGTGGAGGAGCCTACGACAACCTCGTCTTCGGCTTTGCCGGCCGCCCCTCCGCAGGCCACTCCAGCCTCGCCACCGTCGCCGACATCAGCTCTGACTACCAGATCACCCCCAACTTCGCCCTCAACCTCTACTACTCCCACTCCTACGGCAAATCCGTCATCGCCGCCGACTACCCCGCCGGCCACGCCGCCAACTTCGGCTACCTCGAACTCGTCTACAAGTGGGGAGTCAAGCAGCAACCAACCCCCGCCAAATAACAAGGACCCTCTCGACCGCACCCAAAACCCTGTCATCTCGACCGGAGCGGGACGGCTTCATGTCCCGCTCAGCGGAGAGACCTACAGCTCCGCCCGCACCCCCGATACCCCTGCAGGAAACCCACTCGAATCCCCAATCCCTGTTCCCCAATCCCTGTTCCCTAATCCCCAATCCCTGTTCCCTAATCCCTGCAGTTCTGTCCGCACCCCCGCCTTTTTGTTTGTCATCCCGTAGGGATCTGCATGTCCCAAACCCGGCACCCACCCCATCCCCCTCATCGCAGAATCGCCAGCGCCCCCACAGCATCCAAACTTCAGACAGATTCCCGCCACCCAGCTGGCAGCAATCCCTCTCACCCTGCGATACTGAATCCGAACACATCTATGGCGACCGTCCGCGATACCTTCGAAAGCACCCTCCACAGTGCTCGCTCCACCGTCGCCTTCCGCGAGACCCTCAACCTCGCCTACGACAGCTTCTGCGCCAGCAAGACCCGCTTCCTCCTCACCATGCTCGGCATGGTCATCGGCTCCGCCTCCATCGTCCTCGTCGCCACCGTCGGCCTCACCGGCAAGCAGTACGCCCTCGACACCATCTCCGGCCTCGGCCCCAACAAAGTCGAGATGCAATACTCCGGTGGAGTCGTCATGGGCCCCGACAACATCAGCACCCCCGACTACATGACCCGCGAAGACATGGAGACCGTCGACGCCCAGGTCCCCGGCATCACCGCCAGCTCCCCCATGCTCGAGTTCCACGACCGCATCGCCGTCGGCAACGGCGTCAGCAAAGACGCCATGCTCCTCGGCGTCAGCCCCGAGTACCGAAAGATTCGCAATCTCAAGGTCAAAGCCGGCCGCTTCTTCGACGATCAGGACGACCTCACCCACGCCAAGGTCGCCGTCATCGTCGGCCCCATGGCCCGCGAGCTCTACGGCAGCTACGACGCCGCCGTCGGCAACACCATCTCCATCCACGGCATCCCCTTCACCATCATCGGCGTCTTCCTCGAAAGCATGGACACCTTCGGCCAGTCCGAGATCAGCGAGCACACCCTCCTCGTCCCCTACGAGGTCGCTCGCTACTTCAGCGGTACCGACGAGCTCAAGGAAATCTTCTTCAGCATGCAGAATGCCCAGGAGGTCGAGCCCGCCGCCGCCCGCATCACCAAAATCATTCAGAAGCGCCACCGCGCCACCAGCGTCTATAAGGCCCAAACCCTCACCGACGTCCTCAGCACCATGGCCCGCATCGCCAACATGCTCACCATCGTCCTCATCCTCGCCTCCACCATCACCCTCATCGTCTCCGGTGTCGGAATCATGAACTCCATGCTCGCCAACGTCCAGTCCCGCATCAAGGAGATCGGCATCCGCAAGGCCCTCGGCGCCACCAGCCGCGAGATCCGCATGCAGTTCCTCACCGAGGCCGTCTTCCTATCCCTCTCCGGAGGTCTCGTCGGCACCCTCATCGGCCTCGCCGTCCCCTACAGCGTCAGCCTCTTCACCGACTTCGTCATCCCCACCTCCTACCTCGCCGCCGTCATCTCCCTCACCACCTCGGTCATCGTCGGCGTCATCTTCGGAACCCTCCCCGCCAACCGCGCCGCCGTCCTCGACCCCGTCTCCACCCTCAAGTACGAGTAGCCCCCCTAAGAGCGGTTTCCCTAATCCCTGTTCCCTGGTCCCTAGCTAAGTGCGAGGCGCAAATCCTCGCTGCGTGTACCGAACCCTCCTTCAGTCACGCCACTTGCAACCCAAGACCCGCTCCAACCAACCCCAAAGCACACCCGTTTGAGCCCAAAGCCCCTCTTTTTGGGCTAATGCTCCCCCGTACCCTGCCGATAAATTCCCCATGAGCTCAAGAGGAATCATCACCCTTGCCTACGGCAAACCCCGCTATATCGAGATGGCCAAGTCCCTCGCCCGCTCCTTTATCCTCCATGATCCCAGCGTGATGCGGGCCATCATCACCGATTCCAACGACCCCGAACTCGGCGATCTGTTCACCTACCGCGTCGACCTCCGCCCCGAATACGGCCCCCCCGCCGGCCACCGCCTCCACCTCGACCGCTACACTCCCTTCCACGAAACCCTCTTCATAGGCCCCGACTGCCTAGTCGTCCACCCCCTCAACAACTTCTGGACAGCCTTCGGCAGCGTCCCCTTCGGCGTCTGCGGAGCCCGCTCCCTGCGCCCCCCCACTGCGGTTGCACTGAATATCCCATTCCTTATCAATAACTTTCAGCTCAAAACCCTGCCCCCTCTCCCCAGCTTCAGCGGTGCCATCTACTACTTCAAACGAACCCCTGAAGCCGCCGCTCTCTTCGCCACCGCGCGCCACCTCCTCACCCACGCACCCGAGCTCCGCTTCCCCCACCACCGCCGCAACGGCCTCGACCTCGGCCCCAGCGACGAGGCCATCTTCTCCGTCACCATGGCCATCCATGGCCTCACCACCACCGACATGGGCACTGGCGGCATGTGGCCCGCCATCGACGCCACCATCCGCCTCGCCCTCGATATCCCCCATGGAATCTGCACCTTCGTCAAGCCGGGCCGCCTCTACCTACCGGATATCCTCCACCTCGGCCGCTTCACCGAAAGCCTCTTTTATCTCCGCGAGTGCGCCCGTATCGAGCAGAGCGTCAAGGGCCAACCCGACTTAACCGCTACCCAGGAGCTCCAGCTCATCTCCACAGCCGTCATCCTCTGGGCCCGCCGCAAAGCACGATCCCTAAGCCGCCGCCTGCGCGACGCCCTCCCCACCCCCTCCACCCACGCAACCCGCTAGCTGCACCCAAAGAGTCGAGCCAGCGCCCGCTGACTCATCACCCGCCTACGACCCTACCAGCATCTCCGGCCCGTTATTCCGCACGTTTCCTACCCCGGTGTTGCAGGGCTCCGCCTTCATGGAATCAGCATCATACGGCCTCAGCAGATGCACCGGAGCCGCCCTCGAATCATCGCGATCCAGCCACTCCTCCCAATCCCGCCGCTGCAGAATCACCGGCATCCGATCATGGATTGGCGCCATCAACTCATTCGCCTCGGTGGTCACAATCGCAAAGCTCTGCAGCCACCGGTCCACCTCCTGCGGCGACTTCTTCGGCTCCTTCCACGCGTCCCACAACCCTGCAAACGCCATCGGCTCGCCATTCGTCAGCGTAATCGCAAACGGCTGTTTCCCGCTCTTCGCCTGCGACCGCGAAGCCGCGGCCCGCTTCACCGCAGCTCCAGGCTTCGGCTCCACCACCTTCGCCATCCACTCATAAAATCCATCCGCAGGAATCAAACACCGCCGCCGCTTGAACGGCTCCCGCCACGTAGCCGACGTAGCCACCGACTCCGCCCGAGCATTAAAAGTCGACATTCCCTTGAATTCCTTGAGGCTTGTCGCAAAAAACGGCACCAGCCCCCACCGCAGCAGCACCATCTCCCGCTCGCCGGTATCGCGGCTGAGCCGGATTACCGGCTGAAACGTCGTTGGAGCAATGTTGTAATCCGCCGCAAGGGGGTCGTCAAACACCTTGCCGGCTCTGTAGTCCTCAGCAATCTTCTGCTTCTCAGATTGACGAAAGTAGCGACCGCACATCCATCCAGCCTAGCATCCAGACCTGTGCGCCGGCACCCCCCGGCAAAAGCAGGAATGCCCGCGCTCGATAAGAGCGCGGGCATTCCTGCTACGTCTAGTCCCAAACAATTAGTCGCGGTTATCGTCCAGCTCGCCCGTATAGGTCGACTTGAACACCGAATCATCATTGATCTCCGACGCGCTCGTCCGCTCCGGAGCATCGCTCTTGATCGTCACCTGCAGATGGGCCGAAACCTCGCGGTGAATCTTGATCGGCACATGGAACTCGCCAACCGTCTTCAGCGGCTCTTCCAAGTGGATCTTGCGACGGTCGACCTTGAAGCCCTGCAGCTCCAGCTCGTGCGCGATATCCTGCGACGTAACCGAACCGAACAGGTGATCGTTCTCGCCTGTCTTGCGCTCGAACGTCAGCACCAGCTCATTCAGCTTGGCTGCGAGCTCTTCAGCTCCGCCCTTCTCCGCTGCCGACTTGCGCAGCGACGACGCCTTCATCTGCTCGATCACAGCCTTATTCGCTGCCGTGGCTTCCATCGCCAGCTTGCCCGGCAAAAGGTAGTTGCGGCCATATCCGGCAGCGACATTCACCACATCGCCCCGATGACCCAGCTTGTTTACATCCTCTTTCAGAATCACTTCCATGACACGTCTCCAAACGTACTCGGTTCGCGCCGTATCGGGGTCCCCAGCGAGCGTTCCTGGCTCGGGGTGGTGGCCCTGCGGACGCGGTTGAACTAGAACTTGGCTGCGAACGGCAGCAAAGCAATCGCGCGGGCCTGCTTGATGGCGCGCGTCAGCTTACGCTGGAAGGGGGCGCTGGTACCGGACAAACGGCGAGGAATGATCTTGCCCCGGTCCGACACAAACTGCTGTAGCAGGCGAACATCGCGGTAGCTGATCGTGTCGATCTTCTCCACCGTGAACTTGCAAACCTTCTTGCGGCGGAAGAACTTACGTCCGCCCGCTCCGCCTGCGCCGCCGCCGCTGCCGGCCGGCCGTGGTGGCCGCGATCCGCCCGTGCGAGGGCCGCCCTGGCCCTGGTATCCGCCCGTACGTGGTGCCGGAGCTCCACCCTCGTTCGTCGAAGCTGCGGGTGCTGCTTGATTCACAATCTCATCAGCCATGGTGCTTATCCTTTGTCTGCAGATGGCCTTTGAGCCATCCGCCGGTTCTGCTGCTCTTGCTCCAGACCCGCTTCGGGGCCTCTGGACTGGATCTTCGTTACCTTCTTGAAGATCGTGGGAGCATCTTGCAGCGTTGCATTGGTCCTGTCAGCAGGCCAGCGTTGTCCAGCCTGCGAAGCTTGGGTCCGCACGCCCTCGTCTCCCTTGAGACCCAGGCGCGACGAGCCATATCTACGAAGCGACGGCGGGCTCAGCCTCGGCCACCGGCTCGGCGGTCGGAGCTGCTGCCTCGTCGACGGGCTCAGCAACCACAGCGGCGGGTGCTTCCGGTGCCTCGACAGCCGCTTCTGCGTTGACCTGCGGCAGAGCGCTGCGCTTCACATGAGCATCGCGGTGAGCCTTGATCTTCGCCACGCGCTTGTCTTCCTCGTCCATGCGGACCGTGATGAACTTGATCACCGGCTCGGAGACGCGCAGACGACGCTCGATCTCAGAGACCAGCGACGCCGGAGCCTCAACGACCAGCAAAACATACAATCCGTCATTGAACTTCTTGACCGTGTAGGCCAGCCGGCGGCGGCCCATCTTCTCGGTCGTCTTCACCGACCCGCCACCGGTGGTGATATAGCCGGTGAACGTCTCGATAAGCTTGTCGAGCTCAGCCTCTTCAACATCAGGCCGAACGATAAACATAATTTCGTAAGTGCGATTCATCTTTACTTCTTTCTGCGGGGTTCTGCCCCGCACCGCTTCGGTTGCTACTTCCAGCCGAACCCGGTGTGGAAGATTGTTGTTGCCAGTAAGGCCAGTGAGGAAGGAGTAGTCAGGAAGGAGTACAGAAAACTGAGCGGTCATCCTAGGCTCCGTCTTTACTACTCCTTACTCCTTACCCTCTACTCACTTCTCCTATTGAACTCATTCATTGCCGCGCTGACACCTTTGGTCAGCACAACCTCAACCGCGCGTACAGCCTGGTCGAGTACTTCATCCAGTGTGGCCAACTCCTGCTTCCGCATCGGCGTCAGCAGATAATCAGCACCACCAGCTTTCACAATGCGTCCGCTCTCGAGCGGCGGTTTGCCTACTCCAATGCGAACGCGAAGCCATTCTTCCGTTCCAAGCACCCCGGAGACTGACTTCACTCCGTTGTGCCCATTCGCCGAGCCTCGCTGTGCCATGCGCAACGTGCCCAGCGGAAAATCCAGCTCGTCATAGAGAACGATCAGGTCCTCTACACCAAGATTCAACTCGTTCATCAGAGCGCCTACTGAAAGCCCGCTCAGATTCATAAAGGTCTCCGGCTTCGCCAGCAGCACCTCGTGCCCTGCCAGCTTCGTCCGTACCGTCAGCGCTCTTCCGCGACGGTTGGCAACCTGCACATCACATACCGCTGCGATGCGATCAATTGCCAGAAACCCGGCATTGTGCGGCGTAAGCGAGTATTCCGGACCAGGATTCCCAAGACCCACAATCAGCTTCACGCTCGCACAACGCCTTTCAACAACTTACTTCTTACCCTTGTCGCCAGCAGCCGGAGCAGCAGCGGCAGCATCCGTCTTGCCCTTCTTCGCCACTTCAGGCTCAGCCGGACCAGCAACCGGTTCTGCAACGGCCTCTTCCTTCAGGACCGTCACGTGAGCAACCAGAGCGTCCTCTTCGCCGAGGAACTTGATCTTGTCCGAGTGCGGCAGATCCGAGATGTGAATCGCGCCATTGATCTCAAGGTTCGACACGTCAACGTCGATGTGTCCCGGGATATCGGTGGGCAGGCACTCGATCTCTACCTCATGCAGCACCTGGCTAAGCATTCCGCCAGAGTTCTTCACGCCCGTCGGAACGCCCGTCAACTGCACCGTCACGGACACGCGCATGGCCTTGTCCATCGCAATGCGCTTCAGATCGATGTGCAGCAGCTTGCCCTTGATGGGCTCGTTCTGCCAGTCGACGATCATCGCCTTCGTCACTCCCGCGCCCTCGATCGTGAGATCGAAGATCGTGTTGTGACCAGACTCAGAGTACAAAATCTTGGTGATAACCCGGGGGTCAACCGTCACCGCAACCGACTCCTTGCCCGCGCCGTACACAACCGCAGGAATCAGTCCCTGCACACGTACGCGACGAGCATGGTTCTTGTTGAATGTTCCCGTGCGGGGTGTTGCCACTACCGCGTCAATCTTCTTTTCGCTAGCCATCTTCATTCCTTTCGGGCACGAGGTTGAGCCTCGCTCCCTTTGTCCTTCAACTTGTAGCCCGCAGCGCACAAACACTCTTGCACCCTGCAAAAATTCGATTAGTTGAACAGCGTACTCACGCTGGTCTCCATGTGAATGCTCTCGAGCGCCCTGCCTAAAAGGCCCGCAATCGAAAGCACCTTGATCTTGCTTACCTGCTGTGCAGCTTCGCAGAGAGGTATCGTGTTCGTTACAACCAACTCTTCCAACTGCGAGTCCCTGATCCTCTCCACTGCCGGGCCAGAGAGCACCGCATGGGAAGCGCAGGCATACACTTTGTCAGCGCCCTGCTCCAGCAACGCTTCAGCCGTCTTCACCAGCGTTCCCGCTGTATCGACAATGTCATCGAGGATCAAACACGTCCGCCCTCGCACATCGCCGATCACGTTCATCACTTCCGTCACGTTGATGTCGGTCCGCCGCTTATCGACGATCGCCAACGGTACTTCTAATTTCTTCGCGAAGAATCTCGCTCGTTCCACTCCGCCTGCATCGGGGCTAACCACCGTCAGGTTAGGCAACTGCAAATCCCTGAAGTATCCAACCAGCACTGGGCTGGCAAACAAATGATCGACAGGGATATTGAAGAACCCCTGAATCTGCGCTGCGTGCAGATCGACAAACAGCGCGCGATTCGCTCCCGCTGTCGTCAGCAGGTCCGCAACCAGCTTGGAGGTAATCGCAACGCGGGGCCGGTCTTTGCGATCCTGCCGCGCGTAGCCGTAATACGGAACCACCACGGTGATACGTCCTGCCGAGGCGCGCCTGAGCGCGTCCATCATAATCAGCAGCTCGACCAGATTCTGATCGACCGGGTGGCATGTGGGCTGGATAAGAAACACATCCGCGCCACGTACATTTTCAAGGAGCTGAAAGTGGGTTTCGCCGTCAGAGAACCGCTGTAAACGCGTCTCCCCGACGGGTACACCCAGAAACTTGCCGATCTCCTCCGCTAACGGCCGGTTTGCCGAACCGGAGAAGATCTTGAAGCGCTTATCGTCACTCAGGCGTGAGGAGCGTTTTTTGTCTCCTGCTTTTGCATCGGACGCCTTCGTTCCCGCTGCAGAGGCTGCCGGCGCTGCTGCGCTCTCGGCGGCTTGCTTCGGTGGCTCAACTGGCTGAGCCCCTTGGGGCTTTGCCATTGAGCCTTCATGGGTTGAGCTCGGGAAAGGAACCGCAGTCGTGTCTTGTTGGTTCACGTTGAAATCCTCCAGGTTGGTTGACCTTTGGGTAATTCCATACTGCTTGTCTTACTTCTAGCGGGCGGCACTGTTTCGTTGCCGTCCATTGCATGTTGCTTAACGTTGGTTCCCTTTGGCTGGCTCGTATCTTGTTGAATCTCGAGGACAACCTGCAAACTTTATGCTACTCCCGCGCATCGGCTCTGGGCCGATTCACTGTGCGGGTCTTGCTCAATCTTGGGCGATGACGTTTCCATCGCTAAAATCAAAAGTTCCCTAACTGCTTTCATTCGAGGACTTACGGATCACTCACTCCGTAAAATCTAGCGAGCGACTCAGTGGCTGGGCGACTAGGATTCGAACCTAGACAAACTGCGTCAAAGGCAGTTGACCTACCATTAGTCGATCGCCCAGTATAGCCGGCGCTTCACTGCAATTGCCGGATCCGCCTCATTCGAGGCAGGTTACTCTGCGAACATCGTATTCCAATAGTCTCGACGGGGCAGGGTCTCTGTGACGATAGCCCTGGTGCCGTGCTGTTGTACACGATGTTGAGCGGCGCGGGCGTCTGTTTGTGACCTATACAGTCCAAACAACGCCGAACCAGAACCGGAGAGAGCTGCGTAAAGTGCAGATTCTCTTGAACTTCCCATTAAATCACGCTTGGTTGAACGCAAGGAGGGA
>JAJYCQ010000011.1 GCA_021778315.1 Acidobacteriota bacterium | reverse complement strand
TGTTTTGTTCCGCTGGGGGATGTGGCGGAGCGGCGCGGGCTGATGATGCGGATGTATGGGGCGGTGTCGGTGGCGCTGCTGCTGGCGGCGTTGGCGCAGGGGCTGACGTGGATGATTGTGGCGAGTGTGCTGGTGGGGTTGATGGCGTCGGTGACGCATGTGGTGGTGCCGATGGCTCCCGACCTGGTATCGCATGCGAAGCGGGGCAAGGCGATTGGGACGGTGATGACAGGGCTGCTGCTGGGGATCCTGCTGGCTCGGAGTTTTGCAGGATGGCTGGCGGGGTTCAATGGCTGGCGGACGGTGTTTGTGGTGGCGGCGGTGTTGAATATGGCGTTTGTGCCGATCATGTATCGCGCGATGCCGAGGATGGAGCCGCGGGATTCGCTGACGTATGGAAAGGCGATGCGGTCGCTGTGGACGCTGGTGCGGACGGAGCCTCTGCTGCGCGAGGCGGCGGTGCTGGGGGCGCTGAGCTTTGGGGCGTTCAACTGCTTCTGGACGACGCTGGCGTATCTGCTGGATTCGCACTACGGGATGGGGCCGGGAGTCGCGGGGACGTTTGGGCTGGTGGGAGCTGCGGGAGCGTTGATTGCTCCGTTTGCGGGATGGCTGGCGGATAAACGCGGGACGAGGTTTGTGGTGACGGTGGCGGGAGCGACGCTGACGGGGTCGTTCGTGTGGCTGTGGTGGACGGAGCGGTGGCACGTGTCGACTACGTGGCACATGGCGGCGCTGGTGGCAGGGGTGGTGATGCTGGACCTGGGGCAGCAGATGATGCAGGTGGGCAATCAGACGCGGATCTTCGGGCTGGGATCGCAGGTTCGCAGCCGACTGAATACGATTTATATGACGGTCTACTTTGCGGGTGGGGCGGCGGGGTCTGCGCTGGCGGGATGGGCGTGGTGGCGGTGGGGATGGAATGGCGTGTGCGTGTTGGCGCTGGTGCTGATCAGCGCGATGGGGCTTCGGCATGTGACGGGATATAGCCGCACGCACGAAGAGGTGCGGGTGCATCTTCCTGCAGAGGAACGCGAGCCGGCGTAGTGGTGGGAGTGTGGGGTGTTGGGGCAAAAAGAGCGCCGCTTGTGGCGGCGCCGGGGGAGTGACACTAATGTTGTTGAAGTAAAGATAGCGCTGGGGGCGGGTGCAGCGCTTCGGTCGGGGGGATGGTTGTGGGTCAACCGTTTGGTGGAGGGATTTGGGGCGTGGGCCTGATGCCGCACGAGGGGCATCAGGCTGGGGTGGGTTGGGGGCTGCGGTTACTGTATGGTGATGGTTTCGGCGGCGCTGACGGAGCCTCCGGTGCTGGGGTATCCGACGAGGACGACGTAGTGGGTCCCGCTGGGCAGGGTCAGGGGCTGGTTGATGGTGAGGGAGGGCGTGGCCTGGGGATTGTTGATGAGGGTCTGGGCTACGTTATCGACGTAGATGCGAATGGCCGCGAGGGAGCCGGAGGCGGCGGTGGCACCGGCGAAGATAGTGACCGGGGAGGAGACGGTTGCGTTGCTGCCGGGGGAGCAGAAGATGGCTCCGGGGGAGCTGGGGAGACAGGTGGTGGAGGTTCCGGCGACGGTGAAGTTTTCGCTGGCGAGGACGGCTCCTCCGGTGCTCTGGTAGCCGACGATGACGAGGCTGTGGGTTCCGGGAGCTGCGGTGACGGGCTGACTGATGACGAAGGATTTGGTGGCGGAGGGGTTGTTGACGGTGAGGGCGGGTACGTTGTCGATGTAGGCGCGGATGGCGGCGAGGTTGCCGCTGCCGGCGGTGGCCGCTGCGGTGAGGGTAAGGGGTGAGGTGGTGGATGCCGTCGGCGAGGGAGAGCAGATGAGGGCTCCCGCGGCAGCGGGCATGCAGAGGGGTGTGGTCGCGGCGGCGGAGGCGACGGTAAAGTTTTCGCTGGCGAGGATGGTTCCTCCGGTGGTCATGTAGCCGACGAGGACGAGGTAGTGGGCTCCGGGAGTGGCGGGGAGGGCCTGGCTGAACTGGAAGGATTTGGTGGCGGAGGGATTGTTGACTGTGAGGGCGGCTACGTTGTCGATGTAGACGCGGAGAGCTGCGAGGTAGCCGCTGGAGGCTGTGGCTCCGGCGGTGATGGTGACGGGAGAGCTGGGCGTGGCCTGCGGAGTAGGAGCGCAGATGAGGGCTCCGGGCGTGGAGGGGATGCAGCCTCCGGGGGACGTCACGGTGACGGTGGTGGCGTTCGAGACCTTGGTGGTGCCGACGGCGGTGGCGGTGTAGGTGGTGGTGACGGTGGGAGAGACGGTCTGGGTGCCTCCGGCGGGGGGCAGGGTGTAGGTGGTGCCGTCGGAGCCGGAGAGGGTGAGCTGGGTGGTGGCCGTGGTGGTGACGTTGAGGGTGGAGGAGGAGCCGGAGGGGATGGTGGCGGGAGTGGGGTTGATGGCCACGGTGGGATAGGAGGTGAGTTGTCCGTAGGCCGTGACGGCGTTGACTCCGGCGACGTAGACGTGGCCGTTGGCGACGACGGGAGCGGAGAACTTGATGGCGACGGCGGCGGTGTCGCGGTTGTTGGGAGCCTGGGAGCTGTTGTAGAACTCGCTCTGGAGATTGGCAGGATCGTAGGCGTGGAGGATGGCGGGGCCGTTCTCGCGGGCGCTGGTGTCGAGTGCCCAGAGGATGGCGTTGGAGGTGCCGTTGGCGGAGATGACGGGGGTGGAGCCTCCTCCACCGCAGTCGGAGCAGCCGAAGGAGAGGGTGGTGGAGGTGCTGGGAGCGGCGGGGAACTGCTCGGTGGAGGGATTGAGGGGCCAGGCGGTGAGGGGGCCACCTTCTCCGGCGAGATAGAGGGTGTTGTTGAAGAAGGTCATGCTGGTGCGGAGGGTGTTGCCGATGTAGAAGGTCTGGACGGAGGTGTTGTTGGTGGGGGTGTAGCCACCGAGGTTGTCGCGGTTGAGGAGGTAGAGGGTTCCGGATTTGTCGGCGGTGAGGGTGAGGTGCGGGATGGGGCCGGATTGGGTGGGAAGGATGAGGTTGGAGCTGATGCCCATGTCGGTGTCGGCGGCGGCGAGGACGCTTTGATCGGCGGGGGTGAAGTAGCTGGAGGGAGCGAGGGTGGAGCCGGTGAGGGAGAGGGAGACGGCGCTGTCGCCGTAGTCGGAGCCGCCGGTGTTGGCGTCGAAGGTGCCGTTGCCGGCGGCGAGGAAGATGTTGCCCTGGTCGTCGGAGGAGAGAGCTCCTCCGGCGAGCCAGATTCCTCCCTGGGAGCCGTTGGGGCTGTCGGACCAGACTCCGGTTTGCTGGGTGATGTTGGAGGCGTTGTAGCTGATGACCCAGCCGTGGTAGTGGCCGAGGTCTCCGTGGGAGGCCCAGGAGATGAAGACGGAGAAGTGCGAGGGACCGTGGGGAGTGGCGGCGAGCAGCAGGCCGGCTCGCTGGTTGTTGAGGAGAGGATTGAAGGAGATGGTGGTTCCTCCGTCACCGGTTCCGGGAGCGGAAGCCTGGATGAGGGTGGGGCCGTTGAGTTTCTCGGAGCCGTCGAGGAGGCTGAGGGCGTGGAGACGCTGGAAGAACTGAGGGGTTCCGGACTGGATTTTGGACTTGGCGACGACGTAGAGGGTGAGGGTGGAGGGGTCGATGACAGGGGTTCCGGTGATGCCGATGTCGGGGTAGATGTCACCGACGTTGACGTCCTGGTAGGAGACCCAGGTCTCGTTGGCACCGAGAAGGGAGACACGCCAGAGGTAGCCTTGCTCGGGGTTGTGGCCGTCGGCGTCGAAGGCGTAGACGCAGTCCTGCTCGGTGGCGACGAAGAGGACGTTGTGGACGGTGTTGTCGGGCAGGGTGAGGGCGGGGACGTAGAGAGGCTGCGCGTAGACGTGGCCGGCGACGGGAAGGCTGAAGAGCTTGCCGAAGGAGGAGACGCTGACGTTCGAGGGAGTGAGGAGGGTCTCCTGGCTTTGGATCCCGATGCGCGCGTTGGTGTATTGCTGCGTCGTTACGCTTTGGCTGAGGGCTGCCGCGGGCAGGAGAAGCAGAAGCAGGAGGACGAGGCTGGGAGTGGGAGGGAGGAATGGGGTTCGAAGCGAGCGGTGAGGTGCTGCGCTTTGAGAGCTGGAAGGTGAGGTGAGGGGCCCTGGGCACGCGTCGCGATTAGACGCAGTAAGTCCTGCAATGGGTGTAACGAGTAATGGGAGGATAGTCATAACCTTCGACAAAGTGAAGCATTCCAAAACAAATGGGAAAAGCTATTTTTGGTCCTAAATCGAGCCGTGTCAACGGGAGTTTTGGAGTAGGTCGAAAAAATACTGTCGGCTATAACGTTGGTAATACGTGGGTTGCGCTTATTCGGAACTATAGTTTCGGAAAGTAACTTGATTCGTGGTGGGGAAGCTCGGAGGCAGGCTTCGGTATTCCCTCGGCGGCTGAAGCGGGGTGTCGTGGGTAGATTTGCCGAGGGACTGAAGTCCTGCCGCTTCAACGAGAGGGGGTGTGCGGGGATTTCGTCGTTGAGTTGGTCGCGCGTTCGTGAAGGAGTGGCGGGACGGAGTGTTTAGAGGGAGGCGAGGACGTCGCGGGGGTCGGGGCGGACGCGGTGGTCGGCGTGGGCTTCGGCGAAGAGGATGCGGCCGGAGATGTGACCTGCGGCGTCGCGAGTGGGCTGGATGACGAAGGTGGCGGGGAGGGGGAGGCGCCAGGTGTCGTCGCCGTTGATGAAGGGGATGTTGACGAGGATGGAGCGGTAGTGGAGGCGGAGGGGTTCGGGGACGGTGTAGGTGATGCCGAAGGCGTCGGCGAGATGGGAGCCGGCGTCGGAGAGGACGGGGAAGGTGAGGTCGTGGTGCTGAACGGTGAAGTCGTTCTGGCGAGGGAGTTGAGGGGAGATGGCGACGAGCAGGGCGCCGCGGTCTCGGACGGCGGGGAACGCAGACTGCCAGGCTTCGAGCTCGGTCATGCAGTAGGGGCACCAGCGGCCACGGAAGAAGTTGATGATGAGGGGGCCGACGCCGAGGAGGTCGGAGGAGCGGATGAGTTTGCCGCTGATGGAGTCGGGGAGTGAGAAGGCGGGGGCCGGGGATCCGATGGGGAGGATGCGGTCTTCGATTCCGGTGGAGAAGAGCTGGTGGACGGCATTGTCGGTGATGGCGAGGCGGTCGGGCTGGACGAGGGCGCGGGTCTGGGTGGTGATGTTGTCGAGCCTGGCCTGGAGATCGGTGGAGTGCGGCATCTGTACCAGTGTAGAACTGGTGCGCGCTTTGGTTGAGCGGGGTGGAGGATTTGTTGTGCGTTGAACGATGCGGTGCATTTAAAAACAGAAGGATTTGTGAACATGGGACGGGAGATGAGGGATTGGCTGCATCCAAGGAAAGATGCCGTTTGATGTTGCACGTCCTTTGTCCTGGGATTGAAGGGCATACGGGCAACGATAGAATGGCAAAGTCAGATTCAAAGAGGCATCAAGGATGCAACGTGAAGAGATTATTCGGGCTGGTGGTGAGTGTTGGCGTTGGGTTGATGGGCTGCGGAGCGATGGCGGCGCAGAGGGGCGCGGGGGATGGGGCGCTGCCGAATGCTCCGACGCCGCAGGTGGCGTCGAATGAGGATGTGACGGTGCGCGGGCTGCCGATGGCTGTGCTGCATGATCAGAAGGGGATTTGGACGAGCCCGGCGCGGATTCGGACGAAGGATTTGATTTGGCTGGCTCCGCTGGCGGCGGGAGTGGGCGTGGGGCTGGCGACGGACCACCATACGATGAGTACGGTGGTGTCGCAGGATCCGGGATTCAATAGCGCGAATGTGAATGTGTCGAACTCGCTGATTGGGGGGTTCATTGCGACTCCGGTGGTGATGTTTGGACTGGGACATTTTGAGCACAACGAGAAGGCTCGGGAGACGGGGCTGCTGGGGGCGGAGGCGCTGGCGGATGGGGTGGCGGTGGAGCAGGGATTGAAGCTGGTGTTCTGGAGAGAGCGGCCGGCGCTGGATCATTCACGAGGATTGTTCTGGCAAAGCGCGGCGGGATGGGACTCGTCGTTCCCGTCGTCGCATGCGACGCTGGCGTGGTCGGAGGCGGCGGTGATTACGGAAGAGTATAAGTCGCCGTGGGTGCGGGCGGGAGTGTATACGTTGGCGACGGGAGTGAGCCTGACCAGGGTGCTGGGGCAGGAACACTTTCCGACGGACGTGCTGGTGGGAAGCGCTGCAGGATGGCTGGTGGGGCACTATGTGGCGAAGAGACATCATCGGCATGAGATGGGGAGATAGATTCGCAGCTAGAATGGCGGAATGACGAAACGAGAGTGGACGCGGAGAGAGTTTGTGGCGGGGGCTTCGGCTGCGGCGGTAGCTGTGGGTGGGCGTGGAGTGTGGGCGCAGAGTGCGGCGGTGGTGAATGCGGGGCTGGTGCGGACTCGGCTGGGTGCGCTGCGGGGTGAGGTGATTGAGGGGGTGCGGGTGTTCCGGGGCGTGCCGTTTGCGGAGGCTCCGGTGGGGAGGCTGCGGTTCAAGCCTCCTGTGAAGGTGAAGGCGTGGGGTGCGGAACGCAATGCGACGACGTTTGCGAAGGCCGCGGTGCAGGATGGGGATCGAGAGTTTGCGCAGAGCGAAGACTGCTTGTATCTGAATGTGTGGACGCCTGAGAATGCGGCGGGGCTGCCGGTGTTTGTGTGGATCCATGGGGGAGGGTTCACGGGGGGAGAATCGTTTGCTCCGCTCTTCGATGGGACGGAGTTTGCGAAGGCTGGCGTGATTGTGGTGACGGTGGCTTATCGGCTGGGGGTGCTGGGGTTTATGGATATGGGGCCTCTGCTGGGCAAGGAGTATGCAGGGTCGGGGAATAATGCGCTGCGGGATCTGATCTGCTCGCTGGAGTGGGTGCAGGAGAATATTGCGGCGTTTGGCGGGGATGCGAAGCGGGTGACGGTGGGGGGTGAGTCGGCGGGAGCGAAGCTGACGGATATCCTGATGGGCGTGCCGGAGGCGCAGGGGTTGTTTGCGCAGATGATTTCGGAGAGCGGTGGGGCGGAGCGGGTATTGTCGAAGAGTAATGCGGAGGCTGTGGCGAAGGGGTTTGGAGAGGTTTGGGGGAAGAGTGTGGTGGGGTTGAAGACGGCTCCTGTGGAGGAGTTGATTGCGGCGCAGGTGAAGTTTATGGATCAGTGGCCGCTGCATTTTCCTCTGCGGCCGGAGGTGGATGGAGGGCTGCTGCCGAGGTTGCCGGTGGAGACGATTGCGGCGGGTTCGACGCGCGGAACGCGGCTGCTGATTGGTACGAATCGCGAGGAGAGTGCGATGTTCATCGGACCTCATCCGGAGCATGATCCGAAGGCTGGAGATTTAGGGAATACTTCGCTGGCGAAGTTCGATGCGGTGTTCGCGAAGTACAGGGAGCTTTATCCCGAAATGAACGAGGAGCAGTTGCGGATACGGGCTGCGACGGCGGAGGAGTATTGGGTGCCGTCGGTGCGGGTGGCCGAGGCGCAGGTGAAGGGTGGAGGGAAGGCGTGGATGTACCGGCTGGATTTTGCCCCTGCGAGCGGACGGTACAAGGGCGATGCGTATCACGGAGAGGATTTGGGGCTGGTTTGGGATAAGCCGAATTCGAAGATCGCCAATGCTGCGGAGGAGGCGGAGTTGGCGAGGCCGGTTCATGCTGCGTGGGTGGCGTTTATCAAGGGCGAGGCTCCGGGGGCGGAGGGGTTGCCGGTGTGGCCGGAGTACTCGCTGGAGGGGAGGGAGACCATGGTGCTGGATGTGGTGAGCAAGGTGGAGGAGCGGCCGATGGAGGCCGAGCTGCAGTTGTGGGATGGGGTTATTTAGGGCGGTGGTGGAGCTAAGAGCGGGTCCGTCTGCCGTGGCGGATTTGCAGGATCACGATGAGCTTCGAGGCATCGTCGATGATGTAGAGGATGCGGTAGAGGTGGGGTTTGTTGCCGTAGACGAGTTGCCGGTGGGAAGGGTCTTCGGGGGTGACGGTTCCCCTGCGCGGAGCGGTTGTGAGTGAGCGGATGAGCTCTTCGAGTCGTCGAAACCAGCGTTCGGCACCGGCTGAATCCTCTGCGTGGATGTAGGCATAGAGGCTGTCGAGGTCGCGGGCGGCGCGTCTGGTGAAGCTAACGCGGTAGGGCATATTTTTTGCGGAGTTCGGAGAAGACTTGTTCGGCTGGGTAGGTGCGGCCTGCGGCGAGGTCTTCAAGGCCCTGGCGGAGGCTTTCGCGCTCGTCGGCTAGGGCGGCGATGTCGAGGAGGCGCTGGTAGGCGGCGGCGGATTGCACTACGGCCTCGGGCTTGCCGTTGACCGTGAGGATGATGGGGCGGCCGGTTTTCTTTAGCTGCTTGATGCTTTTGACGGAGTTGTTGCGGAAGGTGGTGAGGGGCTGGATGTCCTGGGTGATGTCGATCATGGAGGCCTCGCTGGAGGTATTTTATCGTACCTTTTGAGGTATTGCTGCGATGGAGGAAGGCAATTTGGTCGTTGCGCCTGCGGCTTCACTCCGGCCTTCGGCAGAGCGGTAGGGCCGAAGGCCCGGCTGTTTACCTAGGCCTTCGGCCTAGGCTGGTATATGTCGGGCCGTTGGCCCTGGGTGGATCGAGGGTGGTGGATGGGTGCGCGGCTGGCATCCTGCGAACCCACATCTCAGAAGCGAGATGTGGGGCACCCAGATTGGTGTTGGGTCAGATGTGGGCCACCCGCCTGAGATATTACCCCCTAATGAGTGGCTTTTTGAATTCCGGCATCGTAGCCCAAACGGTAAAAGTAAGAAACAGGATCTTTCACGCCCGATGGGTAACTGCCTGGCCTAGACGGAACCGATGGTACGGTTCCTTTGACAGACTTATATCCTTCAATGAAGCCGCTTTTCCATGCGTTGTTACATTCGCTAGATGAAGCCATTTGCTGCCCCTCTCGTTTGCCGCTATTTCTAGGGATTATCTTCCGAACTTTTGGGTGCCGCCCATTTGGCTCATTAGGCGTTGTTGCATTTTGTTGCCGCCGCTGCCCATGGTTTTGAACATTTTGCTCATTTGGGCGTGTTGCTTTAGGAGGTTGTTTACTTCTTGCACCGTGGTGCCGCTGCCCTGGGCGATGCGCTTGCGGCGGCTGCCGTTGATGATGGCGGCGTTGCGGCGCTCCTTGTTGGTCATCGAGTCGATGATGGTTTCTACGCGGGCGAATTGCTTTTCGTCGACCGAGCTGGCGGCTTGCTGCATGCCTGCGAAGGGGCCTACGGAGGGGAGCATCTTGAGGATGGATTGCATGCTGCCGAGCTTCTTGATCTGACGGAGTTGGTCGCGGAAGTCTTCGAGGGAGAAGCCTTCTCCGGAGAGGGCTTTTTTGGCGAAGTCGGCGGCCTTGGTCTTGTCGATTTTTTCGTCGGCTCGCTCGAGGAGGGTGGCGATGTCTCCCATGCCGAGGATGCGGCCGACGATGCGGTCGGGGTGGAAGGCTTCGAAGGCGTCGGGCTTTTCGCCTGTCCCCAGAAATTTGATGGGCTGGCCGGTGATTTGGCGGATGCTGAGGGCGGCGCCACCGCGGGAGTCGCCGTCCATTTTGGTGAGGATGGCGCCGGTGATTTGTAATTTGTCGTTGAAGGCCTTGGCGGAGTTGACCGCGTCCTGGCCGGTCATGGCGTCGGCGACGAAGAGGATTTCGGTGGGGGAGAGGAGGGATTTTAGCTGGGCCATCTCGTCCATGAGGGCTTCGTCGATGCCGAGGCGGCCGGCGGTGTCGACGATGAGGACGTCGTTGGCGTAGTCGCGGGCTTCCTTGAAGGCGGCCTTGGCGAGGCGGAGGACGGCGGCGGTGTTGTTGTCGGTGGCGGGGTCGTATTTGCCTTCGTAGAGCTGGGCACCGACGGAGGCGGCGACGACTTTGAGCTGCTCGCGGGCGGCGGGACGGTAGACGTCGACGGAGACGAGCATGGGGCGGTGGCCGCCCTTTTTGAGCCAGGCGGCGAGCTTGCCGGAGGTGGTGGTTTTGCCGGAGCCTTGCAGGCCGGCCATGAGGATGACGGACGGGGGTTGCGAGGCGAATTTGAAGCGGGCGGTGTCGGTGCCGAGGGTGGTGATGAGCTCGTCGCGGACGATTTTGACGATCTGCTCGGCGGGAGAGAGGGATGTTGCGACTTCGGAGCCTAGAGCTTTGGCGCGGATTTTTTCGATGAGGTCGCGGGTGACGTCGAGGTTGACGTCGGACTCGAGGAGGGCGACTCGGATCTCGCGGAGAGCTTCGGTGATGTTGTCGTCGGTGAGGGTGCCCTGGCCGCGGAGGGTCTTGAAGGAGCGCTGGAGTTTTTCGGAGAGGTTTTCAAACATGGCTGCGTTAAGTTTAGCAGTCTGGGTCCTGCGCGGACGGCGAGGATGGGGCGTGGTGGTGGCGGTGGCGAGGAGGATGCTGGCGAGGTGGGTACGGGGGCTGGTGCTGGGGTGGGGGCGGCGAGAGAATCTAGGGATGGGCCAGACGTCGGGGAATGCGGGGAAGAGCGGAGCGGGGCCGTCTCCGGTGGCGCGCGAACACGAGACGGCGCGGGATTCTATGACGCTGCGGGAGTATATGACGCATCTGAGGGTGGAGCGAGGGCTGCGGCCGCTTAGCTGTGAGGCTTACCTGCGGGACCTGGAGATGTTTGCGGAGTTTCTGGAGGGCGGCGGCGGGGATGGCGTTGGAGTGAAGACGTTCCTGAGCGCGGAGCAGGGGGATGTGAGCGGGTTCATGCAGCATCTGCGGGAGCACGGGGTGCAGTCGCGATCGATTGCGAGGAAGCTTAGCTGCGTGCGTGGGTTTTATAAGTGGCTGCTGATGGATAAGCGGGTCAAGCGGGACCCTACTGTGAATATTGAGTCGCCGTCGAGCTGGAAGGTGTTACCGAAGTCGCTGGCAGAGAGTGAAGTTTCGGAGATGCTGGGGAAGACGGGAGCGGCGGCGAGGGCGGCGGATGCGACGGGAGCGGCGCTGCGGGATCATGCGATGCTCGAGCTGCTGTATGCGGGGGGGCTGAGGGTGGGGGAGATTGTCGCGCTGCGGCAGGAGGATCTGCGGCTGGAGACGGCGAGCGTGCAGGTGCGGGGGAAGGGCGATAAGGAAAGAATTGTGCCGATTGGGCGGAGCGCGGTGGAGGCGATTGAGGCTTACGTCCTACGCGGACGGCGAGAGTTGGTTCGTGCGGGTTCTGGAATTCAGAGGACGTTATTTTTGAGTGTTCGGGGACATGCGCTGACGACGCAGGCGGTTTGGCAGATGGTGCGGGGGGTGAATCGGCATGCCAGTCCGCACAAGCTGAGGCATAGTTGCGCTACGCATATGGTGGAGCATGGCGCGGATCTGAGGACCGTGCAGACGCTGCTGGGGCATGCCGATATTGCTACGACGCAGGTGTATACGCATCTGGCGATTGACCGGTTGAAGACGGTGCATCGGATGTGTCATCCGCGGGCGAAGCGGAGAGAGGGTGCAGGGGTTAGGGCTCAGGGGGCAGAGGGTGCGGTGGGGGTGGAGGCGTGAGCAATCCCTCAGGGGCTAAAGCCCCGTTCTCTGGTAGAGATTCCACGGACGGGCTGAAGCCCGTCCCCTTCAAAGCGAGGCCCGGTGCCAGGTCAAAGGGCGGCGCTACATCAACGGCGGACGCAAAGTCAAAGACAGGCGCGAATGTGAAGAAGGGTGGGCGGGATTTTTTGTCGCTTGCGGAGAGCTTTCTGGGGATGATGCGGGATGAGCGGGGGGCGAGCGAGCATACGCTGCGGGCTTACTCGCGGGAGGTGCGGGGGTTTGCGGAATTTTTGACGGAGACGCTGGGGGACGGGGCGGCGATGGCGTCGGTGGAGCACACGCATATTCGCGCGTACATGGCTACGCTGATGGATCGCGGGCTGACGAAGGCTAGTGTGGCGCGGGCGCTGGCCGCGATTCGGAGCTGGTTCAAGTGGGCGGCGAAGGCGGGGTTGGTGGAGAGTAATCCGGCGCTGCTGGTGAGTACTCCGAAGCTGCCGAAACATCTGCCGCGGGTGCCTAGTATGGAGGAGGTGAATCGGGTGCTGGATTCTTTAGGGCAGGGATTAGGGATTAGGGAACAGGGATTAGGGGAGGACGCAGCCGAGGAGGTGGGGAGTTGGCCAGAGAGGGAGCGGGTGATCTTTGAGTTGCTGTATGGGTGTGGGATTCGGAACTCGGAGCTGGTGGGGTTGGATGTGGATGCGATCTATTGGCGGGATGATGCGATTCGCGTGTTTGGTAAAGGGAAGAAGGAGCGGCTGGTGCCGTTGGGCGATGCTGCCGCCGAGGCGGTGAGAGCGTATCTTCCGCTGCGGCAGGCGAAGCTGGAGAGTGCGGGGTTGGGCAAGCTGGTGCATGAGGGGCCGCTGCTGGTGCGGGTGCGCGTGGGTGTGGGAGCGAAGGGCGCGGCTCGGCTGACGACGCGGAGTGTGGGGAGGATTGTGAAGTCGATTGCGCTGAGTGGGGGGCTGGCGGCGGATGTGCATCCGCATACGCTGCGGCATGCGTTTGGGACGCACATGCTGGAGGAGGGTGCGGACCTGCGGGCGATCCAGGAGATGCTGGGGCATGAGCGGCTGAGCACGACGCAACGGTATACGCAGCTGACGGTGGGACAGGTGCAGAGGGTGTACGACGAGACGCACCCGCGGGCGAAGTAGGACTGCACGTCCAGCGAGGGGCTTCGCGTGCGTGTGCGCGGGGCGCTGTGGGACTTGGAGATTGCTTGCTGCCTATTACGATGACGCCGTTGCGGGGACACTCGGATTGTGGGGCGGTTAGTAGCGGGGGATGCTGGGGTCGATGAGGCGGGACCAGGCGTCGATGCCTCCGGAGACGGATTGGGCCTTGTCGAAGCCTTGCTGGCGGAGCCATGCAGCGACGGAGAGAGAGCGGGCGCCGTGGTGGCAGAGGACGAGGATGGGGGCTTCTTCGTCGAGCTCTTGATGGGCGCGGGCGGGGATCTCGTTCATGGGGATGAGGGTCGCGGCTTCGATGTGAGCGGTGGCGTATTCCCAAGGCTCGCGAACGTCGAGGAGGAGGGGAGGGTGTTCTGTGGCGAGGAGGGATTGGAGTTGGGCTACGGTGATTTCGAGGTCCATGAAGAGTCCTTGTATCGGTGGTGTTGGGAGCGGAGCGCGGTTGTGGCGCTGCGGTGGTGGGTGAAGCAGATCTTTCGCTGCGCGAAGGATGACAATGATGAAAAGCGAAGGATGACTGCCTGATGGGCTAGGCGTTAGCTCCGTGGCATTTTTTGTATTTCTTGCCGGAGCCGCAGAAGCAGGGGTCGTTGCGGCCGATTTCTGTTCCGGTGCGGCGCTGGGCGGCGTCGGTGATGGAGGAGCCTCCGGCGTGCTTTGCAGCGTCGAGATCGCGCTGCTTGTTGCGCTGGAATTCGCGTTCGAGGGCGTCGATGGTGGTGGACGGAGCGCGGGTAGGGACGGTGGGCGGCGGCGCCTGCTGCTGCGGCGCGGCGTCCATGGGGAGGCGCTGCTGGGCAGGCTGCTGGGGTGGTGCGTTGTGGCTGGCCTGGAGCGAGAGGAGCTGTTCGAGGCTCTCGATGGGGGTGCCGTCGGGGGCGAGGATCTGCATGCGGAAGAGGTTGCGGCAGGTGTCTTCCTGGAAGCGCATCATCATCTGCTCGAACATCTCGAAGGACTCTTTTTTATAGGCGACGAGAGGGTCCTGCTGAGCGTAGCCGCGGAGGCCGATGCCTTCCTTGAGGTGGTCCATGTTGAGGAGATGTTCTTTCCAGAGCGCGTCGAGGACGGAGAGCATGACGACTCGCTCGTGGTAGCGGAGTTGAGGCTCGCCGAGGATCTTTTCCTTGACGTCGTAGCGCGCGGTGATCTGGTCGAAGATGGCGTCGCCGAGTTCGTGGCGGTTGAGCTGCGCGGGGTCGATGACGCCGTCGAGTTTTGCGCCGAAGAGGTCGAAGACCTGGGAGAAGATTTCGTCGATCTTCCACTGCTCGGGGTGAGCTTTTTCGGGGGCGAATTCGTCGAGGATGTTGGAGAGGATGGTGGAGACGTAGTCCTCGGTGATGAGCTGCTTTTGCTCGACGCCCTCCATGAGTTGGTGGCGGAGGGAGTAGACGGCCTCGCGCTGCTTGTTCATGACGTCGTCGTACTCGAGGACGTGCTTGCGGGACTCGAAGTTCTGGGACTCGACGGCCTTTTGAGCGGACTCGATGCGGCGGGAGATCATGCGGGATTCGATGGGGACACCCTCTTCCATGCCGAGGGACTGGAGGAGGCCGGAGACCCACTCGCGGGCGAAGATTCGCATGAGGTCGTCTTCGAGGGAGAGGAAGAAGCGGGAGGAGCCGGGGTCGCCCTGACGGCCGGCGCGGCCGCGGAGCTGGTTGTCGACGCGGCGGGACTCGTGGCGTTCGGTGCCGAGGATGTGGAGGCCACCGGCTTCGATGACGGCGTCGTGCTCGGCCTTGGTGGAGGCGGCGTGGGCGGCGATGGCGGCGTCCCAGTCTTGTTGCGAGACTTCGAACTCCTGCGACTGGTAGTAGAAGCGGACGAAGCCCGCGGGAGCGACGGGGGAGATGGCACCTTCGGTGGCGGAGACGGCGCGGGCGGCTTTGCGTTTTACGATGTCCTGGCGGGCCATGAACTCGGGGTTGCCGCCGAGGAGGATGTCGGTACCGCGGCCGGCCATGTTGGTGGAGATGGTGACCATGCCGAGGCGGCCAGCCTGGGCTACGATTTCGGCTTCCTTCTCGTGGAATTTGGCGTTGAGGACGACGTGGCGGACGGCCTTGCGCTTGAGGATTTCAGAGAGGAGTTCGGATTTTTCGATGCTGGTGGTTCCGACGAGGACGGGCTGGCGAGCGGCGTGGAGGCGCTCGATTTCGTCGGCGACGGCGAAGTATTTTTCTTTGGCGGTGCGGTAGACGACGTCGGGGTTTTCGATGCGCTGCATGGTGCGGTTGGTGGGGACGACGACGATATCGAGCTTGTAGATGTTGTCGAATTCGGAGGCTTCGGTCTCAGCGGTTCCGGTCATGCCGGAGAGTTTTTTGTAGAGGCGGAAGTAGTTCTGGAAGGTGATGGTGGCGAGGGTCTGGTCCTCTTTGCGGATGGCGACGCCTTCTTTGGCTTCGACGGCTTGATGGAGGCCGTCGGACCAGCGGCGGCCGGGCATGAGGCGACCGGTGAACTCGTCGACGATGATGACTTCGCCGTCCTTGACGACGTACTCGACGTCGCGTTTGTAGAGGCTGTGGGCCTTGATGGCGACTTCGATGTGGTGCTTCATGTCCCAGTTTTCGGGGTCGGCGATGTTGCCGATGCCGAGGATCTTTTCGATCTTCTCCCAGCCTTCGTCGGTGACGGTGATGGCGCGAGCTTTTTCGTCGACGACGTAGTCGCCGGACCAGGTTTTGGTCTCGAGGGTTTCGATGAGTTCACCCTCTTCGAGTTGGGGGATGACGGTGTTGGCGATGGCGTATTTGTCGGTGGTCTTGTCGGTGGGGCCGGAGATGATGAGTGGGGTACGGGCTTCGTCGATGAGGATGGAATCGACTTCGTCGACGATGCAGTAGTAGTGGCCTCGCTGGACCTGGTCGGAGAGCTCGAACTTCATGTTGTCGCGGAGGTAGTCGAAGCCGAACTCGTTGTTGGTGCCATAGGTGATGTCGGCGGCGTAGGCGGCGCGGCGCTCTTCGTCGGAGAGGTCGTGGACGATGACGCCGACGGAGAGGCCGAGGAAGCCGTAGATTTTTCCCATCCACTCGGCGTCGCGTTTGGCGAGGTAGTCGTTGACGGTGACGACATGGACGCCGTGGCCGGCGAGAGCATTGAGGTAGCAGGGGAGGGTTGCGACGAGGGTCTTGCCTTCGCCGGTCTTCATCTCGGCGATTTTGCCGGAGTGGAGGGCCATGCCACCGATCATCTGGACGTCGAAGTGGCGCATGCCGACGACGCGGCGGCCGGCTTCACGGACGACAGCGAAGGCCTCGGGGAGGAGATCGTCGAGGGCTGCTTTTTCGGCGGCGATGAGGGCGTCGGGGTCGGTGACTCCTTCGATGGCGGCGGCGATGCGGGCGCGGAATTCCGTGGTCTTGGCGGCTAGTTCGGCGTCGGAGAGCTGCTCCATGGTGTCGGCGAAGGAGTTGATCTGAGCGAGGACGGGGAGCATGCGCTTGACGGTGCGTTCGTTGCTGGTGCCGAAGACTTTGGCGAGTACGTTGTTGAGCACGGGAGGATCCTTTATTGGGAGGGGGAGTGGCGCACGAGCGCCGAAAGGGGTGTGCGGGGGAGGCCGCAGGACGCTGGGGGAGCGTCGTTTAGCTGAGGCTGGAGGTGACGGCGTGGAGCGCGGCCGTGTGCTCCGCGGGCGGACGCATGGTCCAGACAGCGGTGTGCAGCGTATGGTGCGCGGGCGCGAGGAGGAAGGCTTCGGCCTTGGAGGGTGCGGTGTGTTGCGCGAGAGGCCTGGTGGCGACGGCTGCGGCTGCGCTCTGAGAGAGCAGCATGCTGATGTAGCGGCCGCCGAGGGTGAGGTGTCCGGAACGCAGGCCGCTGGCATCCGCTGCGCTCAGGGAAGAGAGCAGAAGGAGGAGGCAGGCGAGATGGCGGTTGCGCAGACGCATGTACTTTCTATGTTAAACGAAATGCGGGGGGAATGGAGGGTTGATTGCGGTTTTGGGGTTGGTGGGTTTGAGGTGGGTGATGAAGTTGCTCAAAAGCTGACTTTGTAGACTGTTCGACCTCCAGTCGAAATGGCAACTGGTGTTGAGTTGAAAGGTAGGCCACCTGCCAAAGGTTTCAAGCCGCCGCAACTGCCCGCGCTCTTTCTAGACAAGCGAGCGCGAGTTGATCGTCTTTGGCGAGCCCCGCAAACGCGGCGGCGCAGAGAATTGTCAACGCCTCAGCCCAATTCAGAGCTATTTGGATTTGGTCATCATCGAAACGCGAACCGATACCGTCCGCATTCAGACGTGGGCCGATTTGCTGATAGCCGGTGTGAGTAAGGCTATTCAACTCATTCCATGCATCAGCCTTGATCGTCGACAGCACTGCGCTGTCGAGTAGTCCCGGCGTTTCAAGGGATTCAAGCATGAGGTTTATTCTCGGAAAGGCGTCACGACCTGCCTTGTCAACCTCGCAATCGCTGGCGCCTTGAGCTAACCATAGACCGCGCACATAAGCCTCAAATTGCAGCCGGATCAGTGCTAGTGCAGAGCCGTGAAGGCCCTCATCGACAAGGACAACGATAGCCATTCCGTGCTCGATGGAAGCGTGCAGACAACCGCCAGACAGAATCGAGCGTTTAGACGCATCCGCCAGCTTGAGTCCGTTAAGATTTTGTTGAACCCAAGCCATTGATTCTTTGCAGCACCAGATGTTGTCCTTATCAGTCACGGTCACCTGCTCACCTTCAAATCCACAGCTTCATTCAACTTTTCCGCCCTGTGTTTTCAAAATCGCGCAGGCGTGGCTAATCGCCCGTTCAGGGGTGTCTCCAAAAAAGTCTAATTCTGTGCTGACGTGTGGGTAAACAACGTAACCGCCAAACTTTGTCCGCGCTGCATCTGCCGCTCCGTAGTAGTGCAAACGAATTGAACCAGATTCGCTCAGAGTAAATCCGTGACATGTCGGCTCGGTCGCAAACAGGCTGCGAAACTCCGCCGCATTGTTCGGTGTGGCGGACAACGCAAATTTATTTGTCGCGCCTTCTACGCTGTGGTGACATCCGCTAAGCATCGCTCCGACGACGAATGCACCGCATAGGAACCTTCCAAAGTGCAATCTGCACATGCCTGTAAAACCTCACGACAAGCGTAACTCGTTGGGCGGGCAGAGTGCCGGATTTGCTGAAACATGACTGAGCACCGACCGGTTTCGTGATTGCTCCCAAGATACGGGGTTATGGGTGAGTTCGCGGGGTGGGATTTGAGGTGGGGCGGGGGGATTTCAGCTAAGCTATCGAGCATGCAGATATTTGGTTGGTGGATGAAGACTTCGGTGTCGGTCGGACTTGCTGCGCTGTCGGTCGGGATGGTGGCGGGTTCGGTTGGGTATGGGCAGGAGAAGGCTGTTGCGGGTGGTGTGGGTGGTGCTCCTGTCGCGGCGAAGGATGGGGCGGCGACGTTTCCTACGAATGAGCAGATGCGGCATTACGGGGGGATGGGCGAGCCGCGGCTGTCGCCGGATGGGAAGCGGGTGCTGGTGCAGATTACGGACTCGACGGCGGAGGGGGCGAAGAGTCATCTGTGGGTGGTGGAGGTGGGGGGTGGGGAGGCTCGGCAACTGACGTACTCTCCTGCGGCGGATAAGCGCGGCGAACGTGCGGGCGATTGGATGCCGGATGGGCAGAGTGTGCTGTTCCTGGCCAAGCGCGGGGAGCATACGGCGCTGTACCGGCTGCCGATGAATGGGGGCGAGGCGAAGGCGTTTGAGGTGAAGGTGCCGGTGATGGCGGATGAGTCGAAGGTGAAGGGGGCGCTGCCTCCGGCGAAGGAGACGAAGGATTCGGAGAAAGCGGGGGAGAAGTCCGGGGAGAAGAGTGAGCCGGTGGAGGCGGATGTGGCCGGGTATCGGATTGCGCCGGATGGAAAGACGGTGGCGCTGGTGGTGAGTGATCCGCAGACGCCGGGAGAGAAGAAGGAGAAGGACGCGAAGGCGGATGCGGAGTGGGTGGATCATGGGCTGCATCGGACGCGGCTTTATCTGATGAGTTTGGATGGCGGGGATGCGAAGGATGGGGATGCGGAGAAGCTGACGCTGGTGGGGGTTCCGGTGGATGTGCATGGGGCGGCGTGGAGTGCGGATTCTACGAAGCTGGTGGTGGATGCGGAGGAGCCGAATGGGGTGGATGAGCTGGGACCGGCGGGGAGTACGTGGGTGGTGATGGCGAATGATGCGGCGCATCCGGTGAAGGTGGCAGAGATGCCGGCGACGGCGGGGAATGCGGTGTGGTCGAGGGATGGGTTGAGGCTGGTGTACCTGGCGCAGGCGAAGAGGGATGCTCCTCCGGGGTATGCGGATCTGTATGAGTACACGCTGGCGACGAAGGAGGTGCGGGATTTGTCGGATGGATTTGAGGGGTCGGTGGGACATCAGCAGCCGATTGCGCTGGCGGATGGGGGCGTGGTGGAGGATGTGGAGATGGGGGTGGAGGCGGGGGTGATGCGGTACTCGGCTGCGGGGAAGGCTGAGGCGGTGAAGCTGCCGGTGGCTGCTGTGGCTGCGGTGGCGACGAATGAGGCTCAGAACGGTTGGGTGTTTGTGGGGAGTAGCGGGGGGAAGGAGACGGAGCTGCTGTATGCGGCAAGTTTGGGGGGAGAGGTGAAGGTGCTGGCTACTCCGGAGCTGGCTCCGAAGGGCGTGAGGACGGAGGCGCCGAAGAGGATTTCGTGGATGTCGGATGGGCCGAAGGGTGAGAAGTTGAAGATTGAGGGGATGCTGTATCTGCCTCCTGAAGCTGCGGCGGGGACGGCGAATGAGAAGGTTCCGCTGGTGGTGGAGGTGCATGGCGGACCGCTGGGAGCTTATGTGGATAGCTACTCTACGTTCACGGATTTTTTGCTGGGACAGGGGTGGGCGGTGTTGCGGACCAATCCTCGGGGAAGTACGGGACGGGGTGCGGCGTTTGCTGCGGCGAACAAGAATGATCTGGGCGGCGGGGACTATCGCGACATCATGGCGGGTGTGGACTATGTGCTGAAGACGGAGCCGATCGATGGAGAGAAGCTGGCGCTGATGGGGTACAGCTATGGCGGCGAGATGGCCGCGTTTGTGGAGACGAAGACTGCGCGGTTCAAGGCGATTGTGAGCTGTGCTCCGGTGATCGATCAGAATAGCGAGTATGGGACGGAGAGGGGGAGCTGGTACGACCAGTGGTACTTTGGGAAGCCCTGGATGCATGAGGCGGATGCGTGGCGGCAGAGTCCGATGTCGGGCGTGGAGAAGGCGAAGACTCCGTTCATGCTGCTGCAGGGGCAGGACGATACGACGGACCCTCTGGGACAGTCGGAGGAGATGTATCACGCACTGCGGCAGATGGGTGTGCCGGTGGAGTTGATTACGTATCCGCGGGTGGATCATGGGCCGCTGGCTGAGGCGATTTATGGGAACCCTTCGCCGGAGCCGTGGCATGGGTTCGATGCGCGGCAGAGGGTGGTGGCGTTTATTGCGAAGGGGTTTGGGAAGTAGTTGCTGGTTGCTAGTTGTTGGTTGTTGGTGGGGGTGTGCGGCTGGCGTGGACTAGGAGCCAGGCGGCGGTTAGTAGGAGGACGAGGGTGGGAGCGGACCAGTCGAGCAGGAGGCGGGCGGTGGAGGGGCCTGCGGCGTTGGTGGTGGAGGACTGGTAGGCGGCGAAGATTGCTGCTGCTGCGGCGGTGATGAGGGCGACTGCGGACATGATGCGCAGTGGGAGTGTGGCTCGGGCGATGGCAAGTTGGCGGGCGCGGCGTTGGGAGCGGAGCCAGACGGTGGAGGCGGGTGGCGGGGTGTGATGGTGTGCAATGTCCGCGGCGAGAGATTGCAGGGCGTTGCGTAGCGTGGTGTCGGTGGGGCTGTTGTGGGGTCTATTCATTGGGGCGATCCGTTGGGGTTGAGGAGGGCTGCGGCTTTCTTGCGGGCGCGGTAGAGGAGGAGGCGGACGCTGAGGGATTGGAGGCCGGTGGCGGCGGCGATTTCGGTGTGGCTCATACCTTCGACGTAGGCAAGCCAGAGGAGTTCGCGCTCGCGGGGCTTGAGGGATTGGAGGGCGGCGCGGACGTCGATGGAGGTGTCGAGGTTGGGGGAATGGGTGGCGTTGGCGAGCTCATCGGGCTCGGGGGAGGGCTGGTGATCTTTGCGACGCCAGCGGTCGCGGACGAGGTTGGTGGCGATGCGGAAGAGATAGCGGCGAGTCTCGTCGGCATCCATGACGGGACGCGGCTGGGCGAGGAGACGGATGTAGGTTTCCTGGAGCAGGTCTTCGGCGAGGTGGTGATGGCCGGTGACGGCGATGAGGTAGGCGAAAATGGGGCGGGAGGTGGCGTCGTAGAGGCGCTGGAATGCGGGCTCGGTCATGGGAGCGCTGGCCTTCGCGGCGGGAGAAGACGGGAGGGATTGGGCGCGGGAGAAGATGCCGCGTGCCGGATCATCCGCGAGGGTCATGGCGGAGAAGCCCGAGCGAGCGAGAGAGCCAGAGGCTGACGAATGCGGCGATGAGAAAACCGACTCCAATGCCAAGTGCTCCTGTGCCGAAGATGAGAAGCTCTGCGCGATCCGAGACCTTGAGGTGGTGTAGATACATGAGGGCGAGGCCGAAGGTGGAGAGGACGACGCCGGCTTGTATTCCGTTCAGGATACGCCGGTGGGGGGAGGTGGGTTCGGGGGCTTCGAGGGTGAGGGATTCGAGGAAGAGGCGGCCGGAGTCGCTGGCGGCGAGGGTCAGGAGGGCTTCGGTGGAGTCAATGTGGGCAAAGATCTGTTTTTGAACTGCAGCCTGGGCCCTCATGTTGAGATAACGGCGCAGGGTGGTGAAGATGACTGAGACGATATAGCAAAAGGTAAATCCGACGATGAAGGGTGCGGCTTCCATGGAGGAGTTTCTCGCTTTCGGAGTGCTTGCTGTGTTCACTGTGTAGAACGTGGTGGAGGGCGGGATGGTTAACAGGCGAAGTTATGTTTTGGAGGGAGAGAGGGAATTGGGTAGGATGAGCGTACCTGTGGAGGCTATGTGTTGAAGGAATCGATGAGGATGTGTGGGCGCGTTGTGGTGATGGGTTGGGTGATTGCGTTGGTGGCTCCGCTGACGATGGTGGGGCAGCAGGCGGTGTGGACGGTGAAGCCGGAGTGGGTGCGGGCGCATGAGGAATTTCTGGCGAGTGACGTGATGCAGGGGCGGGGGAGTGCTACTCGCGATGAGGAGATCACGGCGACGTATGTGGCGAGTGAGTTTATGGAATATGGGTTGAAGCCGGCACCGGGGATGACGGGGTATATCCAGAGCGCGGAGGTGGTGGCTCCGGTGCTGGATGGGCATGGAGTGTTGAGCGCGGGGACGGTGGAGATGAAAGAGGGGCCGGAGTTTGAGGTGCTGATGTCGCCGGGCGCGAGTGTGAGTGGGCCTCTGCTGCGGGTGAAGGCCGCGGAGGTGAAGAAGGCGACCGGCATGAAGGGCGCGGTGGTGGTGGTGACGGATCTTCCGGCGGGTGTAGGTGCGCCGAGTCTGATCAGGCCGCTGATGAGGTCGGGTGCGGTGATGGTGGTGTTGCAGGAGGATGCATCGACGCGCGCGATGTTCACGATGTTTGGAGGCAAGACGAGGGTTTCGGTTCGGCTGAAGGATGCGGCGGCGTCTCGGGGAGGGGTGACGATTGTGACGGTGGGTGTGGCCGCGATGGCGAAGCTGACGGAGGTGAAGACCGGCGAGACGGTGGCGTTGACGCTGCATGAAGTTTCGCAGACGAAAGCTCGGGAGACGTTCAATGCGATTGGGTATCTGGAGGGGACGGAGCCTTCGAGTGGGACGATTTTGCTGACCGCGCATCTGGATCATCTGGGGGTGGGGAGGCCGGTAAATGGGGATGCGATCTTCAATGGAGCGGATGATGATGCGGCGGGGACTACGGCGGTGCTGGAGCTCGCTCATGCGCTGGGGGCGGGGTCGAGGCTGAAGCGGAATGTGCTGTTCGTCTGCTACGGGAGCGAAGAGGCGGGGGAGCTGGGATCGACGTATTTTGGCGAGCATCCTCCGGTGCCTCTGAAGAGTCTGGTGGCGAATTTGGAGTTTGAGATGATCGGAGCACAGGACCCGAAGATGCCGAAGGGCGTGCTGCTGTTGACGGGCTGGGAGCGGAGCAACCTGGGGCCGACGTTGAAGGCACATGGAGCGCTGCTGGGGCCTGATCCTTATCCTGAGGAACACTTCTTTGAGCGGTCGGATAACTACGCTCTGGCGCTCGACGGAGTAGTGGCGCATACGGCGGCGGGTTGGGGAACGGTGCCGACGTATCATCAGCCGGATGATGACCTTGCGCACTTGGATTTGCCGTTTATGACGGCGGCGATTCAGAGCCTGGTGGGGCCGGTGGAGTGGCTGGCGGATAGTGACTTCAAGCCGGAGTGGGTGGCGGGTGGGCAGCCAAAGGGCAGGAATTAGGGATTAGGAATTTGGGATGCGGTTGAGGCGGGGCAGATAGTTCATTTCGAGGATTGAGGTGCGTGATGGCTGCTCCGACCGAGGCTGGAATGAATACGTTTTTGCAGTCAGGTTTGCGGAAGGCGCGATGGCGGTTGTTGCCGCTGCTGTCGATCTGCTACCTGGTGGCGTATATGGATCGAGCCAACATCAGCTTTGCGGCGAAGATCATGAATCGCGACCTGCATTTTTCAGCGCAAACGTATGGGCTGGGTGCGGGATTATTCTTCTTGAGTTATGCGTTATTGGAAGTACCGTCGAATCGGCTGATGCTGCGTTTTGGGGCGAGACGATGGCTCTCGCGGATTATGCTGACGTGGGGGCTGATCGCTGGAGCGATGGTGCTGGTGAGGTCGGTGCACGAGTTCTATGGTGCGCGGTTGCTGCTGGGCTGCGCGGAGGCGGGGTACTTTCCGGGGGTGTTGTATTTTCTCTCGCAGTGGTTTCCACGCGCGACGCGGGGGCAGGCGATCAGCTTGTTTTATGTTTCGCTGCCGATGAGCACGATTGTGATGGGCAGCCTGGCTGGAGCTCTGCTGGGAATGGACGGCAAGCTGGGCCTAAGAGGCTGGCAATGGATGTTTCTGGTGGAGGCGGCTCCTGCCGTGGTGCTGTCCGCTGTGATCTGGTTTGGGTTGCCGGACAATGTGGCGAGCGCCGGATGGCTGAGCGGTGAGGAGCGGCAGGCGATTGCCGCGGAGTTGGAGCGCGATTGTATGGTCGACGGCGGGGCGAGCCAAGGGAATATATGGGATGCTTTGCGGAACTGGCGAGTTTGGGTGCTGGGCGTGGTGTATTTCTTTGAGCTGGGGATGGTTTATGCGATGACGTTTTCGCTGCCCATTGTGCTGGGGCAGAGTACGGGATGGAATGCGACGCAGGTGGGATATCTGATTGCATGGACTGGCATTGCGGGCGCGGCACTGATGGTGGGTGGAGCGTGGATGTCGGACCGAAGCTTGCAGCCACAGAGATATGTAGTGAGTGGATTTGTGTTGATGGGGGTGGGTGCGCTGGCTGCAGGATTGCACCTGAACGGATGGAGCGGTGTGGGGGCGATGCTGTTTATGATGTTGAGTTTCTACTCGATCCAGGGGCCGATGCTGCGGGTGATGACGACAATTGTGCCGGGGAAGGGTGCGGCTCTCGCGATTGGTTCTGTCAACATGTGTGGCATGGTGGGAGGCTTTGTGGGGCCTTACTGGATGGGGTGGATGCGCGAGGTGACGGGAGGGTACGCCTTTGGCATCGGTGCCTTGTGTGTGCCGATGCTGCTGGCTGCTGTTCTTATGGCGTGGTTGATGCGGGCAGAGTCCAGGGTTGTGATTTTGGATGGAATGAATGTCTGCGAAGAAGAGGCGATTGGATAAGTCCGACGAGTAGGTTCGCCTTGTTTGATATCCGCAGGGATGACGCTCTGGCTGATGCGGGTCATCAGCCAGAGCATCGAGCGAGTTCAGCTAGTTGGCTGAGTTTGCGTCTCTGAAGGGCTTGGCGCCATGGAAGAGGTAGTGGTTGATGTCGGGCCAGAACTCTTTGACGACGAAGGAGGCGGCATCGATGCCGATGTCCAGGCCCCACTGGCTGCCGGTATTGCTGAAGGAGCGCTCGGCGGAGGGGTAGTAAAGATTGGAGAGACCGGCGGAGGCCCCGGCTCCGACGACTTCGCTGATGTTGAAGACTTCCTTGCCGGAGTCGGAACGGGTGATGACGGCGCGGCTGAGGGCGTAGCTGCTGCGCTTTAAGAAGCCTCCGTGGCCGAGGGTGTAGTAGCGGTTGTCCTGGTGGGTGATGGAGGGGACGATGGCTTCGACGAAGAAGTTTTCGCTGGTCTGGTCGACGACAGCGTGCCAGAGGTAGCGGCCATAGGCGACTCCTCCGCTGCCGAACTCGGGATCAGAGTTTTCGTGGAGGCTCCAGCCGGCGATGGCGAGGGGAATGAAGATGGAGGAGTAATCGAATGAGTCTTCGCTGGCGGTGACGAACTTTTCTTTCACCGATTCAGGAGGAAGCTTGACGTTGGCACTGACGGAACGGAAGTTGGGAAGGATGCCGAGGATGCGAGTGGTCTGCTTGTCGGTGTGGTCGTCGGCCTGGGGCTGCGGAGCCTGGGGCGCGGGCTGCGTTTGGTCGGCGCTTGAGGAGTTTGCGGAGACAAACGAAGCGGTACTCAGTGCCGTGACGGAATCGGCCTGGCTGGGGGAGAACGGGATGTTCTGCTCTGTGGCAAGGGCAAAGACTTGAGGCTCCGCGGAGACAGATTGCTGCGCGCGCAGGGGGCCTGAAGAAAGTGAGAGTAGAGTTGCAAGAATTGGTGTGGCCAGATGCTTCAGTGAAGGTCGTTGCATTATTTCCCTTGGGCGATTGCTTTTTTTAGCTCCTGGTGGAGAAGCAAAGGACGCCGAGTTGGATGGTTGTGGTTCGTGCTGATGGATATGGCTCAATAACCGGTTCGTATTTACCGATTAGATGTCCTGAGGTGCATGACGATTCTCGCGACGGGCATTTTCCTTTGCAGCGCAGGCATTTGAGGGCTTGGGTGGATGGGCAGCGTATGGCGAGATTATGCTGGGTGATGTAGAGGTTGCGCTGGTGTGAGCTGGCTAAGTAGGCGGCTGAGTATTAGATGCAAGAAGGAGTGTTATGAGCGAAGTGGCGGTTGGGTATGCGAAGGACAACGGTGAGCGGTTTGTTGAGGAGTTGAAGGATTTGTTGCGGATTCCTTCGGTGTCGACTGCGCCGGAGCATGTGGGGGATGTGCGCAAGGCTGCGGAGTTTGTAGCGGAGGGCCTGCGCGCGGCGGGGATGGAGAAGGTGCGCCTGATCGAAACTACGTCGGCGACACACAAGGGGCATCCGCTGGTGTATGCGGAGTGGTTGCATGCGGCGGGCAGGCCGACGGTGCTGCTGTATGGGCACTATGATGTGCAGCCCGCGGAGCCGCTGGATGAGTGGAAGTCACCTCCGTTTGAGCCGGAGGTTCGCGATGGAAATATTTATGCGCGGGGCGCGGTGGATGACAAGGGACAGATGTGGATGCATGTGAAGGCGCTGGAGTCTTTGCTGAAGACGGATGGCAAGCTGCCGGTGAATGTGCGGGTGATTGTCGAGGGTGAGGAAGAGGTTGGAGGCGAAGGGATTGCCGCGTTTGTGCGTGAGCATGGCGATGAGTTGAAGGCGGATGCAGCGCTGGTGTCGGATACGGAGATGTTTGCGGCGGAGCTGCCGACGTTGTGCGTGGGGCTGCGCGGGATGATTTATACGGAGCTGGAGGCGAAGGGCGCGGCTACGGATCTGCACTCGGGAATGTATGGGGGCGCGGCTCCGAATCCGTTTGTGGCGCTGGCGCAGATGATTGCGCAGATGAAGCGCGAGGATGGACATATTGCGATTCCGGGATTCTATGACGGGATTGAAGAGCCGACGAAGGCGGAGTTGGAGGCGTGGCGGTCGCTGCCGTTTGATGAGGAGGAGTATCGGAAGCATGAGGTGGGATCGACGGAGTTGACCGGCGAGACGATGTTCAGCGTGCTGGAGCGGACGTGGTCGCGGCCGACGATGGATGTACACGGAATGCCGGGTGGATTTATTGGCGCGGGCGCGAAGACGGTGATTCCGGCGAAGGCAACGGCGAAGATCAGCTTCAGGCTGGTTCCGGGGATGAAGCCGGAGGAGACGTTTGCGAAGTATAAGAAATTTGTGGAGGAGATTTGCCCGAAGGGAATCCAGGTGAAGGTGACGATGATTCACTCGGGCGAGCCGATTGTGGTGAGCACGGACAATGAATATGTTCGCGCGGCGACGGAGGCGATGGCGAAGGTGTTTGGGAAAGAGACGGTGTTTGTGCGCGGGGGAGGGTCGATTCCGATTGTGGGGGACTTTGTGCGAGAGTTGGGGATTCCTACGGTGATGATGGGGTTTGGGTTGCCGGATGACAATCTGCATGCTCCGAATGAGAAGTTTCATCTGGCGAATTTTCATCGCGGGATTGAGTCGATTGTGCGGTTTCTGGACGGGGTGGGAGCGGGGAGTTGATGGAGAGGCGCACGGCGAAGCAGGTTCCTCCGCTTGGGGGATATGTGCTCGCGGGTGGGAGAAGTTCGCGGATGGGGCGGGATAAGGCGCTGCTCACGCTGGCGGGAAAACCGTTGGTGGAACACGCGGTGAAGAAGCTCCAGCGGTTGTGCGCGAAGGTGAGTGTGCTTAGTGGGAATTCCGAGTTGGCGGCGTATGGGCAGCTGGTGCCGGATAACTTAGCGAGCTGCGGGCCGCTGGGGGGGATTGAGGCTGCGCTGCTGGATTCGGAGTTTGCCTGGAATTTGATTCTGCCGGTGGATATGCCGTTTGTCCCGACACGGCTACTGGAGGATTGGATTTATTCGGTGTTGGAGGAACGGCTCGGGGACGTTCGAGTCTTGATGTTGTCGGTGGATGCGCAGGCATACCCGACGCTTTTGCTTATTCATCGGGATGTTGGGCCGTATCTTCGTGCGGATCTGGAGTTGGGGCGGTATAAGGTGCTTGCTTCGCTGGAATCAGCGGCGGTGGCGATTGCTGCTGAACGACGTGTAAAGCCAGAGCACGTGTTTTGGCGCGTGCAGTATGACGATTTGATTTCGCAGGGAGAGCGAAATGGGGATGCGGTTTGGAAAGATGAGACGAGGGGGTGCTTTGATTGGTTCGCTAATTTGAACACTCCGGAAGAGTTTGCCGAGGCTGAGAGGCATGGCGATGCGCTGGATGCGTAGGGGAAGGCGCAGGCGGGACGGCTAAGGGGTGGGTTTATGGGGGCAGGAACACGGATTGGGGCGGAAGCCTTCTGCGGCTTGGTGCATCATAAGAAGAACCATTATGAGTGATGCCGAAAAGATTCCTGAGCCGATGGCGGCTACCGATGAGGAACAGCTTGAAAAGCCGCTGATTGAGGATGTGTCGGCGGATGTGGCCCCGGTTGTGCGGGAGTTTATTACGGAGGCAACGGCGGCGAACGAAGCGGAGGGGGTGGCGGCGTCGGAGGAGTCTGCCTTCCAAGCGGGCGCGGGATTTGCAGCAGCAGCGTTCGCGAGCGAGGAGGTGGCACCGTATATCGCGTTCGAGAATGTCTGTAAGTCGTTTGGGGAGTTTGTGGTGCTGAAGGATGTGAGCTTCTTTGTGAAGCCGGGAGAGACGTTGTGCATTCTGGGACGAAGCGGTGTGGGGAAGTCGGTTTCCTTGCAGATATTGATGGGGTTTCTGAAGCCGGATAGTGGGACGGTGCTGGTGGCGGGGCAGGACATTGCGGGGCTGAGTGAGCGCGAGATGCAGGAGGTGCGGCGCAAGGTCACGATGGTTTTTCAGAATGGGGCGCTGTTTGATTCGATTTCGGTGGGGGAGAATGTAGCGTTTCCTCTGAGGGAGCGCGGGAATATGGAGGAAGACCAGATCCTGCAGGTGGTGAAGGGGTTACTGGAGATGGTGGGGGTGGCTGGGATGGAGAATATGCTGCCATCGGATTTATCTACGGGGATGAAGCGATCTGTGGCGATTGCGCGGGCGTTGGCCGCACAGCCGATGGCGGTGCTATACGACGAGCCGACGACGATGGTGGATCCGCTGATGGGGCACTTATTGGGGGACTTGATCCAACGGTTGAAGATGCAGATGCATCTTACGAGCATCGTAGTTACGCACGACACGAGATTTGCGGAGAAGCTGGCGGATCGGCTGGTGTTTCTGCATGAAGGGACCGTTCGCTTTTTTGGGACGATCGATGAAATGCGCGCATCTGACGATACAGTACTGCGAGAGTTCTTCTCCATGGACGAATTGGTACTACCGGTCTAACAACTTAAGTACCCAAAGAGGTTCATAAGTCGGTAGTAAGTTGAAGATATACAAGTTAGCAAGGGTACCCGCGACGGAATAAACTAGAGGTACACCACACCCCTGCCATGAAGATGGCGTGTAAGAGCAACCGAGATGAACTGAGACTATGGCGAGCCTTGATTATTTGAAGCAAGCGGAGATCTCAAGCCAGCGACGGCACTATGCCAGGGTGGTTGGTCATGAGCGTCTGCTCTCTCGTCCGTCGTTCATGATTGCGGTATGGGCGGGATTGGATTTCCTGAGTGCGCTGGTGGCTGGGTTCATTGCGATTCGAATCCGCCTGGAGCCGGCGGCGGAACTTACGAGTCATACGGTCCTGGGACACTTAGAGAAGGCCGCTCCTCTGATCTTGATCATCTACCTGCTAGTTTTCAGTGTGTACCTGGTGCTGTTTACGAGGTTGTATGGGTTGTACCGGTCGCCGGAGGGACGCAGTGGGCTGAATGAGCAGCGACTCACCATCCAGGCAACGCTGACGGCAGGGCTGATGCTGTGCGGGACATTGTATGTGATGAAAGAGTACGCCGTATCCCGGATCGTGGTGGCGTTGACGATCGTGATTACGATGGCTTTCCTGATGATCCGGCGCGCGGTTGAGCGGAAGATGATGCAGCGGCGGTTTTTGCAGGGACGCGAGACTCGCAACGTGATGATCGTTGGGCATGGACGCGTGGCGCATGCGCTGCGCAATCATCTACAGGCTCTGCCGCATATGGGATTTCGGTTCATGGGGTTTGTGTCGCTGGAGGCAGCGGCGGGGGATGCGGAGAATTCGGAGATTATCGGCAACGTGCGAAACTGTGTCGCTCTGGCGAGGTCGCTGTTTGTCGACGAGATTTATTTTTCAACACCGGCGGACAAGGGGACGGTGATTGGGGTGGTGGATGAGGCTCGCGAGCATGGCATTGAGGTGCGCGTGGTGCCGGATCTTTATGATGGCCTGGCGTGGAACGCTCCGGTGGAGTTTATTGGACAGTTTCCGACGATTCCTCTGCATCAACGCGATTTTCCCCGAGGCGCGTTCCTGATCAAGCGGGTGCTGGATGTTTTGCTGTCAACGCTGGCGCTGGTGGTGACTTCGCCGCTGATGCTGGCGATTGCGTTGCTGATACGGATGGATTCGCCGGGGCCGATTTTTTATCGAGCGGCCCGGATTGGGCGTAAGGGGAGGACCTTTACGTGCTTGAAGTTTCGTACGATGGTGGCGAATGCGGACAAGTTGAAGGACGGCCTGGCGCACAAGAATGAGCGGGATGGAATCCTGTTCAAGATGACGAATGACCCACGCATTACGCGGGTGGGGAGCAGGCTGCGGAAGTATTCTCTGGATGAGTTGCCACAGTTCTTCAATGTGCTGATGGGGGACATGAGCCTGGTGGGGCCTCGGCCACCGCTGGCATCGGAGGTGGAGAAGTACGATCTGGCGCACTTGAAGAGACTGGATGTGCTGCCGGGGATTACGGGGTTGTGGCAGGTGGAGGCCAGGCAGGACCCTTCATTTGACAGCTATATTTCGCTGGACACGGCGTATGTGGAGAACTGGAATATTCTGCTGGATCTGCGGATTCTGGCTCGTACGATCGGTGTGGTTCTGGGCGGAACGGGGTCTTAGGGCGGGGCCGTCGGATCAGCAGCAAGGTGCGGAGCGGGTGGGGCGCGGTAGACTGTAAGAGTGCGGATCGCGCTGGCTCAAATCAATCCAACAGTAGGGGACTTCTCGGGGAACCTGCGAAAGATCGCGGCGTTTGTCGACCAGGCGGCGGCGCAGGGCGCTGCGCTGGTGATGTTTCCCGAACTAGCGACGTGTGGCTATCCTCCGGCGGATTTACTGGAGAAGGAATCGTTTGTGCAGCGTGCGGAGGAGACACTGGCTGCGGTTGCTGCGTTGACGCAGGGAGAGGACCGGCCGGCGGTGCTGTGCGGTACTCCGATGCGGTGCGAGGGAGCTTCGGGCAAGCATGTGCGCAATGTTGCGGCACTGATGGATGGTGGGGAGATTCGGTTTATGCAGCAGAAGATGCTGCTGCCCTTCTATGACGTGTTTGATGAGCAGCGGTACTTTGAGCCGGCGCGGCAGCAGGCTCTGACGGTGGTGGCTGGGCAAGCGGTGGCGATCACGGTCTGCGAGGATGCTTGGAATGACAAGATGTTCTGGCCGCGACAGATGTACCCGGTGGATCCGGTGGAAGAGTTGATGCGGCAATGGGCAGCGCTTCCGCAGCCGTTGAGTGGACATCGTTTAATTTTGAATATTTCAGCTTCGCCGTTTTGTCATGGGAAGCTGGAGGTGCGGCAGAGGATGATTGGAGCGCTCGCGAAACGGCATCGAGCGACGGTGGTGATGGTGAACCAGGTAGGGGCGAATGACAGCCTGATCTTCGATGGTGGATCGTTTGCGGTGGGGCCGAGTGGTGAGGTGTTTGCGCAGGCGCGATGCTTTGATGAGGAGTTGTTGATCGTCGAGACAGAGGGCGAGAAGGCGGGGGTTGCGGTTGCGACGGGAGAGGATGTGGGCACGGAGCGGACGTGGGATGCGCTGGTGCTGGGGACGCGGGATTACCTGGGGAAGTGCGGATTCAAGAAGGCGATTGTGGGGTTGAGCGGGGGGGTCGATTCGGCGCTGGTGGCGGCGATTGCGGTGGAGGCGCTGGGAGCGGAGAACGTGCAGGGAGTTGGGATGCCGAGTGAGTTTTCCTCGAGCGGATCGGTGACGGACGCGGAGAAGCTGGCGAAGAATCTGGGAATTACGTTTTCAACGGTGCCGATTCGCGAGATTTATACGCAGTTTGAGACGTCGTTGCAGCCGGTGTTTGCGGCTACGGGAGCGGGGACGAGCTTTGGACTTGCGGAGGAGAATCTGCAGCCGAGGATCCGGGGAAGTCTACTGATGGCGCTGTCGAACAAGACGGGAGCGCTGGTGCTGACGACGGGTAATAAGAGCGAGATGGCGTGCGGGTATTGCACGCTGTATGGAGATATGGTGGGAGCGCTGGCGGTGATCGGCGACGTGTATAAAACGGAAGTGTATGCATTGAGCCGGTGGGTGAATCGGGAGCGCGAGGTGATTCCGAACGACACGCTGACGAAGGCCCCGTCGGCTGAGTTGAGGCCGGGGCAGAAGGATACGGACTCGCTGCCACCCTATGATGTGCTCGACCCGATTTTGCGAGCGTATATCGAGGAGTACCGCTCTGCGGAGGAGATTGTGCGTATGCAGGGAGTGGAGTTGGAGTTGGTGCGAAAGGTGATTCGGCTGGTGGAGTTGAGTGAGTACAAGCGGCAGCAGGCAGCTCCGGTGTTGAAGGTCTCGAGGAAGTCGTTTGGGATGGGAAGGCGATTTCCGATTGCGGCGCGGCGCGAGGTGTGAGTTGCCACCCCAGGGTTTGATTGGAGCAGTAGATCGTTTGTGAAGAAAGGTTTGATTTTGAAAGGGACAGAAAGCATGAAGAAGATGACGTTGATGGTTGTGATGGCGATGGTTGGAGCAAGAGTTCTGGTGCGAGCGCAGGCCCCTCCACAGATGTCGCCCGCAACGGCAGAGGCAGAGAAGGCAACAGCTCCGCAGGCACCGACTCCGCCCGCTGTGCCGGTGAATGCATTTCCCGCGGTGAACCCGAAGAACTTTACGTCAGACTTTCCTACGCCGGCTGTCGTGAGTGAATTTCTGAAGACGGTTTGGGGCTATAACGATAATTTGAGCTGGAGTGTGCAAGCGATCCAGAAGACGGTGGCGCCCGGCGTGGTGCGCGTGGTGGTGTTTGTCGCGAACAAGACGCAGCCAGGGAAGGTGAGCCGGAACGAATTTTTCATCACTCCTGATGGGAAGCATGCGATCGCGGATGCGGTGATTGATTTTGGAGCGAAGCCGTATGCCGATCGCCGGCAGATTCTGCAGGAGCAAGCAAATGGGCCGGCCGAGGGGGCTGCTGGTAAAGACTTTCTGATGGTGGAGTTTGCTGATTTGCTGAATGCGCAATCCAAGGAAGTTCACGAGACGGTGATGAATCTGGAGAAGGATTTTCCGCAGGCTCGCGTGGTGTTTGAAAACTTGCCGGCGAGCGGTAATCCCTATGCTTTGCGCGCAGCGGCAGAGGGCGTGTGCGTGAGGAAGGCGAAGGGGGACGCGGCGTTTTATACCTATGCGCAAGCGGTCTTCAACAAGGAACAGGGGTTGACGGCTGCAACGCTTGAGCCGGTGCTGGATGCTGCGGTAACGGCTGCCGGTGGAGATCCGAAGGCGGCTGCGGTGTGTGCGGATTCGCAGGCAGCGAAGGACGATGTGAAGGCATCGGTTGCACTGGGCGCGGCGGCTGGTGTGGATCAGTCGGCGGTGGTGGTGGTGAATGGGCGAGTGCTACCGGCGGCGTCTTTTCCGTATGAGACGATCAAGCAGGTTGTAGCGTATCAGGCGCAGTTGGACGGCATTGCTGTGCATGTGCAGCCAACGCTTTCGACGTTGAAGTAGCGGCTTGATGAGGCTGAAGGAGAGTAGATCGTGAAGATTACCGTGGTGTCCCCACACAGTGGGGACGCGGCTTTGGCGTTGGGTCTTGCGATCGAGGCGTGGCTGGCAGAGGGCCACGCCGTCGAGGTGGTGAGTTGTTTTACGCGGAGCGAGTTTGCTCCATACTCGGATGCGGGATCGTTGCATGCGAATGACCGGATGTCGTTTGTGACGGCGGTGCGGAGGAGAGAGGATGAGGCCTGGCGCAAGCAGCAGGGTGGGTCGAGGTTGAAGCTGACGGACTTGAATCTAAAGGACGCTCCGATCCGCTTGCACTGCGGCCGGGAGAATGTGTTCGGGCGGCCGGCGGATACTTCGGAGAAAGTGGTGTCGAAGATTCAGAGGGCGGTGGAGATGAGTAAGGCGGGGGCGATGGTGCTGCCACTGGGGCTCGACGGACATGTGGATCGGATCAGTGCGCGCGATGCGGCGATGCCAATGGATGCGACTGGGAGGGTACTGGCGTTTTACGAAGAGCTTCCCTATATGGCGAGTGCTGAGGGGGAGAGTTCGCTGGCGGTAGCTGTTGGTCAGCTTCCGATTGGGTTGCAGGCGGAGTTGCAGCCGGTGTTTGCAAGGGAACTGGGTGGGGCGGAAGAGGCCATCGAGGCTGCGGTGCTCAGGAAGCGGCGGATTGCGTGGTGCTATGACTCTCAGATCGATGAGAGGGTTACGGCGGAGATTGCGGAGTTCATCAGGCGCTATGGGGGGCGTGAGCGGCTATGGGGAAATGCGGCGTGGCGTGCAGACGCGACGTTGGTGGCGAGGTAGGGAGCGGCGAACGTCTGGCAGGCTTGACGGTGTTGGGTGGACCGTTTCGTTCTGTTACAGGGTGGCACATCTTCTCAAGTTTTTCATTCAGCGACCGATGAAGTCAGGACAAGGGCGTGTTGCATTCTGCATGTGCAGAACGTAACACGTGACCAACTGCTTTGTGCTGTGGTCGCGTGCTGAAAGAGTTCACGGAGCGACTGCCGGTATTCACCGATAGCGAGACGACATGCGTGAGTAGACGCTCGTGGCGGGGTCTCGCATCGCTCACCGCGGTCTGTAGGCTGAGGAACTCTCGGAAATGCCTGGTCACTTTCAGCAACTTCACTCAGCCATCCGGCAAAGGAGAGGCAAGCTTTGGTTGAGAAGCCTCAGATTGAAGCAGCAGCATGGGGGCGGCTGGAGTCGGTGCCTGGCGAACGTGGGGGCGATGTTGTGCATGGCCCTGGTTTGCTCGGCCGGGGTGGCTCAGACCGCGAACGTTTTTTCTGGAACCACGGCGGTAGGTCAAAGTTCTGCGCCGATTGGTGTAGTTGTGACGATGGTCTCGGGGGGAACTGCTGGAACACCGGTCGCGATGACGCAGGGTCTGGCTAACTCTGATTTTGCGGTTGTGAGCGGAGGGACATGCTCGTCCGGTACCAACTATAGCGCCGGACAACAATGCAGCGCGATGATCCAATTTCAGCCGAAGTATCCGGGCGCTCGAACTGGCGCGGTGGTGATTGAGACCTCGGGCGGAAGCTTTATGGGGTCGGCGCTGCTTGCAGGAGTTGGCGTGGGATCCTTGCCGGTGCTTGCACCGGGTACGATCAACACGGTCGCTGGCGATGCGGATTGGATTTACCAGGGTGCGACCGATGGAGGGCCGGCGATTCTTGCGCCGATCTTTCTGCCTACGGGCGTCGTCGCCGACGCGATGGGGAACTTCTACATTGCCGACTCGCAGAACAATCGCATTCGGCGTGTCGATGGACAGACCGGGCATATTTCTACGGTGGGAGGGACAGGGACTCCGGGATATCAGGGTGATGGCGTGCTGGCGACGCAGACGATGATCAATACACCGGCTGGCCTGGTGATAGACGGCGCTGGCAATCTGTATTTTGCGGATGCCGGGAACCATATCGTTCGACGCATCGATGCATTTAGCGGAGTGATTACAACGATGGCGGGAACTCCGGGGGTGCAGGGCTATAGTGGCGACGGTGCCGCGGCTACACAGGCGAAGCTCACGTTTCCTGAGGGCGTCGCGCTGGATGAAGCTGGAGATCTGCTGATTGCAGATACGGGGAACCATGTGATTCGCGAGGTGAACGCAGCGACGGGATCGATTCGAACGATTGCAGGCACGGGAGTGGCGGGCTTTAATGGCGATGGACAGGCGGCGACGATTGCAAGACTGAATAGCCCATGGAGCGTGGCGGTGGCTCAGGATGGATCAATCTATATCGCCGATTTGACTAATAATCGCGTGCGCGAGGTGAACCTGTCAGGAATGATCTCGACGGTTGCTGGTACGGGCCCTCGAGGGTTTATGGGGGATGGCGGACTCGCAACGCAGGCCGTGCTGGGTGAGCCTGCTGCCGTGGCAATCGATCCTGCCGGGGATCTCTATATTGCTGACTCAGACAATAATCGTATTCGCGAGGTGAATGCGGCGACGGGTTTGATTGAGACCATCTGTGGAAACGCGAGCGAACAATTCTCTGGCGATGGTGGGCCGGCCAATCTTGCCAGCATGTATGGGCCGTATGCCCTGTTCTTCGATCAGACAGGAAATCTATTTGTTGCGGATATGTTTCATAACCGGATCCGGCGCATCAATGCATTGGGAATCTCATTGCAGTATGCCACGATCAAGGTGGGGAATGTGTCGCCTCCGCAACCTGTGGTGCTTGTCGATGATGGCAACGCTGACCTCATCTTGAGCCAGGCGACTCTTGTGAATGCAGTAGAAGATGTGGGAACGACGACCTGCACGGCAGGAGCAGATATCCCGTCCGCCAGCACCTGCAGCATCGGAGCGTCGTTTGATCCGAAGGTGATTGGAGATCCGGTTCTCGGGTCGATTACGGTCAACTCGGTCGCAGGTACGACAGTGCCGGCTATCAATCTCTCGGGGCAGGTGCTTAGCATCACGCCGACGACCCTGGCGCTGGCTTCAAGTGTGAATCCGAGCCTGGTGGGGACGACGGTAAGGTTTACGGCGACGGTAAGCAATGGCGGCACGGCTCTGACGGGTACGGTTGTGTTCTTTGATGGCAGCACCCAGCTCTGCAGTGTGCCGGTCGCGAGCAGTGCGGCAGCGTGCAGCACGTCGGTGTTGACGTTGGGGCAGCATAGCATTACGGCTGACTACTCGGGTGATGCGAATAATGCATCTAGCGTCTCGGCTGTGTTGGTTCAAGCAGTCCAGCAAGCGCCGCTGCTGGTGCTAACGGTTGCTCCGAATCCGACGGTCGTAACGACGAGCATTACGCTGACGTTTGCAGCGACAGCACCGACCGGGACGCCGACTGGCGCGGTCACGTTTTATGATGGTGCGGTTGCCCTTAGTTCGGCTAACCTCTCGGCGTCGGGTGGTGCAGCTTACTCCACTGCGCAATTGAGCCCTGGAACGCATAGCCTTTCGGCACGGTATGCGGGAGATGCATTGAATGCATCGGGTCAGTCGAATGTAGTGAGCGAGGTGGTGCAGCAGGCGACGACTGGAACGACACTGTCTTCGAATAATTTGAGTGCGCCGGTGGGGTCCTTAGTGACCTTCACGGCAGTTGTTAGCAGTACGAATGGACCAGCCGCCACGGGGTCTGTGCAGTTTAATGACGGCGGAACTTCGTTGGGGAGCAGCGCGGTCGGCAGTAATGGAACAGCATTTTTGTCGAGCGCCTTACTTGCTCCGGGCGTGCATTCGATCGTCGCGGTCTATGGCGGAGATCAAGACGATGCAGGTAGCAGCTCGGCACCGTTGGTTGAGACGATTCAACAGATTGCAACAGCAACGATGTTGTCTACGAACTTGAATCCTGTGTCTGCTGGAGCGACACTCACGCTCACTGGAGCTGTCACTGCCGTTGGCTCGTCGACGAATGGGGGCGTGATTAGTGGAGCAGTGATTTTTCGTGAAGGACAAACTGTTTTTGGCACATCAGCGGTCGACGGCCTGGGGCATGCAATCGTCAACTTGAACACGCTGTCAGCGGGGTCGCATTCCATTGTGGCGTCGTATAGCGGAAACGTAAACTACGCAGCGAGTTCTTCCGCAATCGTGATCGAAACGGTGCAGCCTACGGCAACGACGACGCTGCTTACCTCTGCGGCGACAACGACTCTGTCGGGACAGGCAGCGGTGTTCACGATCGCGGCGAGTAGTAGCACAGGTGTTCCGTCTGGCAATATCACTATCAACGATGGCTCCGTGAGCATCGGACAAGTGCAACTGAACGCTCAAGGGATTGCGACGTTTACGAGCCTGCTGCTGTCTGCGGGAACCCACTCGATGACGGCTGTCTACGTTGGAAATGGAAACTACAACCCGAGTACATCCGGGGCGCTGCAGCATGTGGTTGTTCTTGCGACTCCTTCGTTGACGTTGGGTGGGCCGAGTGCTCCGGTCAATGCTGGCTCTACCTTTGTTGCGATGGCTACACTCAGTAGCAATGGCGTGACGCCGACGGGGGCGCTGACGCTGCGAGATAACGGCATCGCAATTGGAACAGAGAGCGTCATGGCCGATGGAACCTTTATCTTCCCCAACCTTAGTCTTGGCGTTGGTACGTACCAACTTACAGTGGCATACAGCGGAGACGCGAATAATGCGTCGGCCATCTCTCCGGCGATACCGGTGACCGTCCAACTTACGCCGACCACAACTTCGCTGATGAGCAGTACAAATCCAGTGACACTGAGCAAGGGCGTCAGCTTCACCGCGGTGACATCTGGTGGAGGCTCTGCTGCTACGGGTTTGATCAGATTTATGGATGGGAGCGCGGTTCTAGGCACATCTCCAATTGGTGCGAATGGAAGTGCAAGCCTCAACACTAGTACGTTGAGCTTCGGGATGCACTCAATCTCCGCGATCTATGAAGGTGATATCGACGATGCACAGTCGACGTCCATTGTGCTGAGTGAGCGAGTTGTGCAAGCGGCCACAGAGGCGCTGAGTTCCAGCATGAATCCTTCCATATTCGGTGCGAACGTGGTGTATACGACGAAGGTCATGGGCGTGGGTGTCCTCGTGCCTACGGGCACGGTTATCTATCGCGACGGCTCAGTGGTGGTCGGCACGTCAGTTGTGGATGGGAGTGGGATGGCCAGCTTGCAGAGTGGATCGCTGGTCGTAGGGTCGCATACGATCTCTGCCAGCTACAGCGGCGATACGAATTACTCTGCTGCTTCATCAACACTGACTCAGACGGTTCAGAGTGCGACGACGCAGATCACCCTTACATCGAGTGCGAATCCAGCCATCTATGCTACCCCGCTGGCGTTCACTGCAACCGTTGTTGGGAATGGAGGAGTCGCGACAGGTTTGGTCACGTTCACAGATGGTGGCGTGTCGATCGGCAGTGCTTCGCTAAACTCCAGTGGCATTGCGACGCTCACGCTCTCAACGCTCGCTCCTGGTGAACACACTGTTGTTGCTAACTATGCGGGCGATAGTAATATCGGCGCGTCGAGTTCAACTCCACAGTTGGTGGCCGTGAAGGAGTTGACGTCGGTCGCACTTGCGTCAAGTGCAAACCCTGCGATGACACTTAGTTCGATTGTGCTTACGGCAAATGTGAAGAACAGTGGCGTGGGGCAGCCAACGGGGACTGTTCTATTCACGGACGGATCTACTCAGCTAGGGAAGACGGTTGTGAATGCAAATGGCGTTGCGTCGATCACTCTTCCATCGTTGAGTGCTGGCAACCATTCCTTGTCGGCGAGTTATGGGGGAGATCCTGAGAATTTCGCGAACGCGTCGCAGAGCCTTGCACAGGGCGTGGAGCTTCGCCCGACGACGGTTGCCCTTACGAGTTCGGATACGGACCCGGCGAATCCGCAACAGGTCACCTTGATCTCCGAGGTGGGATGGACAGGCCCCATTGCTCCAACGGGAACGGTGACCTTTGCAAGCGGCACGCTGGTTCTTGGAAGTAGTCAGATCGGTGCGATTGGTATAGTGACTCTCACGGTAATTCTTCAGCCGGGGACGGAGAGTGTGGTTGCAACGTATAGCGGCGATGTCTCCTATTCGGGTTCGAACTCCCTTGCGACAACGATCACTGGAGGCGTGGCGACACAATTCACGATTGAGGTTAATCCGATGAGTGTGACGTTTCCGACGACGCAACACGCTAGCATCCGCATCAATTTCACGTCGTTGAAGGGTTTTTCGGATACTTTGGAGTTGGGGTGTCTGGGGCTCCCATTCGCTGCTACGTGCACCTTCAGTACGCCGCAGGTGGATCTGGTTGCGAATGGGAGTGCATCGGTGCAGTTGGTGCTCGACACAGGGAACCCGCTGGGTGCAGGAGCGACGGCGAGACTTGAGGGTAGGAAGTCTTCGGGGGTATTGCTTTGTATGCTGCCCTGCTTGCTGGGAGTCGGCTTTGGAGTGAGGCGGCGCAGGCTCAGAGCAGGTGCATCCCTGCTGTTCTTAGGTTTGTTTGCGATGACCATTTCTGTAGTGGGCTGCTCTGGCCTACATATGAGTGGAACGCCGCCGGGAACGTATACGTTCAAGGTTACGGCGTCGGGCAAGGGGAGTGGAACGACGTTGTCGCAGCCGGTGACGTTGACGGTGACACCATGACGTCGAGTAAATGCCTGAGACGTCGTATAGGCCTTTTGGTAGTGTGCATCGGCGTGTTGTATTTTCTATCTGAGCTAATAGAAGCTCAGAATATCGCGACGGCAAAGGGTCCAGGGAGCTATATCGCTGTAGGAGGTGAGATCGCTGCCTTCCAGGTGGACTACGGGCAGAGGGTAATCTATGGCGGTGCGATGTTTGCAGAGATGAATCCTACCTGGCGTTATGGCTTCGAGGGGGAGGCGCGATATCTTCGCCTTCATAGCTTTGAGAGTGTTACTGAGACGAACTATTTTGTGGGGCCGCGTGTAATGTTGAAGCCCGGGCCAATGCGTCCTTATATCAAGTTTCTAGTAGGAGCGGGAAAGATCACATTCCCTGCGGGGTACGCCCAGGGGACGTTCTTCACCTATGCGCCGGGAGGCGGGATAGATTATGTTGCCGGAGACCGTTTGACGATTCGGATGATCGATTTCGAGTACCAGTGTTGGCCTGGCGTTTCTTCATATGGCGAGCTTCGTCCCTATGGTATTAGTGCAGGTATTAGCATTCGCTTGAATTCTGTAGAGCATTATCCTAAGAATGCAAGTCGTTCGCGTTGGCATTGAGCGGCGTGGACACTGTGAGGGCTGGACTGAAGGCGCATGGACGATGCGGGGGCTCCCATGTTGCACCGAGAGCTCTCCGAAAGGCGATGTAGCACTGCTGTCTGCGTTTGCTGCCAGCCTCTGACGGCAACTGGAACAGATTTATCTTAGTAACGCAATTCAGAATTGCATAGTTCTTTTGGCCTATTTTGCTCCTCGCCCCGCTCGCCATTGGAACATGTAGAACTTCGGAAGTACAGCGTGGCTTCGCACTACGTCGTCCATGCATGGCGGGGCAGCCCGGCCTCCGTGCAGCCGGAGCTTGAGCGTTTGATGCGGCGGTAGAGATTGACCAGCGCGAAGCTTGCGAACAGTCGGTAGTGATTCTTCGCGACGCATCTGTATCGAGCCTTGTCGAAGCGGAAGGACCGCTTGAGGATGAGAACGCATGCTCCACCTTAGCCCGCCGCTGGACTTTTTCTGGGCCTTCGCTGCGTTATCTCCATCGACATAGTCTTTGAGCAGGGTCTGCTTGCAGGTCATGTTCTGCACCTCGGGTAGAGCTTGCTGGATCACCTTGGGTTGGCGGTGGTAGCCTCCATCAGCCCATAATGAGGGCTCACGGACAGCAGTTCGATAGTGAGGAAGCATCGCTTGTGTTCTTCACCGTGCAACAATTCCGGCAATGTATGAGAGTCGGCCGCCGTCGTAGTCGTCGGGTGAACGTGGCCCTCCTTGTTGTCCACGATGAGGTGCTCCTTCAGGTCGAAGGTGCACAGGTTTGTTTCCGGGTCTGATTCATCTCCGATTTGCGCACGATGCTGACTTGTACTGGGCCTTTTCCAAACCCGGATCCGACGGCGTGAACCATTGCTGCACAAAGTAAACCCGCAGGATGATCGACACCCCACTGATCGCCTTATTGTCTGCCTTCGAGCAGTACGGAGGCACCGGTGTCTCAGACGCCGACCACAAAACTGTCTGCCGCATCTGATTCTGAATTGGCTCTCGGCGAGTTTTTACGCAGGTACTTCTTGCGAAGAGCTTGAGTTGCTCGACGCTGCTGCTGCACCGCTCCCGCCTCAGTTCTGGCTGATTCGTCTAATCAAGGAAAGCTCGGACTCAGAATTTGTGAAGGGTCTCTCTGGAGGGCGCACATAGTAGTCGGCGGAAGGCGTAGGTTCTATGAATGGCGCCGAGCTTCTATGTTCATTGGTGGTCCCTAGCCAATGCAATTTGCGAACGTCTGAGCCTGCTATTTGCGCCATGTTGCAAGTGAGCTATTATGGACATACTTTTGTGTCGTAAATTGTTTCACTGTATGTGAATCGTCTGCATCTGAGTTCAGCATCTTCGCGTAAGATCGCGCGAGTCTCCCTAGTCCGAAATGTAAGGATGAGCAATGAACAAGATCTCCAAAACTTTAGTAATTCTCTTTGCCTTAATTGGTTATCGGCGGGCACATGCTGTGCCAAGCTTTGCTCGCCAGACAGGTCTTTCCTGTAATGTTTGTCATAGTAATCCTCCTGAGCTAACAGCATTTGGCAGAGAGTTCAAGTTACGGGGATATGTTCTGAGCGATGTAACCCCTGCAGAAAAAGTAGGGAACGCGAAAGATTTAATCCTGTCGAAATATATTCCGCTGTCATTCATGATTCTTGCTTCTGACACTGCGTTTCAGGATGTCGTGCCGGGTACCCAAAATAGTGCTGCGGGATTTCCTCAACAGCTCAGTCTCTTTTTGGGTGGAGGCCTGGCATCGCACTTCGGGGCACTGGCACAAGTCACCTATAGTCATTCAAGCGATATATTTGCGATGGACAATACTGATTTGCGCTATGCAAATCAGACCACATTAGGCGGAAAAGAACTCGATTATGGAATAACACTGAACAATAATCCAGGTGTTGAAGATCTATGGAATAGTACCCCAGTATGGGGCTTTCCGTGGATATCGTCGGAGTCGAGTGTTGGATCGATCGCGTCGACCATGATTGATGGAACGCTTGGTGCGGATGTCGTCGGGGTTGGTGGATATAGTATGTGGAATAACCATCTCTATACAGCACTCACTGCGTATAGGAGTGAGCACGAGGGTGGACCTGCTCCGATAGATGGGCTTAATTATCAGTACAACATTAGCGGCGCTGCACCTTACTGGCGTGCAGCTTGGCAACAATCCTGGGGAGCGAACTATCTAATGGTTGGGACCTATGGGTTGGCGGTCAACTCGCATCCCTTCTCGATTACGGGACCGGTGGATCGATATATAGACCCGTCCTTTGATTTTCAGTACGAGCGACCGTTTGGAGCGAACCTTCTTGATGCGCATGGAACCTGGATACACGAGAGCTCCAATCTAGGGGCTACGCTTGCCACGGGTGGAGCGAGCATGGCTCACCACAATCTAAATACGTTCAAGCTTGATAGCACCTATCACTGGTCGAGTAAGTACAGCGCCACTGGGGCACTTTTTGCGACGACGGGAAGTGCAGATCCTTTACTCTATTCTTCAACTCCAGTGACTGGGAGTGCGAACGGCAGCCCAAATACGGGCGGGTATATTGCGCAACTAGCTTATTGGCCAGTGCAGAATATTGACATCAGCGTCAATTACACGGGATACACGAAGTTTAATGGTGCGACCACCAACTACGATGGCGCAAATCGAAATGCATCGGACAATAACACGGTGTACATGGCACTGTGGCTGATTTTCTAGGAGAACGTATGGAGAAGGAACCCGCAATTCTGGAAGTTAATCCGAAGGAGACGATTGTCATCAACCGACGGTCGTTTTTTGGAGCACTGCTTAGTATCGGAGCGGCTGGAATGGGAGCCATTCTTGCGGTGCCGGTACTCCGTTATGTTCTTTATCCGCTCTATGCCAAATCGAGCAAGAATGCGTGGTCTCCGCTTGGAGATATTAGCGCGTTTTCGAACTTATCTAAACCCGTGATGAAGCCGCTCGACCTGAAGCAGGTGGATGGATGGCGCGAAGTCGACACATCGCAGACTGTCTATGTAACCAAGACCTCGCAAGGCGATATGGGGGTTCTTTCAGCTATCTGCCCACATATGGGTTGCACCATTGCATGGCATGAGGGGCAGGACGAGTTTTACTGTCCCTGCCATGGAAGCGTGTTTAGTCCCGATGGGACGCATGTCTCTGGCCCATCGCCGCGAGATATGGATCAACTTCCGCACAAAGTTGTTGACGGCAAACTGCTTGTCAATTTTGAGTATTTTCGGGAGAACGTTCCCAACCAGGAAGTTTTGAGTTAGGTGGCGACGTGGACGATCCAATGAAAAGTACACCTGATAAGAAGGCACCATCTGGCATCTACGGATGGTTCAATGAACGCACGGGCGTTCGGAGCCTGATGCACGCGTCGCTAGATGAGCCGATCCCGGGCGGTGCACGTCTAGCCTATATTTTTGGTTCGGGACTTATTTTTATTTTTATCTCGCAGGTAATTACGGGGCTGTGTCTTGCTCTGTATTATGTTCCGTCGGTAGAGTCGGCACACACTAGTGTGGCTTATATCACGAAGCAGGTTGCGGCGGGGCAGTTTCTGCGGAGTCTGCACTACTATGGCTCCAGCGCAATGATTATCGTCCTGTTTCTGCATTTCTTGCAGACGTTCATTTATGGATCGTTCAAGGGGCGGCGCGAGCTGCTCTGGATTTCGGGTGCGTTTCTTTCCTTGCTGGTGCTGGGTATGGGGTTCACTGGATATCTGCTTCCCTGGGACCAGACTGCTTACTTTGCTACGGCCGTCGGAACAAATATTGTGGGGGAAGTTCCGTTCATTGGGCAATGGCTTACGGATATGTTGCGCGGTGGGGATACCCTGGGGACGCTGACGCTGTCGCGTTTTTATGTTGCCCATGTATTTCTGATTCCAGGTCTAATTTTTCTTTTTATCGGGACGCATATTGCACTGTTCCGAAAGGCAGGACCTGCTGGGCCTATTAGCGAAGATCCAGTTCATCCGAAGTTGCCGCCAGAGAGTTTTTATCCTCGCCAGGTCATTATGGACATGGCGTTTGCGCTGCTGCTGATGGTGGGATTAGGGATTCTGGCGTACTTTCATCCGGTACAGTTGGGCCCTATCGCTGATCCGAGTGATCCCAAGTTTGTTCCACGGCCTGAGTGGTATTACCTTCCAATGTTCGAGTGGCTGAAGTTCTGGTCAAGCCGGATGGAGGTCTTTGCTGTTGTCGTCATTCCTGCGATTCTTGCGCTGCTATTTTTCCTGATGCCTTTTTTGGATCGCAAGCTGGAACGGAGACCGTGGCGCAGGCCTATTCCGCTTCTGGCTGTTGCTATTGTTTTAGTCGGAATGATCTTTCTAGGGTTCAAGAGTCACTTGGACGATTTGCGCGATCATAGCGTTGCTGAGCAGTTGGCCTTTCAGGAAAAGCAGGCGGAAGATTACACCAAGGCTCCGTTCATCCCGAGTATGGAATCGGCGAGTGGGCAGCCGCTTGCTTCGGGGCCGGTTGATCCGCTGGTAGCGCGGGGACGTGGGGTTTTCAATGCCAAGGGATGCTCCGGGTGCCATGGCCAGAATGGTACGGGCACGGCATTGGCTCCGAGTCTTGTTGGAGTTACGGCTAAATATCCATTGCCGCAGATTACGGAACTGCTACATCATCCGAATCCGCGGATGCTGGCAGGCCATATGCCATCGTTTGATATGCCTACACCGGAGATGGCGGCGCTGTTCAGCTATCTGAGCAGCCTTGGGACGAGCGCGGCGAATGTGCCCGCAGTTGCATCGGTTCCAGAGAGTGCTCCCCTGGCCAGCGCTGGAGTTGGCGCGGTACAAGGTGGTGCGGCTCCGGAGACGGTGCCTGCTGTGAAGATGTCGGCTGAAGCAACTGCGGGGGCAGAGATTTTCCAGAGTCACAGTTGTGTGGCGTGTCATGGAGCTGCGGGGGTTGGAACGGCCCGTGTGCCAGCGATGGCGGGGCTGATAGCGAAGAACTCGGATGCACAGTTGACACAGTTGGTGCAGGCTCCTAATGCGCGGATGAAAGCTGGGGGTATGCCCCCGCTGGTGGCGACACCGACCGAGGTGCGTTCGGTGATTGCGTATCTTCGGACGCTGTCCCAGGGAAGCAATGCGAAGCAACAACCAATGCCGCAGGGAACTGCCGGGGTAGACGCGTCTGCACAGAACGACCTCTCGGCTCCTTATGTTTCGCCTTCACAGCCGGAGGCCGCAGCGCCGTCTGCGAGCGCGCCTGCGCCGGCGTCTCCGGCGAGTGCACCGACGACGACGCAGGTGGCGGCTACGAGTGCTTCGACCTTACCGGGACGACAACTCTTTCTTGAGAATGGATGCCTTGCTTGTCATGGACGAGATGCTCGCGGTACACACTTCGCTCCTTCTCTGATCGGGATTACGAAGAGGTATCCTCCGACACAGCTGACGTATCTGTTGCATCATCCGAGGAAGGCGATGACCGCGGGAGGTATGCCTGCGGTGACTCTGGATGACGCGAAGATGAAGCAGTTGGTGGATTATCTATCGAGCCTTGGAGTTGCTCCGCCACCGGAAGTAGCGGCAGCCGGTCATGCAGCGCAGCCTGCGGGCGGGCATTCGGCGGCGACTGCCGGAGGAGGTGTGGCAGCGACAGTGGCTGCAGCTCCGAGGCCTGCACCCGTGGTTCCGCTTAGCGCGGATGCGATTCGAGGGCGGGTGATCTTCCAGCAAAACCGCTGCGAGACTTGCCACGGAATCGATGGTTTGCATGGAACGGTGGCGGCTCCGGGGCTGGCTGGTATGGCGTCGGTGCTGCCTGCGGCGGTGCTGGATAATCTGCTGCAACACCACAGCACGCAGATGAAGAATGGCAACATGCCGCCGACGAATATGAGCGCTGCAAACAGGAAGGCGGTTGTTGCTTATATTCGCTCGATGCCTTCGCCGCCGGATACGCAGTAGTTCATTTGATATTGCGTGCAGTGTAGGGTGTCGAAGGGAGAGGGAGCCTCTGGATTGGGTTTAGATCCAGAGGCAGAATGTCTGGGTGGCGTTCGGTATTGTGTGGCGCAGGGGTGGATGGCCTACGCTAGAGCATTTCTCTATCAGGTGTACACTATAATTGCTCTGACGGACCGCGACATCGATAGGGATGGCGAAGGCATATTCGGATGATTTGAGATGCA
>JAJYCQ010000044.1 GCA_021778315.1 Acidobacteriota bacterium | reverse complement strand
TTTAACGCTCGATGCCGTCGATTGGAGAAACGGAACCCTGACCCTCCACCACACCAAGAGTCAGCGGGTGCAACTTCTGCCCTTGCCAGTGCAAACCGGTGAAGCACTTGGACGTTACCTGCATGAAGCACGTCCGCAAACAGCGAGTCGTGCTCTATTCGTACGCCATCGAGCTCCCTTCGATGTCCCCCTCGGTGTGGCGGCGATTCGCAACGCAATGAACCGCGCCTTTGCGACCTTCTGTCTGCGTATCGACGCTGATACCGTCGTGCCACCGCGCAAGCTCTTCGGCCCGGCCCACCGGCGCCTGGTGCCGCACATCTATAGCGACGAGGAGTTGCGAACCCTACTTGACGCAACTGTCCACCTGGGTTCCCAGGGCAGCTTGCGCCCGGCGACTTGCCGGACTCTCTTTGGACTATTGGCGGCGACCGGATTGCGAATTTCCGAGGCGATCAAGCTGACCCGGGCTGACGTGGATCTCGATGTGGGCGTGCTCGACGTCCGGGACGCCAAGTGTCATCAGCGCCGCTTCGTTCCGCTGCACGCAAGCATCCCACAGATCCTGCAGACATATGCACAACAGCGGGATCGGCTCGTTGCCACACCGCGTTGCGATCACTTCTTCTTGCGTGAAGACGGCCGGCCAGTCAATCAACGCAGCATGCTGTACGCGCTGCAGTCCCTGTGCAACCAACTCGGCTGGCAAGTGCGGGGCGACCATCCTCGTCACCGCCTTCACGACCTGCGCCATACCTTCATTGTGCGCAGCACGCTACGCCTCTACGAGCAGGGCGTGGATGTCGAGCGAGGCCTGCCGGTGCTATCGATCTACGTGGGCCATGCCAAGGTGGTTGACACCTATTGGTACCTCACCGGCATTCCGGAACTAATGTCGATTGCCGCCGAGCGCTTCTACCGCTATGCCCAGGGAGCCTCGAAATGAAGCCGATCCTTGCCGATGCAGCAGAGTTCGCCGCGTTGCTCCAAGGCTTCTTTGCCGAACGCCTGATCCAGCAGCAGGCCGTCAGCCCCAGGACCGTAGCGGCCTACCGGGACGCCTTCCGGTTACTGCTGACTTATGCCGACACCACGCTCGGCAAGGCGCCCGCTACGCTAACTCTGGCTGACTTCGGTGCAGACCTGATTCTCGGTTTCCTGATGCATTTGGAGACCAACCGCCATAACACCGTGTGTAGCCGCAATGCGCGCCTCGCCGCGGTACGGGCTTTCGCCCGGTACGTCGCGGTGCAATGCCCGCCGGCGTTGCGACTCGCCCAGCAGATCCTCGCTATTCCGATGAAGCGCCTCGATAAGCCCCTGCTCGGTTTCCTATCCCGGGACGAGGTGCGGGCGCTACTGGCCACGCCGGACACGGCCACTTGGTATGGCCGTCGGGATCGGATCCTCCTTATGTTGCTCTACAACACTGGTGCCCGGGTCTCCGAACTGATTGCCATCCGCGTCAACGATTTGGAGTTCGACGTGACGCCGTCGGTGCGCCTGCACGGCAAGGGACGCAAGCAGCGCACGGTGCCGCTCTGGAAAGAGACAATCACGGAGCTTCGCCGCTGGGTCGAATATGCCGGCCTGCAAACGGAGCAGGTCCTGTTGCCCAATCGATGGGGCAAGCCGATGACCCGCTCCGCTCTCGCTGCATCCTACGTCGGGAAAGGATATTCATGACCTCCCTGCGTAAAGTTTCATTCGGCGCCACAGCCCTTCTCCTCCTCGCTGGTTGCAAGACCACCACCGACAACACCGCCAACTACAAGAGCGCCCTCAACGACTGGTACTCCGCCCACCCCTCCTGCCTCTGGTCTCAATCCCAGAAGTTCCCCACGCAGGTCGCTGCCTCCAACGCCGAGGAGACCGCACCCTTCGCCGCACTCGTCGATCAGGGCCTCCTCACTCGCACCACCAGTGAGAAAAAAATCATCATTCTCTCCAGGCAGGAGGTCAACTACGACCTCAGCGACAAGGGCCGCAGCGCCTGGACCGCCGACCCAAACCAGCCCGGCTACGGCAACTTCTGCTACGGCCACCGCTCCGTCCAATCCATTGACAGCTCCACACCCAACAACGCTCAGCCCGGTGCCACCACCGTAGTCGAATACCACTACACCTTCTCCGGAGCTCCTGACTGGGCCAAGGCCCCCGAAACTCAGACCGCCTTCCCCAACCTCCAGGCCGATCTCTCCGGCAACGGCACCGCCAATGCCACCCTGGTCGACACCAGCAACGGGTGGCAGGTCCAAACCCCGCCTCCCTTCGCCAACCGCCAGCCCGCCACCTCAGCCGACGGCAAAATCGTCCAGTAGCCCACCCCCCAACCCACCAACAAAAGCGCCCCGCCAATCCACCGGCGGGGCACTCTCGCTTTTGCCTTTCCTGTCTACCCTCTACTGTCTGCTCTACTGCGCCGCGTAATACGCCTTCACAATCTCCTCATACGACTTCGGCACAAAGTCCATCGCCGGCACTCCCCCCGCCAGGTACTTCACAAAATAATCCCACCGCCGCTTCATCACATAAGGCGTCGCCGCCATATACCCATGCGGCACATTCGGAATCATAAGCATGTCAAAATCCTTATTCGCCTTGATCAGTGCCTCCACCACCAGCAGCGTATTGTTCGGAGGAACATTGTCATCCATCGTTCCATGCGTCAGCATCAGGTGCCCCTTCAGGTTCTGCGCATAGTTCTGATTCGCATGTCCCTCATAGTTGCTCTTCCCATCCGGCCCAATCACTTCCAGCCCGGCCCACCGCTCATCCCAATCATCTTCATAGTCCCGATTGTCATGGTTCCCGCTCTCTGCCCAACCCACTTTGAAGAACTCCGGAAAATGAAACATCGCTGACACCGTAGCATTGCCGCCGCCCGAGTGTCCCCATATCCCCACGCGCTCCACATCCATCCACGCATTGCGCGCCGCCAACTGCTTGATCCCCGCCACCTGGTCCGGAATCGTATCGTCCCCCATATCCGCCGGAGTTGAAGCATGCGCATCATGGAACGCCTTCGACCTCTGCGGATTCCCCATCCCATCCACGCACACCACCACAAATCCCAGATCCGCCAGCGCCTGATTATCGCCAGCCGACGCCGAAAAGCTCCGCCCCAGCAACTGGCAAACACTCCCCTGCGGCCCCGGATACACATAGTCCACCACCGGATACTTCTTCGTCGCATCGAAGTTCGTCGGCTTCCACATGTATCCTTCGAGCGGCGTCTTCCCATCGCGAGCCATCACCGTAAACGGAGTCGGAGGCTTCCATCCCGCCGCCAGCAGTTGCGAAATATCCTGCTTTGCCAGCGTCACCAGAACCTTCCCTGAGTTATCCCGCACCACCGCCGTCTGCGGTGTCTCAATCGTCGAGTACACATCCACAAACGTGCTTCCATCCTTCGCCGCCGTGATCACATGGTTAGCCACCTCTGGCGTCAGCAGCCGCTGATTCTTCCCATCCAGATCCACACGATACAAGTTGTCGAAGTAAAGATCCTCGCCGTTCTCCTTCCCCGTCGCAACGAAATACACCACGCGATTCTTCTCATCGACGGCCTTCAAATCACCCACCGGCCCATCGCCATGCGTGACCTCGTTCTTCAACGCGCCTGTCGCCAGGTCATACAAATAAATCTGCGCCCAGTTACTCCGCTCACTCACCCACAAAAACTCATTCGAATCCCACAGCACCTTCCAGTCCGTCTTGCTCTGCCAACCGTAGTACGTGTCCACATGCTCGTGATACACATCGCGCACATCGCCAGTCGCCGTATCGGCCACCTTCACCCACTCTTCCTTGTGGTCCCGCGACGTCGACACAAACGCCAAATGCGCATCGTCCTTCGAGAACGAAACATCATTCCACTTCCCATCGCCATCGCAACTAACGTCATCGCACTCCATACTGCGATGCTCCAGCGGCTCCGACTTCAACCGCACCACCGTTGCCGTCGCCACATCGATCACCACCGGCTCAATCATCGTGACGTCCTTATCCCCCACCAGCGGATACCGCCACGCCTGCAGCTCCGGATGCCGATTCGTCACCGGCACCAGGTACATCAACCCCGTCTTCCGCTGGTCCTGCTGGAACGTCGCAATCTTCTTCCCGTCCTCCGACCACGTCAGAATCGCCGCATCCGAGTGCTGCCATCCCGCGTTATCCGTCGCATACCCAAAGTCCAGCACTCCATCGGTCGTCAACTGTTTCTCGTCACCCGTCGCCACCGTCCGCACCCATAGATTGTTGTCGCGGATAAACGCCGCCATCGTTTTATCCGGCGATAGATTCTCCTTCCCCGCATGCCGCCGCGCCACAGCCGCCGGCTTCTTCGCCGCAGTCGTCCCCTCCTTCACGCCCGACTTCTCCGCCGTCATCTCCTCCGTCGGTGCCTTCGGCTCCTCCGAGCACTTCGTCACCGCAGCATCGCAATGGAACACCCCCTCGCGCGTCGTTACCGCGAACCCGCCCTCCGCCTCCGTCTTGTAGTCCGTCACGCCCAGCTTCCCCGGCTCCACCGTCTTCTTCGTCATCGCCGTCAGCGACGCCGCCAGCTTCGCATTATCAAACGCCGGAGCCACCGTCCACGCCGCCGCGCCCGGAGCCCGCCCCGCAATCATGTAAGCCGTCCCATCCGCCCCCGGATCGCGATAAAACACCCGCCCATCCGGCAGATACTCCACCCCGCGCACCGTATGATGCACCAGCCCATTCACGTTGTACGACATCCAACGTTCCGCCTGCGCATAATCCTGCGCCGTATAAACCCTCTGCCCCAACACCGGCAACGCAACACAGGCCACAACCAGAGAACAAGCAAGCGAGCAGCGACGATTCAACATAGGAACGAAACACCCATCGTAAGAAGTTTTGTGCAAGACAGCGTTCCAACAGCCTAGCCCAAAACCCGCCCTCCAAGCGAACCCACCACCCACAATGCCCTCCGTGCAGAACCCCTCGACCCCTCACCGCGCGAAACCCGCCGCCCCTGCAAGCGCTTCGCACCACCTACTTACAAGTCAAAGTTGCTGTGCCCATGACCACCGGCGTACCGATCGTCATCATGGACAACGGCGTACCCGGATCCTTCGGCGCGATCGCCACAATCGGAAGTGTGCCCTTGAAGGCGGTGCACTGCGCCAGCCCCGTGCCGCTCAGCGTAACGCCAATCCGATCAGGAACTTCTACCCACGGAGCATGCTCGCCCCAAAATGCCGGCAACGGCGAAACCCTGTGCCCGTCCGTATACGTACCGGTAGCGACATACTGGACCTTGCCACTGGCCGAATCCAGTGCGGTAGCCGTAGCCGGACTGATGACGATCGATTCAAGCTGAGCAACGCTGCCACAGCCCAGCAAGGAAAGTCCCCACAGCAGAAGCGGTGCATGCATCAGGAAACCCCTCTGCCTTCGCATAGAAACACCTCAGTGCCCGAATCATAGACCCTCAACGGCCTCGCCTTCTACGCTCACCCCAAACGTCTCAAGGACTCTCATAACCTCAGGCCCGTCCGATAACGGATGCCGCCTCGCCGAAGACGACAGCTGGCCGATCGACGCCGAGGCTCACTCACAACAAGTTCACCACCGACTCTGTCGCATTGCCCCTCAGCTGGCAACGGGATGCGTAGCCACTGTAGCCTGCTGTGCGACGCGTGTCAGTTTTGCCGTCACGCGCATCACCCCGGGCCAGATCTTCAGACAAAACGGCAACACCGCGCGCGCAAACGAGTTATTCAACCCGTCGGCTGCGAACTCCGCAAGCCGCATCTGCGACAGCAGCGCCGTACGCAGTTGAGCTTGGAAGACCGGTGCCGGCACTGCGTCCAGATACGCAGCGGCCGCACACCGGGCCGTATGCAGCGCAATGGAGATACCGTCGCCCGTGAACGATGGAATGACAGCCGCCTGATCGCCAATGCAGTACAGTCCTTCCTCGGTCGTGCGGCGAATGTACCCATACGGTATGTGGGTGATGGCGATGGGCTTGTCCAGCAACGGCTCCGCCCCGGCAAGTCTCATCGCGAGGTGAGGACAATCATGCTGCATCCTCGCCAGGAAGTTCTCCCAGCGATGTCCCACCCGTGCCAGATGCTTTTGCTGCACCACGCAGCACAGGTTTGCAATGCCGCCTTCTACCGGCTGGATCCCCCCATACCCTCCGGGATAGAGCATCAACTCAGACGCGTGCGCCAGCTCAGCGGCCTGCGAGGGCGCCAGCCGAAAATACATCTTGAAGGCGACCCATCGCTGCGGGTCTTCCGGACGCGTGTGGCCACGGAGATCGTGCTTGCCCGTTGCAATAAACACTGTGGGCGCTTCAAGCGTGGTGCCATCATCGAGTGTCGCCTGCCAGACCTTCGCTGCCGTACGTCTGAGCGCCTGCACACTCCGGCCCCGCTCCACCCGGACTCCCGCGGCAATCGCCTCCGCGATCAGCGACGTATCCAGCGCCTTGCGCGTCAGCGAAGCTGCAGGAAATGGCAGAGGAGCCTCCGCGGCGCGCCGGGCCGCGGCCAGACGAACATAGTCAATCGGCACCGCGCCAAGCGACACCACGTCTATCCCCAGCAAAGCTAGATCCTCCAAAGCCTCGCCGCTTAGAAACTCACCGCAGACCTTATGGCGCGGCGTCAACTCGCGTTCAATCAGCCTGACCCTTCGCCCCTTTCGAGCCAGCGCAATCGAAGCAGCACACCCCGCCACCCCACCCCCGAGGATCAAAACTTCGTCTTCTACACAATTTAGCGTCACACTATCCGTTCTTATGGGAAACTCCCTGTTTGGATCCAATACCCTGAGTTTGTCCCGCTCCTGAAAAGCCGGACAGCCCCATGGAAATTCAAGATCAAGATTGCCCTGAAAGATTCGTCCTCGCCCCAAATTCGATGAGGCTCTATCAATCTATAGCGGGATTCATCTATCTAATAGACTCTCTGCGCCCCGGCTTGAGTTGTTATCTGTACAAATCGTCATAATTGGAGCAGCCAGCAAATCTGCAACAAACACCCTGCGACCCCGCATCCAGCCAAGCTGGATGCATCACGAGCTCGGCACTCTTCCCTGCATCTCTCACCTCCTGATGCCCGTCGATCCGCCGCGGCGAGTCGTCAGCTCGTGCCAATTCAGACCGAGATCCACGATCAGCAGAGAGGCGAGAGTGAACGCAATCACTCCCACCGCAGATAAGGAGTCGCCCAGATGGCTCCAGTAGCGGGGCCACAGGTTCAGCACCCGGCTCGACACGAACGTAAACGTAACCGCATAGGAGCGCGCCATCCATTGGCGGTGCACGGCGATCTGGCGGTTGCGAGCGGTGATCACAGCGGCACTCGTGCAGACGATCCACGCGGCCGCCTGCATCGAAGTTCCGGGCAAACCAGGCCGCCCCCACGCAAGCGCAATCCCCGTCAACCCACCCACAATCACCGAGAAGAAGTAAATGCGGCCCAGACCTCGATGCAGTTGAAGATGCCGCTCGCGAATCCGCGACGAGAAATTGATGGGCCCGATCAAAAGGGCGAACGTTCCCGCGAGGGTATGCGGAATGAGCAGACCACGGTCGGCGATGACCTGCAGCCGATACGCGTGGTACATCGGGTAGTCGGTGTAAAGCAGAACTTCCGACGTAATAAAAACGAACAGCACCGTGAGACCAAGGGAGGTCCAGATTAGCTTTTTGGATCTGGAACCAGTGGAACTGAGTGCTGGCAGCGTGGAAGTCGGCATGGTCCCTTTCTCACAAGATTAGACGTGATGCGGAGCGTCACGGGAGCGCGGAACGCAAAAGCTCTCCATCTCTTAGTCTAACGAGAAGCTGCCGAATGCGGTGCGTCGCAGGAAAATCGAACCCGACAGCGCAAGCGGCCCCTCCCAATCACCCTCCATCAGCGCCCGTCCTGCCGCGGTCAAACCTAACCCCCCACCCACTACAACAGGGTCAATCCAAACCGGAACGCCGTCTGCGAAGTCCAAAATGACCGACTTCCTGCACACCGAGCCATCGCGCAGTCGTTGGCTCGCTCCGCCCATCGTTCACGTCCACTTCATCTGCGCTGAAAATCACGCCCGAAGCATCCTCGCTGCGCACTCCTCCGCGCACTCACCCTTAAACCAGCGCGCGCTCAACGATCCCCCGTCGAGCGCGCGCTTCACCCTCTTTGGCCAATCCCTACATATTCTCAATCATCCGCGTAGCAAACTCGCTCGTCTTTGCCTTCGTCGCTCCCGGCATCTGACGCTCGAAGTCGTACGTCACAAACTTCTGCGCAATCGTCTTCTCCATCGACGACTCAATCAAACGAGCCACTTCCGTCCAGCCCAGAAAATCAAACAGCATCATCCCCGACAAAATCACCGAGCCCGGATTGATCACGTCCATGTCCGCATACTTTGGAGCCGTGCCATGCGTCGCTTCAAACACCGCATAGCCGTCCCCAACATTCGCTCCCGGAGCAATACCCAGCCCGCCAACCTGTGCAGCGGCAGCATCCGAAATATAGTCGCCATTCAAATTCGTCGTCGCCAGCACGCTGTAATCCGACGGCCGAATAATAATCTGTTGAAAGATCGAATCCGCAATCCGGTCATTAATCAACACCTTCTTCTTCCACTGGCCATTACCGTGCGTTGCGCCGATGCTCGCCATCACGTCCTTCACCTCGGCCACCACCGCTTCGCCAAACTCCTTCGACGCAAACTCAATTCCCGGCTCAATCAACGCCGCATTCTGCTCCGCCGTCAGCCCCGGAGTCTTCTCCAGGTTCCCCAGGATCCAGCTCTCGCGCTCGGTCACAACCTCGTTGCGAAACTCCTGCACCGCAACCTCGTAGCCCCACTCGCGGAACGCTCCCTCGGTAAACTTCTGGATGTTTCCCTTGTGTACGATCGTCACCGTCTTGCGACCGTCCTTCAGCGCAAACGCAATCGCCGCACGAACCAGCCGCTTCGATCCCGTAATCGAGATCGGCTTCACGCCCACACCCGAATCCAGCCGAATCTTCTGCTTCTTGCCCTTCAGCATCTCGTCGTTCACAAACGAAATAAACTTCGCCGCCTCAGGCGTTCCCTCGCGGAACTCGATGCCCGCATAGATGTCCTCCGTATTCTCCCGGAAGATCACAATGTCCACCTGCTCCGGATGCTTCACGGGGCTCGGCACGCCGGCGTAATACTTCACCGGCCGAATGCACTGGTACAAATCCATCAACTGCCGCAGCGCCACATTCAGGCTGCGAATCCCTCCGCCAATCGGCGTCGTCAGAGGTCCCTTGATCGAAACGCGAAAGTCCACCGTCGCCTTCACCGTATCCTCAGGCAGCCAGTTCTGCGTCTGCCGAAACGCCTTCTCCCCGGCCAACACTTCATACCACGCCACCGACCGCTTCCCGCCATAAGCCTTCGCCACCGCCGCATCGAACACCCGCTGCGATGCCTTCCAGATATCCCGCCCCGTCCCATCGCCTTCAATGAACGGAATGATTGGATGATCCGGCACCGTATAGATCCCGTTGCTGTATTGAATCGCCTCGCCGTTCACCGGCACCGGGATTCCGTTATAGCTGGTCTGCGTAGTCGTCTTCTCAATACTGCTCGTCGGCATTGGGGTTTAGCTCCGGAAGATAATTTTCAATCGAGCGGGCCGCGGCACATGCTTAATTTGTCGTGGTCACACTTGCGGCTTCAATCGTACTCCCCCACTGCAACTGTTATCGACTCACCCACCCGATAATCGACTGCCCTCAATCGTCCTCGGTCGGCGAATTAAAGTCCTCCGAACCCTCCATCTCCAAAGCATCTTCTAGCTCCTCACGTTCGACCGCCGCTTCTATCTCTGCCTCACGTCCATGCAGGAACACCACTGGCACCTTCGCAAGGTGGTTGCGATTGTGTTTGATGAAAGACTTCAGATCCTCCTCATCTCCCACCAGTTCAAGACACTGCGGAAGTCGAGCCGGCGATACCTCCGCAGTCTCCATCACCAGACTCTGGCCCTTATGGTATCCACCAATCACCCGATGCAGCAACGCCTGCTCAATCCCCTGCTCTTTTGCCTCCTTCAACAAATACGGCCCAAGCGCCTGTGGCGCAATTCGCTTCCACCACGAGTCTGCCCATCGCATCTCCGATGCAGAAAAGTACAGCCGCAACACGCCTAGATGCTCCATATCCTTCCCTCCCATGTATCCAAAATCACTAACGTCCACTAGCCCATCATCCTCAGGTTCATCGCGCAGTTTGCTGATCAGCGCCAGCGAGAGGCCCTCTTCCGCGGCGTTGTTCAGGTGCTTACTCTTCCCAACCTTCTGCGCGTGATAGATCCCCGCATGCCCTGAAAACAAATAGCTCACCACGTACGCAATGCCCGCATACGCTCCAGCCTCGGCCCCAAATAATTCAACCGCCAGGAATGTCGACGCAATCGGAGTATTTGCAGCTCCTGCAAATACCGCAGCAAACCCCCATTCCCGCCAGCAGCGACGCAGGCAGCGGTATCACCCGTGACAACGTATTGCCCAGCGTCGACCCGATAAAGAACAGCGGCGTAACCTCCCCGCCCTTGAACCCCGACCCAAGCGTGACCGCCGTAAACAGCAGCTTCGCCACAAAGTCATACGCATGCACCAGGGCATGGAACGAGGCAACAATCGTCGGTATTCCCAGCCCCAAGTACTCCGTGGTCCTCGAAGCCCCGATCGAGAACACCGCAACGGTCACCACCAAACCTCCAGCAACGGGACGCAACGTTGGGCTGGCAATATATCTCCGCGCAGTATGAGAAATTTTATGCGTCAGCTTCGCAAAAGCCATCGCCACAAAACCAAACACCAAGCCAGCGATCATCGTGTGAACGTTGCCACTAACAGGCATCGCAGGGACTTCCGTGACCCGCAAAATTGTATGGTGGATACCCCACGTGCGCGTCACCAGATCCCCCACAAATGCCGCCATAAAGCACGGTGTAATCGCGTCGTAGCTCAACGTCCCTATCGCCAGTACTTCAATTCCGAACACCGCGCCCGCCAGCGGAGTCCCAAATACCGATCCGAAACCAGCGCTGATCCCCTCCATCAGCAGGATCCGGCGGTCATGCGATGTCATCCGCAGCGGCCCCGACACTGGTCCGCCAGCGATGCCCCCGTTTGGATCGCCGTCCCTTCTCGCCCAGCCGACCCGCCAAACAAGTGGGTCACAAACGTCCCGATCAGAATCAAGGGGGGCATCCGCGCCGGAATCGTTGATCTCGGATCATGCGTCTCTTCCAGAATCAGCTTATTGCCTGCTTCCACCGAGCCACCAAAATACTTGTACAGGAGCCCCACCACCCACCCCGCTGGTGCCAGCAGCAAAATCAGCCACACATGGCGCTCTCGCACCTGGATCGCATATTCCAACGAGAACAGCAACAACGCAGAAGCCGGCCCTGCCATTGTGCCGACCAGCGCACACACCGGCATCCAGCGAACTAGATCGCTCAGCAGATGAAATTATTCAGAGAAAAATCTTCGCAATCGTACTTCAGGCAACGGGCCTCCTACTAGAGCATTTCTCTATCAGGTGTACACTATAATTGCTCTGACGGACCGCGACATCGATAGGGATGGCGAAGGCATATTCGGATGATTTGAGATGCAAGCTGCTGGCGGCATTCGA
>JAJYCQ010000010.1 GCA_021778315.1 Acidobacteriota bacterium | reverse complement strand
CATCGCGCCCAGGCAGGAGACAAGTTTGTCCAAGGCAGACATCGGCATCATCGGCGGCAGCGGCCTCTACAACATGGACGGCCTCACCAACGTCACAGAGCACCGCATCGAAACCCCCTTCGGCGACCCCAGCGAAGTCTTCGTCCTCGGCACCCTCGAAGGCCGCAGCGTCGCCTTCCTCGCACGCCACGGCAAGGGCCACCGCATCCTCCCCAGCGAGCTCAACTTCAAGGCCAACATCTACGCCATGAAGTCCCTCGGCGTCTCGAGCATCCTCTCCGTCAGCGCCGTCGGCAGCCTCAAGGAAGAGCACAAGCCCACCGACTTCGTCATCCCCGACCAGTTCATCGACCGAACCTTCTCGCGCTCCGCCACCTTCTTCGGCGAAGGTATCGTCGGCCACGTCGGATTCGCCGATCCCGTCTGCCCCATCGTCTCCGACGTCTTCGCCAAAGCCTGCGCCGAGGTCGGCGTCGTCGGCAAACGCGGCGGCACCTACCTCTGCATGGAAGGCCCGCAGTTCTCCACCCGCGCCGAGTCCAACCTCTACCGCTCCTGGGGCGCGGACATCATCGGCATGACCAACCTCCAGGAAGCCAAGCTCGCCCGCGAAGCCGAGATCAGCTACGCCACCCTAGCCATGGTCACCGACTACGATTGCTGGCGCGATGGCTACGACGACGTCACCATCGAGCAGGTCATCGCCGTCATGCACCAGAACTCCGGCAACGCCCAGAAGGTCGTCAAAGCCGCCGTCCGCCTCATGCCCGCAGACCTAAGCGCCAGCCCCGCCCAGACCGCCGCCAGGTTTGCCATCATGACCGACCGCGCCCTAATCCCCGCGGACACCAAAGCCAAGCTCGAACTGCTGTACGGCAAATACTGGTAGACACTGAACGCTGCCAAGCAAATGCAGCGCATCACATCCACGCAATCTCGTAAGACAAGAGAGGGAAGACCTTGGCAATTCTCGTAGTAGGTTCCGTAGCCTTTGACACACTCGAAACCCCCAGCGGCAAGCGTGAGCGAGTCCTCGGCGGCGCCGCCACGCACTTCGCCCTCGCCGCCAGCTTCTTCACCGACGTCCGCGTCGTCGGCGTCGTCGGCGACGACTTCCTCCCCGAGCACGAAGCCGTCCTCACCTCTCGCGGCATCGACACCACGGGCATCGAGCACGTTCCCGGCAAGAGCTTCCACTGGACCGGCAGCTACGTCAAGGACCTCAACGCCGCCGAGACCCTCGCCACCGACCTCAACGTCTTCGCCTCCTTCGAGCCCAAGATTCCCACCAGCTATCTCGACACCGAATACCTCTTCCTCGCCAACATCGATCCCGTCCTCCAATCCCGCGTCCGAGCCCACATGCCCAACGCAAAACTCGTCGCCGGCGACACCATGAACTACTGGATCGCCGCCCACCGCGACAACCTCCTCAAGGTTCTCCGCGAGCTCGACGTCCTCGTCATCAACGACAACGAAGCCCGCATGCTCAGCGGCGAAACCAACAGCCTCCGCGCCGCCAGAGGCGTCCTCGCCCTCGGCCCCAAATCCCTCGTCGTCAAATACGCCGAGCACGGTTCCGCCGCCTACTTCTCCCCGCACAGCTTCGGCGACAACTTCCAGCGCAACCAGTTCCGCGCCCCCGCCACCCCGCAGGAAGAGGTCGTCGACCCCACCGGAGCAGGAGACTCCTTCGCCGGCGGCTTCTACGGCTACATCGCCTCGCAAGGCGCACAGACGCAGGGCAAACTCACCCCCGAGGTCTTCCGCAAGGCCATGTTCTACGGCTGCGTCCTCGGCTCACTCTCCGTCGAAGCCTTCGGAACCGACCGCCTCCAGCGCACCACACGCGCCGAAATCGACCAGCGCTTCGACCACCTCAAGGAGATCTCTCACCTGTAGAGACCTGCGATGGCGAAACCACGATCAGAGCGCGGCAACCCCAACCCGACCGAGCCCCTCGCCGGAGCCAAGCGCCCCGGCGAACTCAAAGCCGGCAAGGTCATCCTCGGCCGCAGCTCCAGCCGCAAGGGCTCCTTCCGCCAGGCACCGGTCTGGGTTCCCGGAGACCCCGAAGCCATCCGCCCCGTCGTCCCCGGCGAGACCTATCCGCTCTTCGCCGCCGCCCTCGTGCTCGGCTTCATCGCCCTCTTCGTCTGCTACCGCCACGGCTACCTCCTGCTCTACGGAGACGCGGTTGCTCATCTGGCAATCTCGAGGAGAATCTTAGACGCCAAGTGGCCCGGCCTCGCACAACTCGGAGGAGTCTGGCTCCCGCTTCCGCACCTCCTCATGCTGCCCTTCATCATGAACATGCGCATGTGGCAGACCGGCATCGCAGCCGCTCCCATGTCGATCATCAGCTTCGCCGCCAGCGTCGCCGGCATCTGGAGGCTCTCCCGCCGCCTCATGCGTCTCCGCTGGGCGCTCGTCGCGACCACCTTCTACGCGCTCAACCCCAACCTCCTCTTCCTCGCCACCACCGCGATGACCGAAGCGCTCTTCCTCGCTCTGCTCATCTGGTCCATCGTCGCCACCATGGAGGGAATCGCCGCTCTCCGCGCCAACGACATCCTCACCGCCCGAGCACGCATGATGCTCGCCGCCCTGCTTATCCTCGGCCAGGTCTTCACCCGCTACGACGGCTGGATCGTCGGAGCCGTCATCTGGCTCTGCTTCGCCATCGCCCTCTGGCAAGCCGACCCCAAACTCCGCCGCACCCTCCGCCCCTGGTTCATCGCCTTCACCGCGATCTGCGCAGCCGGCCCACTCCTCTGGTTCTGGTACAACGCCCACTTCGAAGGCGACTGGCTCGACTTCATGCGAGGCCCCTACTCCGCCGCGCAAATCGAGCGCCGCACCGCGCCTCCCGGCCAGCACTATCGCGGCTGGCACAACATGGGCTGGGCCGCACTCTTCTACACCCGCACCGCCCAGATCGACGCCGCCGCATGGGAGACCGGATTCGCCCTCATGCTCGCCGCCCTCTACGGCACGTGGCTCTCCCTCAAGCGCCGCGCCACCAGCCTCTCCCAACAGCACGCCGAGTCCTTCGCCCTACTCCTCTGGATTCCGCTCCCGTTCTACATCTACTCCGTCGCCTATAGCTCGGTCCCCATCTTCATCCCGCAACTCTGGCCGCACGCCTACTACAACGCGCGCTACGGCATGGAGCTCCTCCCCGCGCTCTCCATCTACCCCGCACTCGCCGCCGAGCACCTCGAGCGCTGGTTCCAGTCCCGCACCACCAACGCCTCCCGCCTCGCCGTCCGCCTCTGGCAGCCCGCCGCCATGCTCCTCTGCGTAGCCAACTGCATCGCCATGATGTACTTCATCCCGCTGGTCCTCAAAGAGGGAATCGTCAACTCCGTCACCCGCATCTCGCTCGAGCAATCCCTCGCCAACGTCCTCGAAGAAACACCCCAGAACGTCCCCATACTGATGTCCATCACCAACCACGTCGGAGCCCTCCAGACCGCAGGCCGCACCCTCCGCAGCGTCATCAGCGAAAACGACGACCAGTCCTGGCAGGCCGCCCTCAAAGATCCCGCACACTCCGCCGCCTACATCATCGCCATCATCGGCGATCCCGTCGCCAAAGCCGTAACCGCGCACCCCGACGGCCTCACCGAAACCGAAGTCATCTGCACCACCGGCCAACCCTGCGCCAAAATCTATCAGTCGCAGCTCTGGACCCCGCCCACCCCAAAATAGTCGCATCGATAGCAACGCAGAAAGCCAAGCCACGTATCGGCACCAGCCTGCATCACAGCTAGCAGTACGAACCTCAAGACTCCGGTGAGGAACGCTCCGCCGGACATCGCACGCCAACCGATCGATTCACAACGCACACTCGCCAGCGCGAGCCAGCGAAACCGTGCGTACATCACAAGGAGCACCGGGCCATGGGCATCTTCACAACAGATCTAAACAACCTTCGCGAGCTATATCTCGACACCATCAAGCGAACCCTCAGCAGTGAACGCCAGATCGCAGACAAAGGCCTTCCCACCATGATCGAGAAGGCCACCAGCCAGCAACTCGCCGACGCCTTACGCACCCACCTCGTCGAAACCAGGCACCACATCGTTCGCCTCGAACGAATCCTCGACGCAGCCGCCGGCGAAGCCGACGACATCCGCTGCAAAGTCACCGCCGCCCTCCTCTCCGCCGCCGAGTCCTCCATCAGCGGAGCCTCCTCCAACGCCCTCCGTGACGTCGTCCTCATCGCCGCCGGCAACCAGATCGAGCACCACGAGATCGCCATCTACGGAACCCTCCGTACCTGGGCCCAGAACCTCGGTGAAAGCCAGGACGCCGCTCTCTTCGATAAGACCCTCCAGGAGGAAGAAAGCGCTGACGATCTACTCACCCAGCTCTCCGGGCAGATCAACGTGGTCGCCGTCGCCGCCTGACCCTGCACCTGGAACCACAAACTTGAACGATCCTCACCAGTTTTAAACCCCACTCACTCATGGGGTTCAAAGCGTCCGTGCGCTCCCTCTGCGCGGACGCTCTTTTTTTTCGCCCTCCGTACCCAGGCAGGTGACCTCCCCGCAACTCTCCACCCTCGACAGTAGTACCCTGACCTAATGGTGGATCCCAGCCACATCCATTTCTCGTCGTTCGAACAGCTCGTCCTCTCCCGCTCCTCCATCGAGCGGCTGCTGCTCGCCTGCGCCCTCGGAGGCATCATCGGCCTCGAGCGCGAGTGGCGTCACAAAGACTCCGGCCTCCGCACCAACATGCTCATCTGCATGGGCTCAGCGCTCTTCACCATCATGAGCGTCGTCCTCGCCGGAGATAACTCCCCCAACAAAGGCCAGGTCGCCTCCAACATCGTGCAGGGCGTCGGCTTCCTCGGCGCAGGCCTCATCCTTCACACCAAAAATCGAGTCCTCGGCCTCACCAGCGCCGCCACCGTCTTCGTTGTCGCCGCCATCGGCATGACCTGCGGAGCAGGCCTCTACATCGTCGCTGCCCTCGCCACCCTTCTCGTCCTCGTAGCCCTCCAGTTCGTCGGAGCCTTCGAGAGCCGCCTTGGCTGGAAGCGTTACCCCATGATCTACGAAGTCCGCGCCGACATTGGCTCCATGCTCCCCAGCAACGTCGTCGGCCCCGCCCGCGCCGAAGCCCTCGCAGGCGAAATCGCCGCCGCCAATCACCGCATGCAGCTCGCTATCCTCCAGGTCCTCGACTCCGCCGGCCAGCGCCTCACCGTCCAGGACCGCGACAACATCGCCGGCATCGAACGAGTCTGCTTCACCATCAAAGCCACCCGCAACCTCCACGAGCAACTGCTCGCCCAACTACGCGCCAGTGATGCCACCGACCGCGTCATCATGTTCCACGACCCGGAGGAAGAATGAGCCGCATCCCCTTTGTGAAAGCCCACGCCTGCGGCAACGACTTCCTCATCATCGAAGAGACCCTCGCCCACAACAAACACGTCGCCCTCGCCCGCAAGCTCTGCAACCGCAACACAGGCATCGGCGCAGACGGCATCGAGTTTTTACAACGCCGCCCCAACGGCGAGTTGTTCCTCCGCCTCTTCAACGCCGACGGCTCCGAAGCCGAACTCAGCGGCAACGGCACCCGCTGCGTCGCCGCCTGGCTCGCCGCATCCGAAGGCCTCCAGCAGGTCGCCCTCGGAACCCACGGTGGCCTCCGCACCTGCCGCCTGATCCGCCGCGACGGCCCCGACTACTGGATCAAATCCGGCATGGGCATCCCTCGCGTCATGCCCCGCACCATCGAAATCTCCGGCATCACCACCCCCATCTCCGGCGCCATGGTCAACGTAGGCAACCCCCACTTCGTCGTCTTCACCGACCATGAAGACTTCAGCAGCCACGGCCTCAGCTGGCAGGCCCTCGGCGCAAAGATCGCCACCGACCCGCTCTTTCCCTTCGGCACCAACGTCGAGTTCGTCCGCGTCCTCAGCCCCACTGAAATCGCCTTCCGCATCTTCGAGCGAGGCTGCGGTCCCACCACCTCCAGCGGCACCGGAACCTGCGCTTCGTCCGCCGCCTCCATGGTCCTCCGCAACACCGCACGCGAGCTCTCCGCCATCGCCCAGGGAGGAACCCAGCAAGTCGTCTGGCCCACCAACGACAGCGAAATGTTCCTCACCGGCCCCGCCGAAATCATCTGCACCGGCGAGGTCGACTTTGCCTGAAACTCCCATCCGCGCTCCCAAACTCCAGCAGGGAAGCCGCGTAGCCATCGTCTCTCCCGCCTCCGCCGCAAAACCAGAATTAGTAGCCCAAGGCCGCGCCGCGCTCGAAGCCTACGGCTACGATCCCATCGTCATGCCCCACGCCCTCGATCGCGGCCCCCTCTATTACGCCGGAACCGCCGCCCACCGCATCGCCGACCTCCACGCCGCCTTCGCCGACCCCACCATCGACGGCATTCTCTGCACCCGCGGAGGCTGGGGCTCCGCCGAACTCCTCCCCCTCCTCAGCGCCGATCTCGTCCGCGCCAACCCCAAGGTCTTCGTCGGCTACAGCGACCACACCTCGCTCCACGCCTGGCTCTGGAACCAGTGCCGCCTCCCCACCTACTACGCCCCCATGGTCGCCGCCGACTGGTCCAATCCCGAAGGAGTAGACGACCGCACCTGGCGCGCCGCATTACACGGAGACAGTCCCTGGACTGTCTCTGCGACCGACGGCCTCCGCACCCTCAAGCCCGGCCACGCCGAAGGCCGTCTCCTCGGCGGCTGCCTCTCCCTCCTCACCGAAGCCCTCGGCACCCCCTTCGCCCTCACCCTCACCGAGCCCACCATCCTCTTCCTCGAAGACATCAACACCAAGCCCTACCAGTGGGACCGCATGCTCCAGCACCTCCTCTTCGCCGGCCTCCTTCGCAACGTCCGAGGCATCGTCTTCGGAGACACCACCGCCAACATCACCCCCTCCGAGCTCCCCCTCCTCGAAGCCGCCTGCCTCCACGCCCTCGCCGACTTCACCGGCCCCATCGCCCTCGGCCTCCAGTCCGGCCACGTCACCCACCACAACCGCTCCCTCCCCCTCGGCACCTGGGTCACAATGAACAACGACACCCTTAGCAGTATCGAGTCAGCTTAAATGGGCAATGTCTATGATCAAGGAATATAGCCGCGCCGCGGGCCATCGGCGCGTTAGTGATTTTATCTCTTACACGTTGATTAGTTTCGCCGCGATCACGCCTGTTGTCGTGGCGGCCCTCCGAGGTGTGCCCGAATCACAAATTATGTATTGGGTCTGGATGGTGCTAGTCACGGCTGCTGTATTTGGCCAGTTTATTTTTGTGAATAAACACTTCTGGAAGAGAAAGCCGTTCTGGACACTCTGCGCAGCGGGTTTATCGATTCACTTGCTTGTATGCACTTTGTTGTTCCATTCAGGAAGGCCGATTTCAGGAATACAGTGGCTAATGCTGGCAGCTGTTGAAATATTCATCTTGGTTATTTTCCGAAATCTCATGTTTGGCCCTAAGTCCATCCGCTCCAAAGAACATGACCACAAAAGCGATTACCCGAGCAAACAACCATAAAATGACACACCCAAAACACATCCATCTCATCGGCATCTGCGGCACCGCGATGGCCTCGCTCGCCGGAATGCTCCGCGCCCAGGGCCACAACGTCACCGGCTCTGATACCGCAGCGTACCCCCCCATGTCCGACCAACTCCGCGCCATGGGCATTCCCATCCTCGAGCCCTTCAGCCCCACCAATCTCTCGCCCACGCCCGACCTCGTAGTCGTCGGCAACGCCATCTCACGCGGCAACCCCGAGCTCGAAATAGTCCTCGACCAGCGCATCCCCATGACCTCCATGGCCGCCCTCATCCACGACGAATTCCTCGCCAACCGCGAGCGCCTCATCGTCTGCGGAACCCACGGCAAGACCACCACCACCAGCATGCTCGCCTGGATCTACGAAGTAGCCTCCCGCACCGATCCCCGCTTCACCCCCTCCTTCCTCATCGGAGGAGTAGCCGAAAACTTCGCGACCAGTTTCCGCGTCCACCCCTCCTCCCGCACCTTCATCCTCGAAGGCGACGAGTACGACACCGCCTTCTTCGACAAGGGCCCCAAGTTCCTCCACTACTTTCCCGACGTCGCCATCCTCACCCACGTCGAGTTCGACCACGCCGACATCTACGCCGACCTCGCCGCCGTCAAAACCGCCTTCAAGCGCATGGTCAACCTCATCCCCCAGCGAGGTCGCCTCATCGCCTTCGACGGCAGCCCCAACGTCACCGAATGCATCGCCAAAGCCTTCTGCAAGGCCGAGCGCTACGGCTTCGACCCCGCCTCCACATGGCAGGCCACCGACCTCCACCAACAAGGTTCCGCCACCACGTGGACCCTCCTCCGCGACGGCCAAATCTTCGCCCACCTCACCCTCCCCATGGCCGGCGAGCACAACGCCCTCAACGCCACCGCCGCCGCCGCCCTCGCCGCCGGGCAGGGAATTCCCGCCGCCGCCATCATCGAAGCTCTCGCCACCTTCAAGTCCGTCAAGCGCCGCCTCGAAGTCCGCGCCGAAGTCCGCGGCATCACCCTCATCGACGACTTCGCCCACCACCCCACCGCCATCCGCGAAACCCTCCGCGCCCTCCGCTCCGCCTACCCCGGTCGCCGCCTCTGGGCCGTCCTCGAGCCCCGCTCTAACACCCTCCGCCGCAACGTCTTCGAGCGCGAACTAGTCGACTCCCTCGCCTTAGCCGACGAAGTCGTCCTCGCCGCCGTCTTCAAATCGGAAGCCATCCCCCCGCTTGAACGCCTCGACCCCGCACACGTCATCGACGCCCTCAACGCCCGCAACATCCCCGCCATCCTCCTCGCCGACGCCGACACCATCGTAGCCCAGTCCGCCCCCCGCATGTTGCCCGGCGACATCATCGCCATCCTCTCCAACGGAGGCTTCGGCAACATCTACGAAAAACTCCCCGCCGCCCTCGCTAATTCGACCAGATCGTAAACGGCAGCGCGCCCTCATTATCCGTAGCCAGCACACACCCCTCATCCGGATTCGCCGGGTTATACCGCACGTTCACCGGCATCCCCTCGTCCAACGCCCGCTGAATCCGCCGCCCCTCGGAATCAGTACACGGCACACTCCGCACAAACCCACCATAAAACCCCTCCGCAATGCTGAAGTAGTACGGCACCTCGACCTGCGTATCCTGCACGTCCAACCCCCCGGCCAGATCATCCTTCATCACCAGCTTCGACACCAGCAACTTCGCCGCCGCCATAGGCCATCCCGCCGCAATCTTCAGCCGCTCCCGCCGCCGCCGTCCCCGCACCATCCGCCCAATCGCATCGAACACAAAAAATCCCATGGCCGGAATTCTACACGCCCCATTTCCAAGGCGAACACCCAAATTCCAAGCGCCAGCGGAGCGCTCCCCAAGCGCTCCTTTCTGCCATGTTTTCCGCAACCTCCCAAGGCCTAAACTACCCTTATGGCCGCTGAGTTCACGCACCTCCACCTCCACACCGATTACTCCCTCCTCGACGGTGCCTGCGACGTCGACAAGCTCGCCAAGCACCTCACCAAAATCGGCCAAACCTCCGCCGCCATCACCGACCACGGCAACATCTACGGCGCCGTCCATTTCTTCGACGCCATGAAGAAGAAGAACCTCAAGCCCATCCTCGGCTGCGAGCTCTACGTCTGCAAGGAAGAATCCCACCTCCGCGAGCACGCCGACCCCGACTCCAAGTACAACCACCTCCTCCTCCTCGCCGAAAACGAAGCCGGCTACCGCAATCTCGTCCGCCTCACCTCCGAGGCCGCGCTGCACGGCTTCTACAAGAAGCCCCGCGTCAGCAAAAACTTCCTCGCCGCCCACACCGAAGGCCTCATCGGCTTCTCCGGCTGCCTCGCCGGAGAGGTCTCGCAGCACATCATGCAGGGCAGCTACGACCTCGCCAAAAAGTCCGCCGGCGACTTCGAAACCATGTTCGGCCGAGGCAACTTCTTCCTCGAAATTCAGGACCACGGCCTCGCCCCCGACAAGGCCGTCACCGAGGCCATGTTCAAGCTCGAACGCGACCTCGACATCCCCCTCATCGCCACCAACGACTCCCACTACATCGAGGACGAAGATTCCCGCGCCCACGAGGTCCTCCTCTGCGTCCAGACCGCCGGGTCCATGAACGACCCCAAGCGTTTCAAATTCGACACCCAGGAGTTCTACATCAAGTCCGCCGAAGAGATGCACCGACTCTTCGCCCACGCTCCCGAGGTCTGCACCCGCACCATGCAGTTTCCCGAGCGCTGCAATCTCGAGCTCACCAAAGTAAAAAATCCCTTCCCCAAATTCGACTGCCCCGACGGCATGGACCTCGACGAATACTTCGAGCAGGTCTGCCGCGCCGGCTGGCGTCACCGCCGCGACACCGCCATCAAGCACCTTGAGGACACCGGCAAACTCCGCAAGTCCCTCGCCGACTACGAAGCCCGCCTCAACCGCGAAATCGACTGCATCAAGCAGATGAAGTTTCCCGGCTATTTCATGATCGTGTGGGACTTCATCCGCTACGCAAAATCCATCGACATCCCCGTCGGCCCCGGCCGTGGTTCAGCCGCAGGCTCGCTCGTCGCCTACGTCATGGAGATCACCGACATCGATCCACTCCAGAACGATCTCCTCTTCGAGCGCTTCCTCAATCCCGAACGTATTTCCATGCCCGATATCGATATCGACTTCTGCATGAACCGCCGCGCTGAGGTCATCGAGTACGTTCGCGAGAAGTACGGCAACGACCAGGTCGCACAGATCATCACCTTCAACACCATGGCCGCCAAGGCCGCCATCAAAGACGTCGGCCGCGCCCTCGACATGCCCTACGGCGAAGTCGACCGCATCGCCAAACTCATCCCCACCACCGTCGGCATGACCATCTCCGACGCCCTCAAAGAGAACCCGCTCCTCGCCACCGCCTACGAGGATCCAAAAATCAAGGAGCTCATCGACACCGCTCTCCGCCTCGAAGGCCTCGTCCGAGGAGCCGGTGTTCACGCCGCCGGTGTCGTCATCGCACCTCAACCATTAACTGAGCTTGTCCCCGTCACCCGCGCCAAAGACGACTCCATCGTCACCAGCTACGACATGAAGGCCGTCGAAAAAATGGGCCTGCTGAAGATGGACTTCCTCGGCCTCACCACCCTCACCGTCATCGACGACTGCCTCAAGCTCATCAAGTCCAACCGCGGCGAAATCGTCGACCTCTCGCTCATCCCACTCGACGATCTCGAGACCTTCGAGAAGGTCTTCCACCGCGCTCTCACTTCAGGCGTCTTCCAGTTCGAGTCCGGCGGAATGCGCGACGTCCTCCGCCGCTACAAGCCCAGCTCCATCGAGCACCTCACCGCGCTCAACGCCCTCTACCGCCCCGGCCCGATGTCGATGATTGACGACTTCATCAAGCGCAAATGGGACGCCAGCCTCATCGAATACACCCTCCCCGAACTCGAGCCGCTCCTCAAAGAAACCCTCGGCGTCATGGTCTACCAGGAACAGGTCATGCAGATCTCCAACGTCATCGGCGGCTACTCGCTCGGTGGCGCCGACCTCCTCCGCCGCGCCATGGGTAAGAAGGACGCCGCCGAGATGGAGAAGCAGCGCGAGATCTTCCTCAAGGGTGCCGCCGAGCGAAAGTTCCCCAAGGCGCAGGCCGGAGAAATCTTCGACCAGATGGCCAAGTTCGCCGGCTACGGCTTCAACAAGTCCCACTCGGCCGCCTACTCGCTGCTCGCGTATCACACCGCCTGGCTCAAGACTCACTACCCCGTCGAGTTCATGGCCGCGCTCCTCACCTCCGAAACCTCCAAGCCCGAAAACGTCGTCAAGTACATCGGCGAATGCCGCGAGATCAACATCTCCGTCGTCCCTCCCGACGTCCAGGTCTCCGCCGCAACCTTCACCCCCACGGGCGACGAAATCCGTTTCGGCCTCGCCGCCATCAAAAACGTCGGCCACAACGCCATCGACTCCATCCTCGCCGCAAGAACCGAGCTCCAGAAGCAGGGAAGGGAAGGCTTCGCATCCCTCTGGGAGTTCTGCGACAAAGTCGATCTCCGCCTCATGAACAAGCGAGTCCTCGAAAGCCTCTGCAAGGCTGGAGCCCTCGACGCCTTCGGCCCGCGCGCCGCCGTCTTCGCCGCCCTCGACAAAGCCATCGAGCGAGCCCAGAAGTCTCAGCGCGACACTGCCTCCGGCCAGCACGGCCTCTTCGGCATGTTCAACGAGCCCGGCCCCGCCAACTCCAGCACCAACGACGAAGCACTCCCAGCCGTCCCCGACTGGGACGAGCACCTCCGCCTCCAGAACGAAAAGGACGTCCTCGGCTTCTTCGTCTCCGGCCATCCCCTCGACAAGTACCGCGACAAGCTCCGCAATCTCAAAGTCGTCGACACCGCCACCGCCTGCGAGATGAAGCCCGAGCCCACCGTCTTCAACCGCGGCCGCCGCGAAGAAAGCTCCAACGAAATCCAGGTCGCCGGAGTCATCACAGGCCTCAAGGTCGCCAAATCCAAACGAGGCGACATGTACGCCCAGGCCGCCCTCGAAGACACCTTCGGCAAAATCGAGCTCATCGCCTTCGCGTCCGCCTATGAAAAGCTCGCAGAAAAATTAAAAATCGACGTCCCCGTCCTCGTCCGCGGCACGCTCCGCGGCGAAGAAGACGCCGCCCCCAAGCTCTCCGTCACCGGCATTCAGGCCCTCGAAGACATCAAGCTAAAGCTCCCCGACGCCCTCCGCATCCGCGTCCCCCTCCGCTCCCCCGACGCCGAACTCCTCACCAAACTCGACGCCCTCTTCCGCTCCTCCCCCGGCACCGGCAAGCTCATGCTCCGCCTCGAAGACCCCGACCAGTTCGCCGTAGACCTGGAACCCCAGGGCCTCAAAGTAGCCGCCGACGTCGCCTTTATAGAGCAAGTCGAATCCCTCATCGGCCCCGGCACCGTCCAGGTCATCCAATAGCTTCCCCTAAATCCTGAGTGATTCCTGACAATCTCTAAGAAATCATGGCAGCCGTTCCTACACAGGCACCCCTGCGTATTACCTTAGTTACCATGCACTTAGACCAATAAACCAGCACAAAAGTATTGACTTTCGTCTACGATACTTGCAGGATAGCTTAACTGACTGAACACAGTTAGTAACCATTGATTCCCGTTTTGGGACTCTACCCGCGGCAGCTTTGCCCAAAAGGAGCTTCTAATGGAATCCGTTTCTTGGATGGCAGCTCAAGTCCGTTCCAGATCGGAATTCTTAGTTTCTTCTATGCTTCAGGATCGCGGCTATGAAACCTATCTCCCGACCTACCGTAGTGAGCGCCAATGGAGCGACCGCACCGTAGTCCGTGAGGCTCCTTTAGTTCCAGGCTACGTCTTCGTTCGCGAGATTCCCGACCAGGTATGTAGCCCGGTGGTCACCACCCCCGGCGTCCTCAAGCTGCTCGGCTTCGGCAATCAAGCCGCTCAGATCGACGATTGGGAGATTGAACAACTCAAGCTAGTCTCTGCCTCATCGCTCAAGGTTGAGCCCCTGACGTATTTGAAACCCGGTTCTCTGGTACGGATCAAACAAGGGCCCTTGCTCGGCACTTGGGGAACTGTTGTTCAAGCCAGGAAGAGGACCCTCCTCGTCCTGTCCATCGAGATGCTGAATCGCTCGGTTGCTGTTCACATTGACCCATCCTGGGTCGAAGACGTGACGTCGCTCTCCGAAGCGAGCCTCACCCACTAACCCCTCGGTAGTCTTCCGTGCGGAAGTTCTAACCCCAAATCTCTGCTACTCCAAGTACGATTTCATCGCGCTAACGGTAGCCGTCTATCTCCACCTCGCTTCCACTGTGCCATCGTTTCATTAGTTCAAAAAATAAGACTCATAACCCGATTCTCCCAGGTGCATCATGAACAAACGTCTCGTTAGCCTCTCCCTCCTCCTCTTGTCCCTCCCCGCGATCCATGCGGAGACCCACCACAAATATCCTCCACCGCCGCCTGAGTTCTTTCAGGCCAACAACGTCAGCGGCCCCGTCCTCATCGGCCCCGGGGACGTCCTCGCGATTGGTTTCTTTTACAACCCCGAGATGAACCAGGAGGTCACCGTGCGGCGTGATGGAAAAGTCTCCCTCTACCTATCCCAGGGCCTGCAGGTCGCCGGCGAGACTCCCGAGCAGCTCCAGGCGCAGCTGGTCACCCTCTACTCGCACGAGCTCAAAAATCCGGAAATCTCCGTCCAGCTCAAATCCTCCGCCAACAGCTCCATCTACGTCACCGGAGAGGTCCGCCAGCCCGGGGTCCAGGTCCTGCGAGGCAAGCTGACCGTGGCCATGGCTCTCGCCGCCAGCCAGATCAGCCATAAGACCGCCGGAACCAAGTCCGTCTTCCTCATCCGCTCCATGGGAGAGGATAAATTCACCGCCTACAAACTGGACGCCACCTTCCCCGGTGGTAACGCCACAGGAGTCTATCTCATGCCTGGCGACGTCCTTTTTGTTCCTCGAAAGGCCATCGTCAAGGCCGACGACTTCATGGATCTCTACATCCGCGAACTCCTCCCCGCAACGCCCAGCGCCAGCGCGACCGTCCTCTTCACGCCTGGCAATCCAGTCGCTTCTTCCACCGCTGCCGCAACCCAGTAACGGCTGTAGAACCCGCCTGTGCGTTCTCAGGATGCGTGGCCTCGCCCCGGGGCCAATCGAGTCGAACCGTATCCATCCACCACAATCCAACGGAAGCAACTCAAGCTGGATCACGCCACCCGCGACCACGGCCCTGAGAAATCGTCTCTCCGTTGAACCCCTGCTTGTGCGTTTGCTTCTCTCCCAAAGGTTGGCATGAAATCTACAGCTAGTGACGTATCGAACCTCGTCTTCAAGCACTCCCGGGCCATCTTCATCTTCTGGATGGTCACCCTGCTTGGCGTTCTTGTCTTCTACTCCCAGACCAGAAAGAACTACGACTCCAAGGCCCGCGTGCTCGTCTCCATGGGCTCCGAGGCCCAGGGGAAAGCAGAGTACGTTGACGGCAAGAACCTCGTTCTCTCCCAGCGCGAGGAGCAGGTCCATAACGAACAGCAGATCCTCGAAGGCCACGAGGTCGCACTGCTCACCGCCAAGTGGATTCTCGGGGATGCGACGCCCATCCAGCCTCCCGCCGAGCTTGCTCCCCGCATCCAGGAAGCGCGTCGCTACTTTACCGGCCAGGTGCCCGAGCCCACCCTTGTCCTCCGTGCCACGCGCGCCATCCTCCAGGAGATCAGCAAACTCACCGAGGACCCTCCCACCCACGAGCAGCAGGTCGAATCCATCGCTCAGTCGATCTCCAAGGCCCTCACCGTCTCCGCCATCTTCAACTCAGACGCCCTCGATGTCAGCTACCGCTACCGCGATCCCCGCATCGCCCAGACCGTTCTCCAGCTCGTCCTCGCCGCTTACATCGACCATCACATCGCCGTATTCCAAAGCCCCGGCGAGCAGGATCTCCTCAAGTCCCAGCTCGATCTCTCCGTCAATCAATATCAAGATCGTCTCAGCGAACTAGCCGCGTACATGGTGGCCCACCACGTCTACACCGGCGACTCGCAAGTCGACTCCATGATCGAGCAGCGCGAAAAGCTTGACCAGTCCTACAGCGAAGCCTCAGCCGACGATCAAGCCCAGGCCGCTCGCCTCAAAGCCCTCCTTTCCCTCAGCAACTCCATCAGCAAGTACGAGCGCTACAGCACCACCGAGGCCCGCAACAAGGAGCTTGAAGACCTCTCCACCAAGCTCAACAACGAGCTCGTTCAGGAGCAGGCCGTCCTCAACCTCCACCCCAAGGGCAGCCGCGCCTATCAGGACGAGCAAGCCAAGCTCGACCGCCTCCGCGATCTCATCAAGCAGCAACCCAGCCAGGTCGTCGACCAGATCGAGCAGCGTCGCAGCCAGGCCTCCCAATTAGTCGACTCCGACATCGTCGACGCCACCTCCGTCCAGCGTGCCGATCAGGCTCGCATCGAGCAACTCCGGGCCCAGCGCGATCGTATCGGCTCCGAGATCAACGCCTACGCCAACAGCGTCGGCGGCTACAACATGATCAAGCTGCAGCTTGACTTCGCACGCCAGAAATCCGAGCAGCTCGGACACGCCTACGTTGACAGCCAGCTCAAATCCCTCACCTCGCAAAACGCCATCACCGACGTCTCCATCGTCGACCAGCCCAGCTGGGACTGGCATCCGGCCAGCCCCAAAAAATCCATCGTTGCTATCGCCACCCTCGGCCTCCTGCTCATCGGCTCCGTCGCTGTCGTCCTCGCCGGCATCGGTCTCGACGACACCTTCCTCGACAGCCGCGCCGCCTCCACCGGCCTCGGATTGCCCGTCACCGCAACCTTCCCCTACGTCCGGAATCAGCTCGATCCCGACGCTCCCCCAGACCTCCTCACCTCCCACACCGAGCAGGAGTTCGCTCGCCTCTTCCAGTCCGTCCGCACCGACAGCCCCGACGCCCACATCATTCTCCTCTCCTCCCTCAGTGGAGCCGGAGCCAGCCTCATCGGCTACCAGATGTCGCGTTTTCTCAGCCGCATGTCCGGTCGCAAAACCGGCTTCATCGACTGCTCCGCGAAGCCCGTCGAGCACCTCTCCAACGCCGATACCACACCCGACGCCCCCGCAATCCTCTCCTGGCCCAAGCCCACGTTCTTCAACCAGGGCGCCGCCGCCGAAGCCCTCTCCTCCATCGCCTCCTGGCGCCAGCAGTACCCTTACCTCCTCATCGCAGCCAACGCCGACGACATCCCCGTCAATCTCCTCTCCGCCAGCCATCACGTCAATTCGACCTTCCTGCTCGTCGAAGCCGGCAAGACCCGGCGAGGTGAAGCTCTCCAGAATCTCGAACTTCTCCGCAGCTGCGGGTTCGCACAAATCAAGCTCATCCTGAACAAGTCCCGCTCCTTTATTCCCAACTGGCTCACGAGGTTTGTATGAGACGAATGATCCTGAACCTCTGGAAGAAAATCAGCTTCCGCTTCTCCGCCTTCTACACCTGGATGCTCTCCGGCGACCTCGGCTACTGCGGTAAGAACGTGCGCTTCGACTATCCCGTTCGCATCGAAAACCCCGGCTCCATCCACATGGGCTCCGACGTCATCCTCTACTCGCGCGTCTGGCTCAATCCCGTCTCCGAATGGCGAGGCAATCTCTACAACGGCAAAATCGTAATCGGCGATCGCGTCAAAATTGGCTACGGCGTCCAGATCTCTGCTGCCGATTCCATCGTCATCGAGGAAGACGTTGCCCTCGGCGCTGGAGTCGTCATCGTCGACCACATCCACGACCACCGCTATCCCGGCATCGCCGTCATCGACGCTCCGCTCTCCAACCCCGAGCCCGTACGCATCGGCAAGCGCTCCTTCCTCGGCGTCTACTGCCTCATTGGCCCCGGGGTGCAGATCGGCGAGCAGGCCGTCATCGCAGCCAACGCCGTCGTCCTCAAGGACGTTCCTTCCTATTGCGTCGCCGCCGGAAACCCCGCAAGAATCATGCGATATCACGATCCAGACGCCGTCAAGCCACCGGTAGACGAACCACCGGTAGACGAACTCGCAGAGGCGGAAATTGGCTGAACTCCAGACCCTCATCGAACCCGAGCTCACCCCGCCCATCGGAGGCAGACGAAGCACCTCTTCGCGTCTGCTCTCCAATGGTGCTGCCATGGCCGTCGCGAATCTCGCCGGCCGCGGCCTCGGCTACATCTCCATCATCCTCATGGCGCGCAAGCTCAGTGCCTCCTTTATCGGCGTCTACGCGTTGCTCTACACCACCAGCATGATCGTCGAGCTCGTCGCCAACCTCGGCCTCGACAAGCTCCTCATGCGTGAGATCGCCGCAGGCTCGCACCAGGTAGGGAAGGGCTTCTTCTGGGCCGCCCTCCCCATTCGCTTCATCATGGCGGCCATCTCCGCGATCGTCGCTCTCGGCCTGCTCCTCGTCTTCTTCAAACACGATCTCCTCATCAGCCCACTCGACGTCGCTCTCTTCCTCTCCACCATCTTTCCCATCGTCGCCACCCACAACTGCGAAGCCTTCCTCACCGCCCACGAGCATCTCGTTCCCATCGCCACCTCGCAGCTCGGCGAGCGAGTCGTTATGTTCGTCGCCGTCCTTCTGCTCATCACCGACCACATCTCCTTCGGCGGCATGCTCTGCTTCGCTCCCATCGCCGCCACCGTTCGCCTAGCCATCGTAGCCTTCTCCACCAGGAGGCTCTGGATTCGCAACATCGTCGCAGAGAGCCCCCACCTCGGTCGCCTCATCCACCAAAGCCTCGAGCTCTTCCTCGTCGACGTCCTCGCCCTCATCTACTTCCGCTCCGACGTCTTCATCATGGCCAAGCTCCGCGGCCTCGGCGACACCGGCGTCTATCAGATCGCCTACAAAATCTTCGACCTCTGCCTCTCTCTCTTCTCCGGATTCCTCCAGGCCGCCTTCCCCCTCATGGTCCGCAACAAAAGCCATCAGTGGCTTAGAAACAATCTCCTCATCGGCACCGGCCTGCTCCTGATCCCCGTAGGAATCATCATCTCCAGCCGCCACCTCATCCTCTCCATCTTCAAGCATCAGTACGACAGCGGCTCCACCGCACTCATCTGGCTCATGCTCACCGTGCCTCTCGTCTACATCAACTCCACCCTCGCCAACGCCGCCGTCGTCGCCGGCCGCGTTCGCATGCTCGGAGTCCTCGCTGCCTGCCTCGTCACCCTCAACATCGCACTCGACGTCTACCTCATACCCCGGTGGTCGATGAACGGCGCAGCCTTCGTAACCTTCGCCTGCGAGCTAACCTCGGTCGTCTTCCTCGGCCCTTGGATTCTCCACATCCTGCAGCGTCAGAAGGCCACCGCATGAACGCCCGCAGCGCTCTCCCCGCTTCCGCACCATTCCACGTTGCCTCCATCTTTGGCTGGGCAGCGGCCGCCATTCTGCTCGGTTGCGCCCTCGCTGTCAGCGGACTCCCCGGCCTCTACGCCATCCTCATTCTCGCCACGCTGATCGTCTTCGCCGCCATCGCTCTCCGATATCCCGCCCTCGCCCTCGGAGCCTCCATCTGGGCCCTCGCCCTCGTCCCCTTCAGCCTCGGAATCACCACCGGAGTCCTCCCCAAGCTCTTCGGCGATGAAGCGCTACTGCTCCTCTATCTCGTAGTCTTTCCCGCGCTCTATCTGTCTCAGTCAAGAACCTGGCAGCCCGGCCTCAGCTCCGTCTACTGGGTGCTCGCTCTCTTTGTCTTCGCTCAATCGCTCTCCTTGCTCGCCGGTTCCGACCTCGTCGCCTTCCGCAATCTCCTCGAAACCGTCGTCCTCGGAGCCCTCCTCCTCGTCGTCTTCCTCCAGGAGTCCGCCAACACCAAAGACCCCGAATCCATTCCCGATTCCGTCATCTGGCTCATCGTCTCCCTCGCCGCCCTCAGCATCATCGAGCGAGTCCTGCAGCGCAACCCTCTGCTCGAACACAGCACCTCCATCTCCTACATGTCGCCCGAGCTGGTGCGTCTCACCGAAGGCGTCTACCGCCCCTACGTCACCTTCTTTCACCCCTCCGAGACCGGCACCTTCATGGCTCTCGGTGTCCCCTTCGTCCTCCGCCGCTGGATACAGCGCCGCTCGTTCCTCTCCTTCGCCCTCCTCACCATCGTCGCCGGTGGCATCGCCGTCAACGCCACGCGCGGAGTATGGGTTGGCGTCGCCGTGGCTCTGCTTCTCCTCGCTCGCCGCCCCTTGCTCATCGTCATCTCCGCCATCCCCGTCCTCAGCATCGGCGCCGCCGTCGGCTACTTCCTCTTCCGCACCACGCCCTTCATGCAGCGGCTCACCGACCCCAACAACTTCTACAGCCGCCTCGTCTACTGGACCCTCGCCCTCAAGGTCTTCGCCTACCATCCCGCCCTCGGCATCGGCCACATGCAGTTCAAAAATGTCTACCTCGCCTACGTCCACGACATCAGCAACACCGCCCACTTCGACATCTCCAAAATCTTCGCCATCGACAACATGTACCTCACCAACCTCGTCGAGCACGGCCTCGTCGGCTTCATCGCCTTCATCGCAACGCTCCTCTTCCTCGGCCTCTCGCTCGGCAGACTCCGCAAGCGCCTCCTCGCGGCTCATCTCCCCACCATCGCCACGCTCGTCCGTTGCTCTCAACTAGCACTCGTCACCTACGCCGTCACCGGCTGCTTTGCCGACATCCACGAATTCACCAAGGCCACAAAATTCGTCTTCATCCTCGTCGGCATCGGGTTCGGCATCGGAGCCCGCGCTCTCCACACCGCACCCCCCACATCCGTAACGCCCGACCTCACAGGCCCCCTGTCCACGGAACCCTGCCATGAGTAATCTCCCTCCCATCCCACAACCCGTGCCGCAGCCATCCACCACCGCCGCCGCGTCCATCGACGTCTCCATCATCTACGTCAACTGGAACTGCGCCGACGAAATCGCCGCTTCCATCCAGTCCGTTCGCACCCTCAGCCGCTCCACCCGCTACGAAGTCATCGTCGTCGACAACGACTCACCGCAAGGCTCGGCCCCTCTCGATCAGGACCCCGGCATCCGCCTCATTCACAGCCACGCCAACAAGGGCTTCGGTGCAGGATGCAATCTCGGCAGCCGCTCCGCGCAAGGGAAGTACCTCCTCTTCCTCAACCCCGACACCCGGTTTCTCAACGACGTCCTCAGCTATCTCCTCGCCTTTCTCGACACCCATCCCTCCGCCGGAGTCGTCGGCCCCATGCTCCAGGACGAAGCCGGACAAGTGCAGTACGACGGCGCGCGCTCCCTTCCCACTCTCTTCAACGAGTTTCTCCAGCACAGCACCCTCGCCTTCAAATTTCCTCACAACGCTCTCACCTCCAAACCCTATCTCTCCAACTGGGACCACCGTTCCACCCGCGAAGTCGAGACCGTCCTCGGTGCCTGCATGCTCCTCCGCGCCAGCGTCTTCGCCTCTCTCGGCGGCTTCGACGAAAAATTTTTCCTCTATAGCGAAGAGGTCGATCTCTGCTGTAGGCTCCGCTCCGCAGGCCTCCAGGTCTGGTATCTCCACACCGCTCGCCTGCTGCACAAGGAGCGCCAAAGCACCATCCAGCTCTTCGGTTCAGTCGGCCGCATCGTCCTTCAAAACCTCATCAGCCAGGAGTACTACTTCAAAAAACATCACGGCTCCTTCGCCGCCTCCATCTGGCGCAACATGATCGCCACACTCTACCTGCTCCGCTATCTGCGCAGCCGCGAACCATCTCACCTCGAATACTTCAAGTGGGCCATTGCTGCCTGAGACCCCTATGTTCAGCCTAGTCATTCCAACGCATAATCGCGCTCCCATTCTCAACCGGACCCTCGAGCATCTGCTCGCGCTCGAAGGCATTCGTGCCTGCGAAATCATCGTCGTCAACGACGGCTCCACCGACGCGACCTCCTCCGTCCTCGACCGCTTCACCCAGCTCGCTCCCTCCCTTCTGCGAGTCATCACCATCCCCAACGGCGGCCCCGCCAAGGCTCGCAACACCGGAGTCGCCGCTGCAAAGTTTGATCGCATCCTCTTCGTGGACGACGACGTCTTCCCGCGTCCAGGCATGCTCCAACAACACTGGAATAGACTCGACGACGGCTACACTGGCTCCCAGGGCCTCCTCCTCTGGCATCAGGAAATCGTCATCACCCGCCTCATTCAGTACATCGATTCGAGAGGCTCCCAGTTTGCCTTCGACGACGTAAAAGACCCCACCCATCTGGGCTTTCAACACGTCTACACCGGAAACTTCGCCGTCCTGCGTAGCGCCATTCTTGCCGCCGGAGGCTTCGACGAACATCTCTTCGACCGCCAGCTGGCCTTCAGCGCCTTTGAAGATACCGTCCTCGCCTTCCATCTACAAAAGAATGGTGCCCGCCTCGCTCTCAACAAGGACGCCATCGCCGATCATCTCCACGACATGACCGAAGAGCAGTATCTACGTCGCGAATTCAACGTCGGCTGTGGCATCGCCCGGCTCCAGCAGACCTACCCCGAAATCACCAAAGCCCTCGGCCTCGAGCAGAAGGGAAGACTCGCGAAACTCCAGGCCACCCTCCTGCGGCCCATCAACGCATCGCGCCTCGGACGAGACCTCCTCGGCTACTCCCTCAGCATGCGTCTCCGTCATCGCGAGGCCGCCCATCGCGGCTACCTCAAGTACAAGCAGGTTAACCGGGAAGGAAGCCTAGTCCACTAAATGGCCCGCATCGATTTCTCATTCATCATCGTCACCTACAACAGCGCTGGAACCATCGAGTCCTGCCTCGAGTCCATCGCCGCCCGCACCGCTGCGCCTCACGAAGTCATCCTCGTCGACAACTCCCCCACCAACCTCACGCTGCTTGCCGTCGACCGCTTCATCTCCTCGCACCCCAGCTTCCCGATTCGTATCGTCAAGACCGAAGAGAACATCGGCTTCGGCCGAGCCTGCAACCGCGGTGCCAGCCTTGCGACCGGAGACTATCTCTTCTTTCTCAATCCCGACACGCAGCTCCTCAACGACGCCGCCGCTCAACTCGTCGATTGCTTCAAGCAGCATCCATCCGCTCTGGCCGTGGGTCCCGCCATCCTCGACGCAGCAGGAGCCGTCACCTTCACCTGCAGAAATCTCCCCACCCTCGGCCGCATCATCCTCGACGCAACCGGCCTCGACAAGTGGCGAGGAGCCTACAAGCTCACTCGCTTTCCCCACACCACCCCGCGCCAGGTCGAGCAGATTATCGGCGCCGCCATGCTCATCCCGCGTAAAGTCTACGAAGCCCTCAACGGCATGGACGAGCGCTTCTTCATCTACTTCGAAGAGGTCGATCTCTGCAAGCGACTCCTCGATTCAGGAGGCCAGATCTGGTTCTGGCCAAAGGCCCGCGTCCAGCATCTCGCCGGCAGTTCCTGCGAAGTCGAATCCGTCCACGCCCGCACCATCTACATCCTTCGCGACAGCCGCAGAAAATACTTTGAGAAGCACTTCGGAAAAATCTCCGCCCTCTCCTTAGTCCTCGTCAATCGCATCGAGGCCCTCCAGAAGCTCATCGTCTTCAGTGCTCTCTGGGCCATCCGCCGCAACAGCACCTACCGCGAAAAGGCTTATGGCTTCTGGACGGTTGCCATCGGCAATGCTCCACGACCCTAAAGGATATTCATGCTTCGAGTCCTGGCATTCACCGTCAAACCGCGCGAGTCCGCCGACTCCCGCTACCGCATCCTCCAGTACCACGCCATCGCGGAGCGGGATGGCGTGCGCCTCGACCACCGCAGCCTCATCGGCAGCCGCTTCTTCCGTTGGCAGATCGAGAACAGCCATCTCCCTCTGCGCCTTCTGCTCCTTCCCGTCCTCGTACTTTTACGTCTGTGCCAGGTTCTCTTTCTCGCCCCAACCTACGACGCCGTTTGGATCTCCCGCGAGATGCTCCCCTTCGGCCCGCCCCTCCTCGAGCGCCTTCTCCTCTGGCGCTGCCCCCGCGTCCTCCTCGACGTCGACGACGCCCTCCACATCTCCGACAAAGAGAGCTCGCACTGGCTCCCGCGACTCCTCCGAGACAACGAAAAATTTGCTCGCATGGCCTCGCACTACACCGTCGTCGTCTGCGGCAATCAGTACCTCGCAGACTTCTATCGCAGCCACTCCGCCAACGTGCAAATCATTCCCACCGTCGTCGAAGCCAACCGCTACGCAACCGTCGCCCCCACCGATTCCGATCTCGTCCGCATTGGCTGGATCGGAACCCCGCTCAATCGTCATCACCTCGAAGTACTACAGCCCGTGTTCCTCGCGCTGGCTCAGCAGCGCAGCTTCAAGCTCATCATCGTAGGTCTCAACGAGCCCCTCTACTGGGACCTCCCCAACGTCCGTTATCTCAAGTGGACCTTAGCCGGAGAGCTCGACTTCTTCACCCAGTTCGACATCGGCATCATGCCTCTCAAGGACTCGCCCTTCGCTCGCGGCAAGTGTGCCTTCAAGCTCCTGCAATACATGGCCGCCGGCCAGCCCGTCATCGCGTCGCCTGTCGGAGCCAACTGCGACGTCATCGAAGCAGGCCGCAACGGCTTCCTCGCGAACACCGAGGAAGAATGGCTCACCGCCCTGCGAACCCTCATCGACGATCCCAACCTTCGTCATCGCATGGGCGAGGCTGGCCGCGAGCTCGTACGAACCTCTTACTCCGTCGAGAGCGCCTGGCCTCCCTATGCCGCGCTCCTCAAAGGAACTTCGCAATCAGGAACCACATGCGCCGTCTAGCCATCGTCCTCGCTCTGCTCTGTATGGCCGCCGAGGTCCACGCCAAGCCTGCGCCCTCAGCTCCCATGCAGCTCGGCATCGACGCCGACAACTGGAGTGGTCAAACCCAGAATCCAGCCTTCGCCAAAAGTCTCACCGCCATGAACATCGACTTCATCTCCTGGCACATCCAGCCCGAAGAAGAGGCCGACCCCCAACACCTCATGGCGATCGTCAACTTCTGCCATCAGCACCACTGGTCCTATCTCTTCAACACCGAAGTAGGGAACTACCGTCGCGATCTGCCCGCCCTGCAACACGCCGACGGAACCTATCGCTACGACCTCGCAGAGAAGACCCTGCTTCTCCTCAAAAACGATCCACTCTTCCTCGGCGTCGTCTACGACGAGACCGACATGATGCAATCTCTCCTCGGCGTTCGCGACGAGAAGGGAACTCCCCTCAAGCCCTATCTCGTCAACACCCGCAACCTCTCCGCGCCCGACGCCTTTCTCGCCGTCGCCAACAAGATCACGCAGCTCTCCAGCATGTACCGCTCCTTCGGCAAGCGCCTCATCTTCGAGATGACCTTCCCCGATTACCCCTTCGCCGTCGCGCGCGGCGGAGCTCTCCTCGCACCTAAGCTGCTCAAGGAAAACTTCAACGATCTCATGTTCGCCGTCTACCGCGGAGCCGCCCTCGAATATCACTCCAAAGAACTCTGGGCCTGCGTCGATCTCTGGTTCCTCGACAAGTTTCCCACCGCCGGAAAATATGGCCCCACCTACCACACGCCTCAGCAATTACTCGAGGCTCTTCAGTACGCCGACACCGCAGGTTTCGACTACGCCTACATCGAGCAGGTTAAGGCTCTCCTCGACACCTCCTACAACCTCACCGACTACGGCCGCAAGGTCATCGACTTCCAATCCTGGCGCAAAACCCATCCCCACGGAGACTGGCGCACCGCACCCATCAACGTCTACGTGAAGCGCTTTCCCGACGGCTACTGGGGTCAGGACAACGCCACGCTCATCCCCGATCACCCCTACGGATCATGGCTCCCCAACCCCTATCGGCAGGCCGACACCGCCTGGTTCCAAGCCCTCAACAAGCTCTCGCACGGCGTCATTCCTCTCGACGCCGACACCTGGAACGCCGTCCGCAGTAACAGCTTCAAAGGCCGTCCCTATCAACCTCTCGCCGGCCTTCCGCCCATGGTTGTCTTCGATCAATTCGGAACCATCCCCACCAACACCAAAGCCTCCGTCATCAACCTCTGCGCGAACCAGACCTGCCGCTGATCCACCCCTCCACCCACTCATGAAGATCGTTCAACTCATCACCGGAAGCACTTCCTTTGGCGGAGCCGAGGCCCACGTTCGCGACCTCGCCCTCGGCCTGATTGCTCGCGGTCATGAGTGCATCGTTCTGGTCGGCGCGCCAGAAGCTCTGCTCACCCGGCAGCTCCGTGACCGCGGTGTTCCAGTCGTCATTATCCCCGCACTGCGCAAGCCAATCCATCCGCTTCTCGATCCCATCAGCCTCGTTCAAGTCCTCTCCGCCTTGCGTTCCATAAAACCCGACATCCTCGCGACCCACACCTCCAAGGCCGGATTCATTGGCCGAATCGCCGCCGCACTTCTCCGCATCCCCAGCTTCTTCACTCCGCACGGCCTCTCCTTCATCGATCGCGCGACCAGCCAACCCATCCGCTTCCGTCTCGCACTCGAGCGAATCGCACTCTCGCTCGGAGCCACCTTCATCGCCGTGTGCGACGCCGAACGACGCCTCGCCCTACAGTTCCTCCCGCTCCCCCCGAGCTCCATCGTCACCATCCACAACGGCCTTCCCGACCGCGCCCCCACACTCCGTCAGCCGCACTCATCCATCATCATCACCATGGTCGCAAGGTTCGATCTCCAGAAGGATCACGCCACCCTCTTCAAAGCCTTGTCCACCCTCACCGACCTCGATTGGCAGCTTCGTCTCGCCGGCTCCGGCCCTCGTCTCCAAGCCGCAAAACGTCTTGCCGCGGACTACGGCCTCGCCCCGCGTATTCACTTTCTCGAAGAGTGCGCAGACACTCCCGCCTTACTCGCCGCGAGCGACATCTTCGTCCTCATCTCCAACTGGGAAGCCTTCCCCATCAGCATCCTCGAAGCTATGCGCGAAGGTCTCCCCATCCTCGCCACCGATGTCGGTGGTGTCCACGAAGCAATCCACGACGGTGTGAATGGATTTCTCATCCCTCCGCAGGATGCAAACCGTATTGCCCACTGTCTTCGTCAGCTCGTCTGCTCTGCAGATCTGCGGCAGGCCATGGGTTCAGAATCACGCCACACTTTCTCCGAAAGGTTCGTCGCGCCGCTGATGTTAGACAAGACAGAAACCGTCTACGCTGCTGCGTTATCAGGCCCCATTCGTAGGACAGACCCAAATCAATTGGGCACCGCACCACACGCAGCAAACAGCACTGACCGGCCATTTTTCTCCCAGGAGCACGACCATGGAATCTCATCCCCTTCAAGGAATTCGTTTCAGTAAATCCCTCGCTACACAACCCTCGCAAGAAGGCCAATGCTGCCGCCGCCGTACCGCTCTGGTCATGCTCGCCTCCGACGCAGCCTGCTTCGCTATAGCTCTCGGCATCGCTCTTGTTCTCAGCCCCATGCTCGGCTACCGCCTGCATCAAAACATCGCACTCGACGGCCTCAGCGTCATCGTACTCACGCTCTGCACCCTCGCCGGCGCCAGCCTCTATCCCGCTCTCGGCACCGACGTCGTCCTCGAAAGCAAGCGTCTCGTCGAATGTGTTGCCCTCGTCCATCTCGGCAACATCTGCTTCCTCTATTTCACGCGCGCCAATGGCTTCCGTCCCTTTGAGCTCACCTTCTTTGCGCTCTCGGTCATCCTCTCTCCCTTCGGCCGCTCGCTCGTCCGCATGTTCCTCTCGCGTGCCCACTGGTGGGGAGAATCCGTCCTCCTCATCGGAGCCGGCCAGCCTCTCTACGACGTCGCCCAATTCCTCCAGAAGAGTCCCCGCCTCGGCCTCCATCCCGTCAAGATCCTTGACGAAGCCGGCTGGTCCGAGCGCATCCCCGGCCTCCCGGTCTTCCATCGCCTCGACACCGCCCTCGACCTCGATCAGCAGCCCAAAATCCAAACCGTCATCGTCGTTCGAGGTCCTTCCGGTGAGCTCCCCTTCGCCGACGCGCAGCCGTCCTTCAGCGCCCTCTTCTCCAAAGTCATCGTCGTCTCACCCGACATCACCCGCCTCCACGGCTTCTCCACCGAGACCATCTTCGGAGGAGACCTCAGCCAGCAAATCTCCCAGTCCCTCATCCTCGAAGCCGACCTCCGCATCAAGCGAACCCTCGACATTCTCTCCGCGGCTTGCCTCCTCGTTCTTCTCTCGCCCCTCCTTCTCGTCATCGCGATCGCCGTCAAGCTCACCTCTCCCGGCAACATCTTCTTCCGCCATCAACGCATCGGCAAGAACGGCGTCCCCTTCCATGTCTGGAAGTTCCGCACCATGGTCCGCGACGCCGACGTCCGTCTCGCCGAGCGCCTTGCCAACAGCGAACACGCGCGAGAAGAGTGGCAGCGAGACCACAAGCTCCGCAACGACCCCCGCGTCACCCCCATCGGTGGCTTCCTCCGCAAGTTCAGCCTCGACGAATTTCCTCAGCTCTGGAACGTCCTCCGCGGAGAGATGAGCCTCGTCGGTCCCCGCCCCATCTGTTACGAAGAGATCTCCCGCTACGGCGACGCCTTCGCCGCCTACAGCAAAGTCCGCCCCGGCATCACCGGCCTCTGGCAAGTCTCCGGCCGCAACGAGATGAGCTACGCCAACCGCGTAGGCATCGACGCCTACTACGTCCAACACTGGTCCCCCTGGATGGACCTCTACATCCTCGTCCGCACCGTCAACGCAGTCTCCAGCTCCCGCGGAGCCTACTAGTCCATCCAAGCCAGACCCACTCCACCCAGGCCCCTATGGCCAGCATGCGTCAGCATGCTGGCCTTTTCTTTCCCCAATACCCCACCGCCCTACCTGTCTACTGTCTACCTGTCTACTGTCTCCGCCACCACCCTCTACTCCTTACCCTCTACTCACTACCCTCTGCACTTACCGTACAATCGTGGAGGTCACACGCTATGGCAGAAAACACACCCCAGAAGCACGCCCACGCACCCGCTCCACCCGTTCCCGAAGCCTGGATCAAGACCGAGCTCGCCCGGCATCCCCAGCGCCCTTATCCGATGGACTACATCAACGCCCTGTTCACCGACTTCAGCGAGATCCACGGCGACCGGCAGTTTGCCGACGACGCCGCGATGACCGCCGGCATGGCCCGTTTCCACGGCCAGCCCGTCCTCGTCGTCGGCAACCTCAAGGGCCGCAGCCTCAAGGAGCGAGTCGCCCGCAAGTTCGGCTCCCCCGACCCCGAAGGCTACCGCAAGGCCCTCCGCGCCATGCGAATCGCCGAAAAATTCAACCGCCCCATCTTCACCTTCATCGACCTCGCCGGCGCCTATCCCGGCCTCGGTGCCGAGGAGCGTGGCCAGGGCGAGGCCATCGCCCGCAACCTCCTCGAAATGTCCCGCCTCAGCGTCCCCACCATCGCCACCATCACCGGCGAAGGTGGCTCCGGCGGAGCGTTAGGCCTCGCCGTCACCGATCGCGTCCTCATGCTCGAGAACGCCATCTACTCCGTCATCTCCCCCGAAGGCTGCGCCTCCATTATGTGGAAGGACTCCACCAAAAAACATCAGGCCGCCGCTGCTCTCCGTTACACCGCCACCGACGTCAAAATGCTAGGCTGCGTCGACGAAGTCATCCGCGAACCCGAAGGTGGAACCCACACCGACCCCGCCTTCGCCATGCTCCTCGTCAACGACCGCCTGCAGGCTCACCTCACCGATCTACAGAAGCTCTCCATCGACGATCTACTAGCTGCGCGCTACAACAAGTTCCGCAACATCGCCCAGTTCTACACCACCGTCTAAACCATCACCCAACCGGCAAAGCACCCAGTAGCAGCAGCGCCGTGAAACTCCCAGAACAGGGCAGCACCATGAGACTTTTGAGCAGGGCAGCGCCGGTCAGCTTTGAAGGGGCGGGACTTTAGCCCCGCCATGAAACCAGCAAACCAACCCGGCTTTAGCCGCTGAGGGAATCTTCCCCATACGCACACTGGACTGAGTCGCTCAACCTCCATGACCCTGCAACCCGATCGCCCCCAACTCGCCTTTCCCCGCCTCTTCCACCTCGCTCTCTTCGTCTCGGGAGTCCTCTGGATCATCGCCGCCGGCTCCCTCGCCGCCCGCGCCGCGCAGTCCCTCGTCAACCACCTCAACCTCCCCTCGCTCTACGACTTCCTCCAGCAGTCCATCTTCGTCGTCCTCCTCCTCTGGGGCCTCGCCCTCATCCGCCGCATCACCACCCGCACCGGAACCCTCCGCTCCACCAACGCTCTACCCAGCCGCCCCACCTCCTCAGAAGAGTGGCAGCGGGGAGCAGCCCTCGGCTGGGCCCTCCTCCTCCTCGCCCTTCTTCCCATGATGCTCACCGGCACACTGCATCCCGAGTTCTCGCTCGCCCCCGCCAACTGGCTGCTCGCCTTCATCTCCCTCGCCACCCTGGCCGTCGCCGCCCTCGCCCTCGAGCTCACCTTCCGCGGCTTCCTCTTCGCCCGCCTCATCGAAGCCATCGGCCCCGTCACCGCCACCACCTTCCTCTCGCTCGCCTACGCCGTCCTCTCCGCCCAGCGTCCCAACGCCACCGGCCTCAGCATCCTCATCACCTTCGCTCTAGGAGTCCTCTACTCCATGGCCTACCTCCGCACCCGCGCCCTCTGGCTCGGCTGGGGAATGCACTTTGCCTGGAACGCCTCCATGGCCGTCCTCTTCGGCCTCCCCATCGCCGGCTACACCACTTACAGCTCCCTCATCTTCACCTCCGTATCCGGTCCCGACCGCCTCACCGGAGGAGCCTACGGCCCCGAAGCCGCCTTCCTCACCCTCTTCGTCGTCTTCCTCGGCATGATCGCTCTCCACCGCATCACCCGCACCTACGCCTGGGAGTACACCCACACCCCCATCGTCCCCGCCGGCTACCCCATGGACATCGCCCCTCCCGCCGCCCACACCGACATGGAAGCCAAGGCCGCCGCCGCACACGCCCCTCTAGTCCAGATCCTCGGCGCCACCCCCACCGCCCCCTCCACCAACCCCACCATCGAAGACCACCTCCGCCGCAACCCCACCCCGGACGAATAACCCCACCTCCGCACTGCCTCCTGCACCTGCCTTTGCAGTTGCTCTTGCCGTTGCCTTTCTTCCTGTCATTCCCGCAGGGAATCTGCTTCCGCCCCGCACCCGCCCTCGCCGTTGCTCCAGCCCTCACCCCGTCGCCCAAAATCCCGTCATCCTCGAGCGAAGCGAAGGACCACTGTATTGGCTCTTGTTCTTGCCCGTGCCTCTCTATCTGTCATCCCGCAGGGATCTACGTCCGCACTTGTCCTCCGCTTTAGCTAGCAGCTAGAAGCTAGAACCTTCCTCATCCACCCCACCCGCAACCGGACAAAGCACACTAGGCGCAGCATGCAGCTTCGCGCAAAGCACGCTCTCCACCCCAAACCACCGCACATACACCTCCGCGGCTCCCAGCATCCCCAGCACGGGTGCCACAAAGTAAACCCACACCGCCGTCCAAACCCCCGCAAACACCGCCGACCCCACCGTCCGCGCCGGATTAATACTGAACCCCGACACCGGAGCAAAGAAAAACACATAGCCCGTAATCAACACCCCGACCGCATAGCTCGTATACCCCGCCAGTCGCCTGCGATTCGTCATCCACAGCACCACTCCCATCAGCAGCGCGGCCATAAACACCTCCGCCGCAAACGCCCCCACCGTCCCGCCAACTCCCGGCACCGTCACCACATACTCCACCGATGGCTGCGCCAGCAACTTTCCCAGCATCAACGCCGATACCCCCACCCCCACCACGCCTCCCCCAAACTGCCCCACCCAATACCCCAAAGCATCCCAAACCCCAATCTTCCCCAGCCGCAGATACGTCAGCGTAATCGCCGGATTAAAATGCGCCCCTGACCGTTTCCCCATCGGCGAATGAATAATCATCACCGCCGTCGCCCCCATCGCAACGCCCATCAACAACCGCCTTAGCGCAGCACCAGGCACCGCCCGCACTCCCACCGACCCCACCCCAAACAGCACCACCGACACCACACAAGCGGCCACCATAAACCAGGCCAACTCCGCGCCCTCGTACGCATAAAGCCGCCAGTGCCGCCGCAGCGCCTCCCTCGCCGTCTTCGGCACAACCACCCTCGGCCCTGCAGCAGGGAATTGACTCATCTTCCAGCAGCCTACCAGTCGTCGCCGTTGCATTTCCCAACCCCTTCCGCTCCACTATCGTGTAAACTTGCAACAGAGCTTCACCCCGGCACTCCTCCTTGCCACCTCCTGTTCGGCCAGCCCTCCAAGCCCAGCCCACGGATCAAGTAAGGTCGACCCGCGCACACCGCGCAGCCCCACCCGGGCAAGCCAAACATTTGTTTCAGGGAGATCATCACAATGGCGAAGATTGCCAAGACCGGCGACCGCAAAAAGGTCATGGATACACAGAAGAGCACCGATTGTCCCAAGTGCTCCAAGCCCACCCGCATCGTCAAGCGCGTCAAGGACCGTGAGCGCGGAGTCCCCGGCGGAGTCTACATCTCCTGCTCGGCCTGCGATTTCTTCGAGAAGCTCTAAGCTCTTCGAAAGGCTCTAAAGGCCAACCACACCCCAGCCCTCCGCATCAGAATCCACACACACTCGCTCCATGTAAAAGGTTCGCCAATTTGGCGGACCTTTTTCCATTTCAACCCGTCTCAATGTATGTTCCGCCTGGGGGAAAAAACGTACCCCCTTGGGTACGGTCACCACTTGACGAACATGGTCTCGCGGGGGCAGACTCCTGACGGATGTAGGGAACTCAATCATTATGGCCACAAGCACCGCTGTTTCAGTCTCCGCCCCAAACGTCTTCGCCTCCACCCCGCAATTCACCCGCCCCACCTTCCTGATGTGTCCGCCCGAGTGGTACAACGTCGACTACGTCCTCAATCCCTGGATGGCCGGCAACGTCCACCGTTCCTCCCGCGATCTCGCCTTCGCTCAGTGGAAGAGCATGCACAACGTCCTCCGCAGCGTCGCCGACGTCCGCCTCCTCCATCCCGAGCCCGGCTGCCCCGACATGGTCTTCCTCGGCCACGGAGCCCTCATCCACCACGGCGTCGCGGCTGTCTCCAGCTTCGATCCTCCCCAGCGCCGCCCCGAAAGCTCCTTCCTCCGCCGCTGGCTCATCTCGCAGGGCTTCCTCCTCTGGGAGACCCCTCGCGAAACTCCCTTCGAGGGAGAAGGCGACATGGTCTTCAACGACGCCGGAACCGCGCTCTTCGCCGCCCACGGCGTCCGCACCTGCCGCGCCGCCCACCGCCACGTAGCCGACGCCTGGCACGTCCCCGTCACCTCGCTCCACCTCGCCGACCCCCGTTTCTACCACCTCGACACCTGCTTCACCCCCCTCCACGGAGACTCCGCCGACCCAGCCCTAAATTCGAAAGACGCCGGCTACATCCTCTACTATCCCGGTGCCTTCGACGCCGCCTCCCGCGCCGCCATCGAGCACGCCTACCCCGAATCCCGCCGCATCCCCGTCTCCGAACTCGACGCCACCCGCATGGCCTGCTGCGCCCTCAACATCGGTCGCACCGTCTTCACCGGTGAGATCTCCCCCGAGCTCGCCAACCGCCTCTTCGACACCGGCTTTGACGTCGTCCAGCTCGAACTCTCCGAGTTCATCAAAGGAGGTGGTGGAGCCAAATCCCTCGCCCTCCGCCTCAGTGACCTCCCCATCACCCACCGCCGCCTCGGCCTCCTCTAACCCGCCGCAGCAGCCTCCACACCACGAAAGGCCCAGGCAACCGCCCGGGCCTTTCGCCATCTCCCCCTGCAGCTCCACCGCAAACGCTCCTCACACCAGCACAGACTCAACCTGCCCCAAATCCTCCACCCTCTCCGTCACAACCTCCGTTTCGCCACGGAACGTAATCCGCACCACCGTCCCAGTCCGCTCTCCCTCGGCCCTGGTCCGAACCCGAATCGTCGCCTTGTGGTTATCCAGAATCTGTTTACTCACCCACAACCCCAGCCCCGTCCCCGTAGCATTCTTCGTCGTAAAGAACGGCTCGAACAGCTGAGGAAGCAGCCGCTGGGCAATCCCTCTCCCGTTATCCGCGATCGTCACGCAAAAGCACTTCGTCTGGCTCTTTTCATTCAACGCCGACGATGTCCGTACCCGGATCACTCCCTCGTTCGGAATCGCCTCCAGGCTATTCAGCAGCACATTCGCGAACACCTGGATCAGCTCCCCCGGCACCACGCACAGGTCAACATCCGCCCTCCACCGCGTCTCAATCCTCGCATCCCTCGCCGTAATCCGCGCCTTCGATAGATCGATCGCAGCCTCCACTAGGCTCTGTATCGACGTCAGGGTCGGACGTGTCGCCTCGCGGTAGAACCCCACCGACTGCCGCGTAATATGCATAATCCGGTTCAGCTCCGCCTCAGCCTCTGCAATATACGACTTCGCCTCCGCCAGCTCCTCACTCGTCCTCGCCAGGTACAGCAGGTTCATGATCGCCTCCAGCGGGTTGTTGATGTCGTGCGCCACGCTCGCTGCCATCCGTCCAGCCGACGCCAGCTTTTCACTGCGAAGCAGCGCCCGCTCCGCCAGCTTCAACTCGTGAATGTCCGTGCACGTTCCGAACCAGTTCTCCGTCTGCCCATCGGCTCCCTTGAACGGCTCTCCCCGCATCAGAAACACCGGTAGCTCCCATCCGCGGCCCGCAGCCGGCTCTCCACCTGGTACATATCCCCGGTAGCAACGGCCCCACTCCAAGCCAGCCTCGCGACGTCCCGTTCCTCCGGATGAAACGGCGTGGTCCATCCCTCCCCGCGGCTCTCCTCCTGGGTCATTCCCGTGTAGTCCACCCACCGCCGGTTAAAATAAATGTTGTTCCCCTCAGGAGTACACATCCAGACAATCTAAGGCACAAGGTCGGCCAGATGCAGCAGCGCAGACTCGCCCAGATCGGCCGATGGAAAGAGGTCAGACGAACTCCGCAGAAATCTGGTACGGATCATGAAAGGGGGCCTGCTGTCTCGAACTTCAATAGCTCTCAATTTGTCAGCTTGGCCGTAAAGCAGGGCGGACTCGACGAAACAAGGAAGGACCGTACCCCCCGATCATAGCCCATTTCCACTCACCGCCCCCACATTCCTTCACCGACCGCAATAACGCCCCGCCCCCGTTGCTCCCCCAACCTCTAATTCTCCGAAGGCCGCTCCACCCGGTCGACCACCAGCACCTCCGCCGGCCCTTTCACCGCGTCCATTCTCAACCCCAACTGCTCCCGGATCGCCGTAAATATCGACGGAGGAGCCCCCTCCACTCCCTCGCTCGAAACCTCGTCCGCCCACCGCAGCGTAAAGTCGTACCGCCCCGCCAGCCCCGTCTCATCGATCACCGGCCTATCCTCATAAAAGTTCATATTCAGAGCAAAATCCGGCATCGACATATTGGTAAACTTCAGCGTCCTCTCGCCTCCGCCGCCGGAATTTCCCGTATTCAGCTCCTCCTTCGGGTCCGCAATCTTCAACAGCGGCCCTCCTTTCGCCACCGTCAGAGCATAGATCGGCATCACGCGCCTCTCCCTGTGGAAGCTCAAATGAAACCGCTCCGCCAGCAGCTTCTGAAACATCTCCTGCGTCTGCCTCAGGTCCGGAACCCCGGCCACGTCAGGAATTCCGCTCACGTCGTACCGGTCTTTGCCCACCCACTCCGGCCCTCCCACAATCTGCTTGGCATGAACCCCATACGCAACCTCCAGAATCGTAGCCACGGTCGCATTCACACACGAAACATGGTGGCCTTCGCCCGGAAACCCCCACCCATCCGTCGCCTTAGGATCGCTCGGCTTGATCGTGGCCACCAGAAAATCCGGATGCGCGTCCCTCGCCATCGCCGCCTCCTTCTCTCCGCCAGCGTCCGCCTTAGAACTCTGCGCCACTCCCACCGAAGCCCCCATCGCCGCCGCCACCAGCCCCAGCATCCCCACCCTCACCAACGCCCGCACCGCCTCGAGCCCCATAACCCATCCTCCGCCCACACCGATACCTGAAAGTACGCCAACCCCTCACAAAAGTTCCTCAGCCCCACCAACCACCAGTAAAAAGGCTTCGCCACCAATTCCGGTAGCGAAGCCTTCAGTTTTAGTCGTGCGCTTAGTGGAAAGTCGTGCCGCGGTTAGCGGTCCACGCCTGCCAGCATTCCCGGAGCCAGAAATCCTGTATCCGGATGCTCGCCGAGAGGGTGAAACTTCACCGGATCCGGCAAGTGCAGCTGAGCCACCATTTGCTGGGCCAGCTTCGGGTCCGACGGATTCACCTCTTCGATCCGTACCTTGGCCAATCCCTCCACGCCCAGCTTCTGTGCCGCCCCGTAGGACAGATCCACAATCAGACTCGGCACCATCGGTCCGCGATCGTTCACGCGGAGGAAGGTCGACCTCTTATTCCTCAGGTTCGTTACCCGAACCCAGCTTCCCAGCGGCAACGTCCGGTGAGCACACGTCAGGGCATACATGTCGTACGCCTCGCCATTTGCTGTCAACCGTCCGTTAAACTTACCGCCATACCAGGACGCTTTTCCAATTTGTAACCAGTGACGTTTCGCCGTTGTCTTGCCCGACGGTGCCTTGCCGGGAACAACTTCGTTCTCTCGTTTCACCGTAGGACTTGCTACGAGGGAGGCTGTTATGCCCAGGGTCACTGCCAGCACGCCAGCTCGAGTACTCTTGCGGCTTACCTTGCCCTGCAGTCCTCCCACGTCATTCATCGTAGGATCACTCATAGTTATATTGTCGCTTTCGCCAACACCTAAGTCAAACAAATCAAAGGTACTTATTCTCTAAAATTGCTTGCAAATTCCAGTTGAATATGATAGTGTTTTCTCTTCATGGGGTTGCCTTCCTTGCCCACCCTTTCTTCACCGCCCACCTCAAATACCCGCTCTCTCCTGACCATCGCCGGCCACGATCCCTCCAGCGGCGCCGGAGTTACCGCCGATCTCCAGACCTTCGCCGCCCATCGCCTCTTCGGAACCTCCGCCCTCACCGCCCTCACCGTCCAGTCCACCCTCGGCGTCAGCGAGATCCAGCCCGTCGATCCAGCCTTCCTCCAACGAGCCCTCGACCACCTCTCCGCCGATCTCCCTCCCGCCGGAATCAAGATCGGCATGCTAGGCTCCACCGAAATCGTCAACACTGTCGCGGCTTTCCTCACATCCTTCAATCGTGCAGCAGGGAACTCAGCAGGGAATCACCTCAAGCCCCCCATCGTCCTCGACCCCATCCTCCGCGCCAGCTCCGGAGCCGACCTCCTCCCACCCCAGGCCCTCGACACCCTCCACCAGCAACTTCTCCCCGCCGTCACCTGGATCACCCCCAACTGGTCCGAGCTCTCAGCTCTTACCTCGCTGCCCGTCGACAATCTCTCCAAAGCCGAGGCCGCGACCCACGTCCTCGCCGCCCGCCACCCCCACCTCCACATCGTCGCCACCGCCGGAGACCACTCCCAACCCACCGACCTCCTCCGTCTACCCTCCGGAGAAATCCACAGGTTCATCGGCGAGCACATCGAAACCACCTCCACCCACGGAACTGGCTGCGCCTTCTCCTCCTCGCTCCTCTGTCTCCTCGTCCTCCGAGACACCCCCATCGAAGCCGTCCGAGGAGCCAAGCACTTCGTCACCGAAGCCATCCATCGCGCCCCCAACCTTGGCCACGGCCGAGGCCCCCTCAATCTCCTCTGGCACCTCTCTTAACGGAAATACCCCCCCAAAAAGCCCCGCGCATCCCGAACCTTCCCTCAGTCACGCCGCTTGCAACCCAACACCCCGCAAAAACCGAACGAAAACACCCAAAATTCACCTATCCGCGCCCCGCCGTCAGCTCCAGCAGCACCTTCTCCCACAGGTCCCCATACGCCGTCCACCCCCCCAGCGAGTGCACTTTCCGCAGCCCCGCAGCCCTCATCGACTGCTGCAACTCCGGCTCATCCGCCAGCCGTTGCATCCTATCCGCAATCGCTTCAGCATCCCGAATAGGAACAATAAACCCTTCCACACCATCAGTATAGAGCTGACTCCCTCCGGTATTGGTTGAGCTGATCACAGGGCACCCACAAGCCATCGCCTCCGCCATCACCAGCCCAAACCCATCCTCAATCGACGGCAGTACCAGCACATGGCTCCGGCTCATCTGCTCCACCAGCTCTGCCTGCGAAATCGGCCCCAAAAACTCCACATTCTCCCGAGGAAGCACCTTAAGTGCCGCCTTAAGGTTCTCCTGAATATATCCAGCAATACGCAAGGTTTTACGCGGATGCTTCAGACGAGCAAAGGCTTGCAGTAAGTAGGGAATTCCTTTACGCAGCCCGGGAGCCCCCGCAAACAGCACCTGAAACTCCCCTGAAGCAGCCTCCGCCACCGGCCGGAAGTTGTCCAGCCGAACCCCGTACGGAATCGTAAACAGCTTCTCGTCCGGAACCCCCATCTCCACAAACGTCCGCCGAACATACGCCGAAGGGACCGTAATAGCATCTGCTTGCCTATAGATAGCCTCTTCTCGCACCGTGTCCCGCTCATCCGAAACTGGCCGCGTAACCCCCCAGATCGCGTACTCCTCCTCCACAATCTGCTGCTGATACCGCTGATGCGTGGATCCCCGGTCACACACAAAGATTCCACCTTCCCGCTGCAGCCACGCCCCCGAACTCAAGCTCGATCCGGAGATCCCCACCAGCGCATCAGGCCTTTGTTTCAAACGCTTTAGGTGGCCCAAAGTCCACCGATCGAACGCCAGGGCATTGGCCACACCAAGGTGATCGCTAAGCCACCGCAGGTCCACCGGACTGCGTCCCGCAGCATACTCCGCCATATGAATCCACGGAAACGTCTCCACTAAGCGGTGTTCCAGCCCCTCCCGCTGCAACCTCCGCCACGGAAAAGTAGAGTAAACCCTCTCCAGATGCCCCCGCCGCTCCAACTCTCGCGCCAGATCAAAGTGGTGAAAGACTCCGAAGACCGTCTGAACAATACGCATGAAGGGAACTCGCTCCGGAGAAAACTGACTCGCCCGAGTCTACCAAACCCCGCTGTCCATCGCATCAACAGGCCATCCGCCCACAACCTGCTACCCTTGAACAGTATGCCAGCCACCCTCACCGTTCAACTCAATGGCCAGCCCCGCGCCCTCGCCGCCCTCACCTCGCCAACCGACCTAGCCAGCGTCATCCAGGCGCTCGGCCTTAAGCCCGACCGCATCGCCGTCGAACTCAACAGCGTCATCATCTCCCGCTCATCCTGGCCGCAAACACAGGTAGTCAACAGCGACCGCCTCGAGATAGTCCACTTCGTCGGAGGAGGATACTGGTCCCCTCCAACCAACTAAACTGCTGATCTAGATAGCTGTGCCCCTTCGATTGCGGCAAAAAGCTGGTCAATACCTTCCTCGTACGGCCTCGCCAGCCCGTCCTCCTGCAACGCCGCCACCGCAGCAGGACCGTTTGCCTCCAGCCGCTCGCGCAGGTCCCGAGAATCATAGAGCCGCAACACAGCCTCCTTGATCTGATCCACGCTAAACGCCTCAATCAAAAGGCAATCTCGGTCTGGAACCAGCAGCTCAGAGGCTCCACAGTTGCGCGTAGCAATCGATGGCACCCCACACGCCATCGCCTCCATCAACGCCAGCCCAAACCCATCATCCACACTGGGCAGAATGAACGCATCGCACTCAACGTAAAAGTCCTTTATATCAGCAATATAATCTACAACACTTACAGTAGGGAGTTCACTTAATAGCCGCCTCAACACCGGGTATTGGAAGATTTCATTGCTGGTCCGAATCCTCAACTCCGCCCCGGGCAATGCAAGCTCTTTCCAGGCCTGCAGAAGGTACAAAAAGCCCTTCCGTAGCGGTCCGCCCCCCACAACACCCAGCACAAACGATGATTCTGAAGGCCTTACCAGCCGTGGCATCATCGCCGAGCAGCCATAGAGGGGAGCCAGCACAACCTTCGCGCGAAGGTGCTCCGAGAAGCTCCGCCGGCTATAGTCCGACGGGCAGAGGATAAAGTCTGCCTGCTCATACTCTTCCACCTGCCGCTCAATAAACCAAGGCGAGTTGGTGCGGAACATCCCCCCAACCTTACGCGCCTCTTCCACCATCATCTGCTGCTGAACGCGTATATCCGGGCAAGCCCGATCCAGAACAAATGTCCCACCCATGCGCTGCGCAGCTCGGCCAGTAGCCAGGCTAGACGAGGCCGCCCCCAGCAGCAGGTCACAATCACCAATAGTAGCAGCCGCCCACCGGTCGAACAGCGTCGAGTCCAACTCATCCAGAATCAGCGGAGTACGAGTATGAGTCACGGCGCTGAAGATCGCCACTGGAGCAGGAACCCACCGATTTTCCACCACCGGATCGAACCCCCGCAGCCGGCTGCGAGGAGTCGCGCTATGCAGGGAAACATCGTTTCCTCGCCGCACCAGCGAGTTCGCGGCTAAGCGATAGTGTGCCTGACGACCCGCAGCAATCACGATCTTCACGGCCTGACCCTCACCTTAGGGAAGGTTATCATCGCCACAGGGCAGCAGCAAAAGTGGCAGATCTCTGCAAAGAAGACCTCCTGCCCCCTCGCGACGACTTTACTATACAGAATATGTGTTATCAGACATTACCCATATGATAGAGTCATAAAGTTGGCTAGTGCCTACTAGCGGAGAGATGGCCGAGTGGCTGAAGGCGCACGCTTGGAAAGCGTGTATACCGCAAGGTATCCAGGGTTCGAATCCCTGTCTCTCCGCCACACAGCCCCCAGTGATCCCCCCAATCAGAAGCTCTAAATCAACGTAAGCCTCTGACTCCATGAGAGTACCGGTCGTGTACCTCGCTGCGCGGTTGACACCTCCATCCTCGATCCCATAGCGTCTGTGACGAAGCAAGATAATGGCTACAGTTAACCTTACAAGCGAATCCAGGGGTGAAGCGTGAAGGCATTTCAGATCCAGGCACCCCAGACTGCGTCTGTGGTCGAGGTTCCCCACCTGCGTGAAGTTGGGAAAGAGGACGTTTTACTGCGGGTAAACCTCGTCGGCCTGTGCGGCACGGACCTCTCGACCTTTCGTGGCGCTAACGCCATGATCGCCTACCCGAGGATCCCAGGCCATGAGGTTGCGGCGACGGTCGTGGACGGAGTAGAAGGCCTCCCTCCCGGCACAGCCGTCACCATCTCGCCCTACTCGGAGTGCGGGGTTTGCCCGAGTTGCCTGCGAGGCCGGTCCAACGCCTGCCAGAGCAACCAGACCATGGGCGTTCAACGTGATGGAGCCATGACGGAGTATATTGCGGTTCCTCGCAACAGAATTTTCACCGCGAATCTATCCCTGAAGGAGCTCTGTCTTGTCGAGCCCCTGACCGTCGGCGCACATGCCGCAGCACGCGGCCGTATCACCGCGGAGGACACCGTCGCGGTGTTCGGATGCGGTGGAATAGGGCTTGGTGCCATCGCCAACGCCGCCTTTCGCGGAGCAAAAGTGATTGCGATCGATATGGATGACGCAAAGCTCGCGATAGCGCGAAAAGCAGGAGCCGCGTTCCTAATCAATACGCTGCACAATACTCTGCATGTATCACTTCAGGATATTACCGAAGGCAAAGGCCCCGATGTTATGATCGAGGCCATCGGCATGCCGCTCACCTTCCGCGCTGCCGTCGAAGAGGTCGCCTTCACCGGCCGGGTTGTCTACATTGGGTACACAAAGGAGCCTGTCACCTACGAAACACGGCTATTTGTGCAGAAAGAACTCGACATTCTAGGAAGCAGGAATGCACTGCCCGAAGACTTTCGAACTGTCATTCGGATGCTCGAAGCAGGCAGATTTCCCGTCGAGGACGCAGTGAGTGCCATCATCTCCCCTGAGCAGACAGCCTCTACTCTCTCCGAGTGGAGCGAGCACCCAGGACGTTTTACAAAGATACAGGTAGAGTTTAGTGCGTGATTGTTAACAATTCGTGGGGGATTTGAATGCATCTTGTCTCATCTGGAAGATCGATTGAAGGCGCTCCTCATGGAAGGCAAAGCCTTCGGCCTTCCATGTTCCCCAGCAACTACCTGCTTCCCTTCCTCCTGACGACGCTCATCTTTTTCTTCTGGGGAATGTCGAACAATCTCACCGACATTCTGGTACAGCAATTCCGTAAATCATTCTCCCTGAGTCTCTTACAAGCGCAACTCGTTCAGACATCGGTCTTTCTGGCCTATGGCACCATGGCCATTCCATCGGCGCTCCTCATGCGTCGGTTTGGGTATAAGGCTGGCTTATTGGTCGGATTGATAGTGTTTGGCCTGGGCACCTTACTTTTCTGGCCGGCCGCCGTCGTAGGTCTTTACACCCCCTTCTTATGCGCTCTGTTCATTGTGGGCAGCGGATCTTCCATTCTCGAAACAGCCGCAAATCCTTTGATCGCACAGTTTGGCGATCCAGCTACCTCCGAACAACGGCTGAATTTCGCACAGGCATTCAATCCACCGGGCACGATCACCGGCGTACTTATCGGTACGTGGTTCATCTTTTCAGGAATCGAGAAGAGTCCAGCGCAGGTGGCATCGATGCAAGCCCAAGGCACCTATGCAGCCTATCTGCACAATGAAATCCTGCGCGTTGTCCCTACGTATGTTGGCCTCGGCATTGCAGTTCTGCTCCTTGCCGCGGTCATCGGTCGCACGCGTTTTCCGCCGAGCCTGGACATCCAAACAACGCAACCTGATGTGAAGATCGTCAGGTCTCCCGGCCAGCAAGGGAGCTACGCAAGGTTATTGCGCAATCCTCACCTGATGTTTGCCGTAGTGACGCAGTTCTTCTACGTCGGAGCGCAGGTCAGCACCTGGAGCACGCTCATTCCATACATGCGCGCCTACACGACGGCGAGTGAACGGACCGCAGGGTATTTTCTTACCGCGACCCTGGCCACGCTGGCAGTTGGACGCGTCGTTTCCACTGCCCTTATGCGCTATATCCCTCCAAGCGTGATGATGGGAGGCTATGCGCTCATCAATCTGTTCCTGCTGGCTGTAGTAATCGGCAGACCTGGAATGATTGGAGCCTATGCCATTTTGGCCACGAGCTTTTTCATGTCTATGATGTATCCCACCATCTTCGCTCTGGGAGTGAAAGGTCTGGGCGAAGACACAAAGATGGGCGGTAGTCTCATCGTGATGGCGATTGTCGGCGGCGCCGTCTTTCCTCCGGCCATGGGTTGGGTGGCACGTCTCAGCGGGAGTATCGCTCTTGGATATCTGCTGCCGGCATTAGGGTATGTTGTTGTCGCAATTTTCGCATTCATCGGACCGCGAATCAGTCGGCACGGCGTGGTTTCAGCACCTGGAGTTATCTGATACCGATACAACGAATGCTCCGGTAATGAAGGGACAACTGGAGCAATTCCAACTCACCGTGGAGCATCGCGACTAGATTTGTTAGATTATAAGTAGAGCAGTTGTATAGAAGGGAGACGAATGCCGATACACCGAAGTTCAGCAGCAAAGCTGGCTACACGATTCGTCCTCCTTCTTCTCGCCTTCGCAGTATTTAGCTGGGGAATGCAGGCAAAGGTATCGGTATACAAAATTCATCCATCTTGCTCTATTGTTGCAGGTACCAAACTGCAGACGGAAGAGCGTGCCGATCAGCTTGCCGTTTCGATTAAAGCAGTCGAGTTTCCCGTTGGGTCCTCCGCAATACCAAGTTTGATCGCCTTTGGCGGCTCTGATTCTGAAAACCCCTTCCCTTCCTTCAGACTTCGCCAACTCAATGGCCGCCTGTACAGACCCTGCGGATGCAACTCCCGAAGTATCATCCAGATGCGTCGCCCGCCTCCAACTCTCATCTAGCCTCTTCCCGTGATGAGAGTTCAAGTGCAGATTCTAAGACTGAGTATCAACGGCTACCTTTGATATACATCTGCACATTAGCTGGAAACCGATATGGATATCGTTCAGTCTCTTCGGAATGGGAGATACTCGCCAGAGCGGCACCGGCGTTGAGACTGCGGTCTTCCAAACGTCACCTATATCCCTCAATGTAGCCAGGCTTATGCGTTGTCGAATATCGCCAGCGATCGAACTGATAGCTACGTAAACTACAGAGCCATTCATCAAGGCGGTTTCATGGACTGCATTCAAATGATTGAGATCACAGCGTACGCGTGTCTTCTCCTGCTTTTCTTCTTACCGACTCATCAAGATACGGCCCTTTCACTGCCCCCACACATTTCTGTGGCGGTGCATTCCACCAGCGATTTCGTGACCTGCCCAGCACTACAAGAGACTGGTGAATCAGAGGTGAGTGACTAATGTCTACGTTTGCAATCAAATATCCGTTTTTTATTCTGATGTTCTGTCTGATGGTGATCGTCGTCGGTACAGCGACCGTCACTCGGATGCCGGTTGATCTGTTTCCTGAGATCAATATCCCTGTTGTCGTCGTTGCAACCTTTTATTCAGGTATGCCGCCCGAACAGATTGAGGCCGACATCACGGACAGCTATGAGCGCTTCTTCACCTTAGGAAGCGGCATCAGTCATATCGAGTCGCGCTCTCTCACAGGTGTCAGCCTCATCAAGATCTACTTTCAACCTGGTACCGACGCAAATGCTGCCGTTAGCAATATCTCCAACCTCGCCATGGCGAACCTCCGACGTCTTCCGCCTGGAACACTGCCGCCAGTGGTGCTTAAGTTCGACGCGTCCAATCTCCCCGTATGCCTGGTCACGCTTGAGGGCCAGGGCCTGAATCAGACCCAACTCAAAGATTTAGCTCAGTTTGAAGTCCGCAACCAGATCGCCAACGTTCCCGGGGCCTCGGTCCCACAGCCTTACGGCGGCAAGTACAGGCAGATCCAGATCTACGTCGATCCGATCAAGCTTGAGGCTCACCAATTGTCGGTTATGGACGTCGTCAGATCGGTCAATGAATCGAATCTCATTCTTCCTGCCGGCGATGTGCGTATTGGATCTAAAGACTACAACATCTACGCTAACAGCCAGATTCCGATCGTCGACGAGATCAACGCGATGCCGATCAAGACCGATAAGCAGGATCATATCGGCGAGAATGTCTTCGTTGGCGATGTCGGAAAAGCCGTCGATTCTGGACAACTCCAATACAACATTGTCCGCGTAGACGGACAGCACTCCGTCTATATTCCTGTATTCAAGCAGGGAGGCGGTTCGAATACCATCACAATTGTTGAGGGCATTCGAGAAGCTGTAAAACACCTGCTCGACATTCCAAAAGCCCTCAAAACGGCCGTCGTATTCGATCAATCCGTCTTCGTCAAGATCGCAATCAAGAACGTGATCAACGAAGGAACCATCGGCCTCTGTCTTACCGCGCTGATGATTCTTCTCTTCCTTGGCAATGTTCGAGCGACAATCTCCGTCCTCCTCTCGATTCCCATCTCTTGCCTGACCGCGTTTATTGCACTCAATCTCGGCGCAAGCACGATTAATACCATGGTGCTGGGCGGCATTGCTCTCGCATTGTCCCGCCTCATCGACAACTCCGTCGTGGTGCTGGAGAATATTTTCCGACACATGGAGATGGGGGAGCCTCCTGTAGCCGCGGCCGAAAATGGAGGCAAGGAAGTCCAACTTGCGGTGCTCGCTGCAACGTGTAGCACCAGCATCGTATTCTTCCCTGTCATCATGCTTGCTGGAGTCAGCAAGTACCTGTTCACCGCACTTGCCCTGGCTGTCGTGCTCGCATTATTTGCCTCGTATATTGTGGCAATGACGGTCGTACCGCTCTTTTGCGCCAAGTTTATCCGCCTTGCACCTGGACATGGACATGCCTCACATAGTGCCGATGAAACCGCCGTACCAGCGGTCGAATCGGTGATCGCAGAACAGAAGGTCCATCGTCCAAATCTTTTTCAGCGCATTGTTATTGGTTTCAACCGGCTATTCGAGCGGCTGCAACATGCCTATGAACGAGCAATCGCTGTCTGTCTGGAGCGTCCTGTTCTTGTCGTCTGCTGCTTTGCAGCATTCGTCACACTCAGCTTCTCCCTCTTCCCTTTTCTAGGGGTTGCATTTTTCCCACGCACCGATCCGGGCCAATTCATCATTAATGTTAAGGTTCCACCTGGAACCCGCATTGAGGTGTCCGACGAGTACATAGCGAAGATGGAGAACGACATTCGAAAGATCGTCGCACCGGAAGACATGAATATGATCGTGTCGAACATTGGCGTCACACCTGATCTATCCGCGATCTACACCAGCAATTCCAGTATGAATACCGCCTTCATTCAGGTCAGCCTCAAGGAGGAGCATAAGACCAGCAGCTTCGTCTACATGCAGCGTGTGCGCGAAAAGTTCGCTACTGATTTCCCTGATGTAGATGCCTACTTCCAAACCGGTGGACTGGTCGATTCCGTAGTAAATCAGGGGCAGCCGGCGCCAATCGATATTCGTGTCGGTGGCAACGACCTCGACAAGACTTACGCCTATGCCAAGTCTATCGCCGCAAAGGTCAAGACATTGAGCACGGTCAACGACGTTCTCATTCCCCAGGATCTCGAATATCCCGGTCTCGAATTGACGATCAATCGTGAGCATGCTGCGCTGCTCAATATCAGCCCACAATCTGCTATCAACGGTGTCATCACAGCACTTACCTCAGACACTATGATTGCGCCCAGTTTCTGGGTTGATCCGAAGACTGGAAACAACTACTTTCTAAGCGTGCAATACCCGGAAAATCAGATCAAAACGCTCAGCGACTTCAAGGAGATTCCTCTACGGGCCAAGGGTTCACTCATGACAACCCCGCTAGAGTCTCTCGCCTCTGTAAAACTGATCAACACGCCTACGGAGGTCGATCACTATCAGTTACGTCGCAGTTTTGACATCTACGTGATGCCAAAGAAAGAGGACCTCGGTCACGTCAGCAGTCAGGTCAACCAAGTGCTCAGCAGCCTTCCCCATTCATCTCAGATCACCGTGTCGATGGGCGGGGCTATCTCGGATATGCATGAATCGTTCAAGAGCTTCGGTATCGGTCTCGTGCTCGCCGTCGTGCTTGTATATCTCATCCTGATGGCGCAGTTCGCCTCCTTCTCGGATCCATTCATTATTCTTCTTGCCATTCCACCGGGCCTCTCAGGTGTCGTACTTTTCCTGCTTGTCACAGGCACCACGCTCAATGTCATGTCGCTGATGGGCGTCATTATGATGACCGGAATTGCGGTCTCCGACAGCATCTTGATCGTCGAATTCGTCGGCAGCCTCCGAGCTCTCGGTCATCCCATCAAGGAAGCTCTTTCTGAAGCCTGCAAGGTTCGTCTGCGTCCTATTTTGATGACCACTCTTGCAACAATTCTCGGCCTGATTCCTATGGCTCTGGCGTTGGAACCTGGCAGTGAGCAATATGCTCCATTGGCAAGATCCATCCTCGGTGGTCTGACCGTATCGGGTATCGTCACTGTCTTTCTTGTGCCGACCGCCTATCTCCTGATTCACCGAAAAGAAGCAGAGTCGGAAGGCTCTCACTAAACAGATGGCTGAGATTGCCTGTGCAGTATGCGGGGCAATCTCAGCCATTTGGAGATGCAATTTCTATCTAGCGCTCTACGTCAGTTTGTCCGGCACTTCAATATCTTTTTACCTTTACGTGAGAAGTCCTTGGCAACGAATCATAATGCAGGGCTTTGAGCCCAGCCACGACACTTCCGCATTCATCACGGCTCCGATCATGGTTGTATGAGTATGGGCATCCCCAAAGAGAGGCTCGACGGCTGAAGCTCCAAGTGCATCGTCTTTTCGTGCGGTGATTTCGTTTAGGTCGATGAAGTCAGCGTGTTGTGCCGTCGCTACCACGCGAGTCCACCGACCATAGGTGTCTGCATCGAGCACAATCCGATTTTCCTTCCAGATTTTACGAGGAACTAGCGAGCAGAAGGGTAGTGGCCAGAATCTTTCGCACTTTCTATTAGAGCATTTCTCTCATAGGTATACTCTGCATTCTTTGTGTCTGAACCATGCGTGAGCGTTTTCTGGAGTGATCTCTGCAAGGCGTTCTGTCAGGACGAGATCGAGAGCTTCCCTGGTTCGCGCCT
>JAJYCQ010000009.1 GCA_021778315.1 Acidobacteriota bacterium | reverse complement strand
TATGCTCTCCAGCGTCGCCAGATTGAAGCCCCGAAACGTCCACCACAGAAAAAACGCGCTGATCAATAACCCAGGCAGCGTCTTCAGTAGCCCCATACGATGTTCACGCGTCACAGGCTCTGCCTCGCGCGGAATGGTCTAGTCATCCCTAAAATCCTTGTCTCATCTTTGCTTATTCGTCCGTCCTTCATTGTATCGTCCTGAGCCCGCTAAACTAGACCGATGCACCACGTCCTCGCGCGCCCCACCATAACCTCCTCCACGCAACCCGCGCCCTGGAAAAACTCCCTGTGGCTCGCGCTCATCACCGCCCTCGCCCTCGTCACGCTCCTCATCCAGGGCTATCACCCACTCGCCGAAGACGGAGGCCTCTACGTCGCCGGCGTCCAATACACCCTCGACCCCGCGCTCTTCCCCCACTACACCCTCTTCGTCACCGAGCATCTCCGCTTCTCCATCTTCGCGCCCACCCTCGCCTTCCTCGTCCGCCAGACCCACCTCCCTCTCGCCTGGGTTCTGCTCCTCACCAACCTCCTCAGTCTCTGGCTCACCTTTTACGCCGCACTCAAGCTCCTCCAACACACCATCTCCAACAACACCGCACAACTCGCCGCCCTCTGCCTCTTAGCCGCCTTCTGGACACTCCCCATCGCCGGCACCTCGCTGCTCCTCATGGACCCGTACGTCACCGGTCGCAGCCTCTCCACGCCACTCTCCCTGCTAGCCGTAGCCTTCGCACTCGACCACCGCCGCACCCTCCGCCCTCTTCTCGCCTCCGCCCTCTGCCTCATCCTCGCCGCGCTCTTCCATCCCCTGATGGCCGCCTACGCCTTTGCCTTCATCCTTGTCCTCCGCCTCACCCGCCTCCGTCAACGACATCTCGCCTGGGCCATCCTCACCCTCTCCGCCCTCGCTCTCGCCGCCACGCTCCAGGCCCTCGCGCCCCACGAAACCCCTGCCATCATCGCCGCCGAAAACTCCCGCTACTACTGGTTCCTCTCCCAGTGGCAATGGTTCGAGCTCCTCGGTCTCGTCGGCCCCCTCGCCGTTCTCGCCGCGCTCCTGCGCCACTTCCGCAAATACTCCAACACCCTCAACGACAACGCCGCCGACCTCTGTCGCGCCAACATCGCGATCGGCTGCATCGCCATCCTCGTCTGCCTCTTCTTCGCGCACGAAAGCTCCCCCACCCATCTCGTCGCCCGCATGCAGCCTCTCCGCGTCTTCCTTCTCACCTACGCGATCATGACGCTCCTGCTCGGCGCAACCCTCACCCAGCTCGCCCTCGAAGCACGCCAGCGCCTGCACTCCAGCCTCGCCCGGACCGCCCTCGCAACCCTCCCCGCCGGCCTCCTCCTCGCGCTCGCCGCCACCATGTTCGCAGTGCAGCGCAACACCTTCCCCGCCTCAGCACACATCGAGCTCCCCGGCGTCACCCCACGCAACCCCTGGTCCCGCGCCTTCCTCTGGGCTCGCAACAACACCCCCAACGACGCCCTCTTCGCCCTCGACGCAAAGTATGTCAACGAAGACGGCGAAGACGCCCAGACCTTCCGTGCCACCGCCCTCCGCAGCGCCCTGCCAGACTTCTCCAAAGACGGCGGCGAGGCGGCCATCACCCCCGCCCTCGCCGATCAATGGCAGCAGGGAGCCGCCGCACAGATCAACCTCTCCACCGAATCCGACACCCTCCGTGACGCCCACCTTCTACCCCTCGGCGTCACCTGGATGATCCTCCACTCCACCGCATCCACCACACACCCCTGCCTTTATAACAACGGGACCGTCAAGGTCTGCCGCCTCACGCCATAATGCTCTGACTCAGTTCCCCGAGGCGGTCGTCACCGGAGCCATCTTCAGCACCACGCTCTCCTGGTCCTTGCTCTCGACCTGCGAATAATACTTTCGCAGCCCGTCATAGTCCTTCGGCATCACAATCAGTTCGTTCTGGAGATAGTCTCGGCGCGCCGTAAATCCCCTCGCATCCTGCGTGGCCACAAAGCTATACGCCTCCTGTCCCGTAAGGTTGAGCTTCGCCTCCGCCGGCACTGCTTCCACCGTGAACCCCTCCGGAACATTCACACGCATCGCATCCTGCGTCAGCTTCGAGTAATGGAAGTACACCGGCAGAACCCGTTTCTCATCAGCAAACGTTGTCGACGAGCCAGCCTCGAACACATCTGCCGGCAGAATCAACCGCTTACCCGTCGTCGTTCCCAGCGTCCCCGTAACCTCGTACGTCACTACCAGCGGCTGCTCATACTCCTCCAGGTGATCCATCTGCCCGACCTTCACCTCCAGCGACTTCGGCACCATTCCCTCAAGCTCCTTCGTCAGCCCGTGCTTCAGACTCTCGTCGTCACCCGTCAACGCCGCCTGCCTCCAACGCACCGCGGCCGCCCCCATGAACGTCAGCTTGATCGTTCCTCCGATCTGACCCTTCTCATCCATCTTTAAATTCGCAACGCGCTGCATCCGGTTGACCTTGTAGTCGTCACCGCTCGTAGACCCGAAGTCCGTACCTCCATCGACCTGCCGCAGTCCACGAACGAACGTGTGCTCCCACGCCAGGTGCCCGTACGGGCAGTACCTGTCGCCAGGATCGAAGTAAACATCTTTGCCATCCACGTTCACAATCGCAATCAAATCGTCGAACTGATGAAAGCTCAGCCAGGATGGCGTAAACAACTCGATACTCCTGTCCGGCAGCAGCATAAAGTATGCCTTCATTCCCGCAGCCCGAGCCATTCCCACAAACAACTCCGTCATCTGGGTCGAGCTTCCCCGCTTATGGCTCAACACATCGGCCGCGCTCTTCACCTTGCCCTCGCCCTCGGCCTTGTCCTCGCGCTTCTCGTGCTCCCGACTGTAGCGCGTGTTATCCAATGCCATCACCGCGGCATAGATCTTCTTCAACTTCTCATCCTGAGTCGTGGCCCCCGCTATCACCGTCTGCGTCGCCGCCTTCAACTCCGAGTTCGGATTCGCAAACGAGTCCAGTCGTTTCGACCAGTCCTTACCCTCATCCTTCCACCACTCCGCCGCCGTTGTCTCAGCCGTAAAGTTGAACAGCACTCGATAGCTGTAGCTCGCGATTGGAGGCATATACTCCTCCCTCACCTGCGGAGGCACGTCCTTCACCGTCAGATCAAAATACTGCACAGGCCCCGAAGCGAGCGACGAAGCATGCGGTAAATCGTGCCGCTCTACCGTTGCTCCCTCCGGCAGAATCGGAAACCAGGAGATCGAATGAATCGGGTGCTGCCTGCTATCCACGAGGTTTACCTCCGTCGGATACCAGAGATAGTGCGCCGCCTTCAAATACAACTCCCCCTGGATATACCAGTCCGGAGCCTCATACATATTGTCGTCAATGCGCGTTGTATAGCGATACTCGATGATGCTTCCCACCTCAACATCCGGCAGCGTAAAGACCTTCTCCTGAATCTTCACACCCTGCTGCTTCTCGATCACCTTCAGATACGGTTTTGCCGTTAATGGAATGATCGTCCCATCCGCATGGATTGTCCGTCCCACAATCTCTCCCAGAGATTTATTGTCGCCCAGATGCTCGCTATCGACGTACGTCGTGCTGTAGAACGGCAACTCCACATTCGCGTACTTCTCGCCATCCTTCGTCAGGATCTTGATCCGGTCATAGTGCTCCACCGAATGCATATCGTCGTTGGTAACTTCCTCGCGCAACAGCACCACCGCCGACGCTCCCGGAAATCCCGGCAACGACGTCATCGCCAGTTCCTCCGCCGTCGGCTTGATGAATCCGTTCGTCACATGGGCCTGCGCCCACATCATCCCGCCCATCACCATCGTCCCCAACATCCCCACGCTCACAACGTGCTTCGTCATCGTTCGTCTCCGCCCTCATCCATCCTGTCCTGCATCGCTCTGCAACCATCTGTGTTCGGCCCTGTTCAATTCCCTCGTTTCAAAATCGCCCGGCTATCTTCATCGGCGGCGATCACCGCAGCCAGCCGCTGCACCTCCGCATACTTCGCCGCAGGCACCATAACCTGCTTCACCGTATACGTCCGGCTATAGTGCAGCGTCCGCCCATGCACCTCGCTCGAACTCACATAGCTCGCAAATCCAAAGTCCGCCTTCACCGGGTCCGGCAACTCATCCACCACATACCCCTCCGGCAACTCGATGTCATACTCATCCGTCCCCTGCATCGTCTCTTCCAGATCGATCGCCACGTGTCGCGCCTTGTGGTCCACGTCCAACCCATAGCTCCCCAGCACCCGCGGCCGCACCATCAGCAGCGGCCCCGTCGAACTCGCAAAGTGGGTTGCCTGCAAATCAAACGTCGTCGTCAAGTCCTTATTCAGCGAGTCCACATTCTCGACCTTCAACCCCGTCAGCGAAGCCGCAACAAAGTCCTGCCCGAGAATCCGGTTCATATACTCCTGCTGCTTTTTCTCATCCTCGCTTGAAAACACATAGCGCCGTTGCTCAGCCAGGTCCCCGTAGCGCAAATCTTTTATCGACCCTTTCAGCGACCCATCCGCGCTCAACTGAAAGCTCGCCTTCCGCCGAATCGTATTCAGCTTCGGGTCCATCACCGGCAGCTCAATAATCTGGCTCGCGTCTCCCTCCATCAGCACGCCATAGCTGCCCTGCAAATTATCCTCAAGCTGTCCGAACGGAGTCCGCTCCGACGTCGGATCGAAGATCAAATACCGCTTGCCGCTCTTCGCCGTCACCACGCTGTGCATCTTCGGCGACTCATACCCCTTCGGAATCTCGATCGCCCCAATCATGTGGTTCCCCACAATCGACGGGTCATCCGGATCGATCACGCCCCGCTCCGTATCCACCATCAGCAGCACGCTATGGATCCCCACACTCGACAACATCGCCGACAGCAGCGCAGCCTTGTCCTTGCAGTCCCCATACCGTCCACGAAAAATATCCTCCGCCGCATGCGGCTGATATCCACCCACTCCCATCTCAATCACGAAGTACCGGATCTTCTGCTGCACAAAGTCCCCGATAGCCTCTGCCTTGTCATAAAAATCAGTCTTCCCCGCCGTCAACTCCGCAGCCTTCGCCGCAATATCCGGAGTCGCCGCCAACCGGTCCCGCTCCAACCCCGCATACCATTCGCCGATCCCCTGCCACGTCCCATCCTGCGGCTGCCCCAGTCCCGGCCCCGCATAGTGCGCCGTCATCCGCCCAGACAACGAGCCCTCCCCAGGCGACATCGGCACATGGTCCAGATCAATCGCCGCCTCGTTATCCATCTCCCACCGGTAATGATGATTCTCCAAATCTGCGCCATCGACCTTCGCATGATGCGCCCACGTCGTCGTGTACGTGTATCCCTCCGGCAGCACCAGCGTAAAACTCTGATTCATCCGCGGCAGCTCATCCTGAAACCGCCAGTTCGCCTCTGCCAGGTAAGGCCGCTCGCGCTTCTCATACTCGTACGCAACAATCCCGCCCGGATCACGCCCCGGAGGCTCCGCAACCTTCGCCCTCGCATCCGAGTAGAGCTCCCCACCCTCCCCCGGCGCTCCCACATCCGCAATCTCATTGTCCTTCAGCGAGTACTCATGCCCCGCCGCATCGATGCTCCACACATGCATCGACACCACCTTCGAGTCCTTGTCATACCAAACCGCCGGATACCCATAACCCCTCCCCTGCGGCCGCAAAATCTTCACCACATACCGCACATGCTTCGTCGCACGCCCATCCGCGCCCACCGTATACGTCGTCTCATCCAGCAGCACCACCGCCTTCGGATTCCCCGGAAACTCCGGCAGTTTCTGCGCCGCCGCCGTCTTCACCCAATCTGGCACCGGCTCCGCGGAGCCAAAGATAGCTCCAGAGCCAAAAATTGATCCTGCTCCGCCGACCGCACGCGCCCGCGCACCACACACCGCCAAAAGTGCCCCAACGCACAGCGTAGCCAGCATTTTCCCGCGCAGCAAGCACGCCCTGCCAACGCGCCTCTCGACGTATCCATAGGTCCATGACTGCATGGCGGGACTTCTCCCTATTCCGCCGCGCGCGTTCACTGCGTCGCGTTCAATGTCAGATTCGTGCCTGATTTATACGTAGCTTTTCTATGCCGTGCAAGCACATATCTGGCACAGCCTTCGAATACCGTGGAAATCCGTTCTTCGTGCTACCTTAATGATGGAGCGAGCGGGTAGCTCAGTTGGTAGAGCATCGCCCTTTTAAGGCGTTGGTCCTGGGTTCGAGCCCCAGCCCGCTCACCACTTCCACATCCCCCACTTCTCATCCACCACATTTGTCATCCTTCGCCGAAGGCGGAGGACCCGCTTCTGCTGTTCCCTAATCCCTATCCCCTAATCCCTGCCATTACGACGTCGGCTTATCCGGCACGTCCATCCGCGCGCAAAACTCCTCCAGAAATCTCTCCCCGTAATCCTCCAGTAACCCCTCCACCCTCGCCGCATCCCGCGACCGCACAATCAACCCCGCATGATGATGTTTCTGCAACCGGTACACCACCTCTAGCGCATCATAGCCAGAGGTATCCGGAGTCTCCTGCCGCGCCAGACAGATCACGCTCCCCGCATACTCCTCGCGCAACTCCGGCAGCCGATACGTCTCCCCGCGCACCAACGCATTCTCAATCCGGGCCCACTCCACCCACGGATTCACCCCACTCGCAAACTCCGCCACCTCCGCAATAAACGCCCCACCCACCCTCGCCGCCGTCTCCAAAAAGTAGTACTTGCCATCTGCATGCGCCCGAATAAATTCGCTATGCGTCACCCCGCTCACCATCCCCAGGGCCTTCAGTGTCCACGCATGAATCTCCCGCAGCGCCCTTGCCTCCTCGCCTTCACGATCCAGCGTCCGTGTAGTAAATACGCCGCCCTGGTGCATCGTCTGCATCGGAGGCTTGCCATACTTATGCGCCCCCGCAAACAGCACCTCCCCCTCCCACGACACGCCCTCCACGTGATAAATATCTCCCGGCACAAAGCACTCCAGCAGATGGTTGCTGGCCTCATCGCCCAGCCGCTCCAGATGCGGCCAAACCTCATCCTCGTGCTCAATCTTCTGTATCCCGATCGCCGAAGCACTCCACCGCGGCTTCAGCAACCACGGCCCACCCGTCCGCTGCATAAACTCCCACAGCGCATGATGATTCGCCACCGAACAATACTCCGGCACCGCCACGCCCGCCCCCCGCGCACCATCCCGCATCGCCAGCTTGTCGCGAAAATATCGAGTCGCCGTCTCTCCCATTCCCGGCAGTCGCAGATGCTCCCTGGCCAGCGCCGCTGTCTCCAGATCAAACTCGTCCAGCGCCACAATCCGCTCAAACTTCGTGTCCTTCATCAGCCGAGTCACATACACCAGCGTCTGCTGCGCCGTCAGTCCCTCAGGCATCGTGTGGAACGCCGCCAGCGCCTCCCATGGCCAATCCCCATGCGCTAGTTTCTCCACCGTCAGCAGCGTCACCGCGCACCCCAACCGCGCCGCCTCACTCAGAAGCGCCTGCCCCTTTTCATACGTACTGATACACAAAATCTCCGGTCGCCGCTCTGCGCTCTCCACCATCGCACCGCCTCCGTAATCGAATGCCCTAATCCCTAAATCTGTCCCACCATCTTCTTCACCAGATTCGACGTAGAAAACCCTTCCACCGTCGCCACAATCTCCACGCGTCCGCCCGCGGCGATCACGTCTTCATGCCCCACCACGGTCTCCACTGAATAATCCCCGCCCTTCACCAACACATCCGGCTTCACCGCGCGAATCAACTCAATCGGTGTATCTTCCTCAAACACCACCACCGCATCCACTGCCGCCAGAGCCGCCATCACCCGCGCGCGTTCGTTCTCTCCCACCACCGGCCGCGTCGGCCCCTTCAGCCTGCAAACACTAGCATCCGAGTTCAATCCCAGCACCAGCTTCGTCCCAAACCTGTGACAATCTTCCAGCAGCGTCACATGCCCCACATGCAGCAGATCGAAGCACCCATTCGTAAACACAATCGTCTCGCCTGCAGCGCGCCACTCCTGAATCCTCTTCGCCAGCCGCGCGCCATCGAGCACCTTATCTCCGCCACGAATCCCACTCGACGGCGTCAGCGCCGCCACCAACTCATGCTGCGCAATCGGCACCGTCCCCATCTTTCCAACAACGATCCCCGCCGCCAGATTCGCCAACTCCACCGCCGTCTCCACCTGCAGACCGCCCGCCATCGCCGCGGCCAGCGTCGCAATCACCGTATCCCCCGCGCCCGACACATCGAACACCTCGCGAGCCCGCGCCGGCGAGTGATACGCCCCCCTCTCCGACAGCAAACGAATCCCCTTCTCGCTCATCGTCACCGTCAGATATTTCAGCTCATGTTCAATCCGCCGAGCCTCGCCCGCCTCCAACAGCGCAGCCAGCTCATGCGTCCCCACACCCGTCGCCGCCGACAGCTCATTCAGATTCGGACACACCATCGTCGCTCCCGCATACTTCCCAAAGTCCGGAGTCTTCGGATCCACCAACACCGGAATCCCCGCTGCCAGCGCCGCTCGAATCGCCACCCCGCACAACTCCGCCGTCAACGCGCCCTTCGCATAATCCGACAACACCACCGCGTGAACCTTGCTCACAAGCAACTCAACGCGTTCACGCAACTGCTGCTGAGCCTCCGCGCTCGGCTTCTCTTTGCTCTCGATATCCAGCCGCAGCAGCTGCTGCTGCCGCCCCACAATCCTCGTCTTCGAAATCGTCGGCAGCGGAGTCGTCACCACGCCCACCGTATCGATCTTCGCCGTTTCCAGAATCTCCGCCAGCTCTCCCTTATCCGCGTCCTCGCCCCAGAACCCGGCCAGCAGCGCCTGGCAGCCCAGCCCCGCCAGATTCATGGCCACATTCGCCGCTCCACCCGCACGCTCATAGTGCTGCGCATGCCGCAGCACCGGCACCGGAGCCTCCGGCGAAATCCGGTCGACCTCGCCCAGAATGTACCGGTCCAGCATCAAGTCCCCAACCACCAGAACCTTCAGCTGGCCAAACCCGCCCTCCAGTAATCCCAAAACCGCATGTGTCTCCGGCAGCATCGTCGTCTCGTCTCTCCCAAACCATCATCGCACCAGCAAGCTACAGGTTCTAGGTTGTTAGTTGTTGGTTCTTGGTTTGATGTGCAGGAGCCCCATTCATGGCGCGCCTTTGCGCCATAGGGGAGAAGCAACAACCCACACCAGCCGCGAACCCCATACCACCACAGCACAACCAACAACTAACATCTAACAACTAACATCTGCTCCCTCACCACTCCCATCACCTCATCCACCCCAATCGACATCAAGCACTTCTTCTGCTGCTCAATACACGTCTCCAGGCCGCACCCCCAGCACTCCACCCGGTGATACACCACCCGATGCTGCTTCCCAAACGGAAACCACTGCCGAGGAATATTCCGTGCCGCAAAGATCGCCACCACCGGAGTACCCACGGCTGCCGCCAGATGCATTGGCCCGCTATCGTGCCCCACAAACAACCTCGCCCGAGCAATTGCCGCAGCACTCTCTCGAGGCGTCAGCCTCCCACATAAATTCACCACCACTCCACCGCCATGTGCGCGCCAACCTTCCGCCGCAAACTCACTCGCCTCGCTCTCCTCCGCCGCTCCCGCCAGCAGCAACGCTCTCCCCGGAAAATCCGCAGCCATCCTCCCCAGCAGCGCCCGCCAATTCTCTCTCCCCCAATCCTTCGCCTGAACTTTCGTCCCCACGCTCACCGCAAGGATCTCTCTCCCCAGCGCCTCGTCCCCAATCGCCAACGCCGCGCGCTCATGCTCCTCCGCGCTCAGCCCCAGGTCCCAACTAGCCGGATCACCCAGTCTTCCCGGATCAGCGATCTCCCCCACCGCTCCAAGCTCTCCAATACACCGCACCAGCCGCGCCGCCTCCGGCTCAAGATTCCCATCGCCCATCGCCTGATCTTTTCCGCCCGTCGCCGCACCATAAAAATTCCGCTGCATCCCCTCCGTCAGAGGAACCCCCACCATCTTCCGCACGCCACACAATCTAAAAAACTTCGCGTCCCGCCGAGCCACCTCCACCCCCCGCGCCGCTGCCAGATACACCAGCACCTCCGGCCGCCACCGCACAATCGTCCACCACAGCCGAGCCAACTCTCCCACACTCCGCGTCCCCACCGCATACCGCACATAGCCCTGCACCAGCCCCGACCCCTCAAGGATCGCCGCCGCCGCCGGTGCCTTCGAGCTCACCGGAATATTCGTCAGCATCCTCCGTTCAGCATCCGGAAACGCCCTTGCCACCAGGTGCAGCGCCGGCAGCGCCACCAGCATATCGCCCAGGCTTCCCAGCCGATACACCAGCACCCGCTGCGTCTTCTTCTTTCCCATGCCACCAGTGTCGCATTTGCCTTTCAGCCGCGACAATCCTCCCGCCAGCCCCCAACATTGCCCCGCCGTCACTCTCCCGTTATCCTTGCACTCACACCACCCATGCTCGACGCCGCCCACATCGTCTCCCTCCACGACCAATCCACCGCCCACGGTCACGACCCCTCATGGCCCTCCCCCCAGCCAGCCTCCCCCTTCGACCAGCTCATCCTCGATCAGCATCAAGCCAACTACGACCTCTGGCACCGCGAAGACGACGCTCGCAATCCCGACGCCTCCGACGCCACCATCGTCCAGATCAAACACGACATCGATCGACTCAACCAGCTCCGCAACGATCTCGTCGAGCGAATCGACACCACCCTCCTCCAACTCGCGCCCACCCACCCCGCCGCTCCACTCAACTCCGAGTCCCCCGGCCTCATCATCGATCGCCTCTCCATCCTCGCCCTCAAAATCTTTCACACCGAGCAGCAACTCCACCGCTCCACCCCCGAGCACCAGCACCGCAACCACACGCGCCTTCTCGTGTTGAATGAACAGCGGACTGATCTTTCCGCCTGTCTCGCCGATCTATGGATGGAAGTCCTCGCCGGAAAACGCCGCTTCAAGCTCTACCGCCAACTCAAGATGTACAACGACCCCACCCTCAACCCGGTACTCTACAGCCGCTCCACGCTCACTTAACACAGCACGCGGTACACTCGCAGTTGACCACCATCCACTAACCACCGTATAAAACCCAGACGAGCTATCATCAACAAGTTCCACACAGCAGACCCCAGCCGTCTACCAGAGAACGCTATGTCAACAAAGTCGGCAGCATCTACTCCCGGATCCAAAGCCCCCCACATGGCAACGACTACAAAGACTCCTCGCACGCTCGCCGGAAATCCCCAGCACGCCATCGATGCCGCTCGCAAGTCCACCCTCGCCCTCTATGAGACCGCCCTCAAGCTCATGCAGGCTGGAAAATTCGAGAAGGCCCACGAGGCCTTCACCAAAATGCTTGAGTCCGCCCCTCAGGATCTCGCCGACCGCATCCGCATGTACATCTCCGCCTGCATCGCCCAGATCCACAAAGGCACAACAAATTTTCAGACCCACGAAGAGCGCTACGACTACGCCATCTCGCTCCTCAACCACGGCAACTACGAGGACGCCCGCGAACACCTCCAGGCCATCCTCCTCAAGGAGAAGTCCGCCGACTACGCCTTCTACGGCCTCGCCCTCCTCTCCAGCATGACCGGCGACGCCGATACTTGCATCGATCACCTCACCGAGGCCATCCGTCTCAACGGCCAGAACCGCCTTCAGGCCCGCAACGACTCCGACTTCGACGGAGTTGCCGACGACCCCCGCTTCACCGAACTCCTTTACCCCGAAGCCTAAGCCGACCTTCGCGCTCCCTAATTTTCACCTCACACAAACAGTATGAAGTCTCACTTCGCGCGTCCCATTACACTGGTACATTGACGCATGACTGATCCCAGCCAACTTCGAGTAGTCGCCATCGGCGGCGGCACAGGCCTCTCCACGCTCCTCCGCGGACTCAAGCGCTTCGTCACCCCGCCCGCACACGCATTCGCTCCAGCCCCTGACTGCACGCCCCTCCCCTGCCTCATCCGCGAACTCTCCGCCATCGTCACCGTCACCGACGACGGTGGCTCCTCCGGCCGCCTCCGCGAAGACCTCAATATCCTCCCCCCCGGCGACCTCCGCAACTGCCTCGTCGCCCTCTCCGAAGACGAAGCCCTCCTCTCCCAGCTCTTCCAGTACCGCTTCTCACAAGGCGATCTCGAAGGCCACAGCTTCGGCAACCTCTTCCTCGCCGCCCTCACCGGCATCACCGGAGACTTCGCCCAGGCCGTCCAGACCAGCTCCCAGATCCTCGCCACCCGCGGCCGCATCTACCCCTGCACCACCGCCAACGCCACCCTCTCCGCGCGCATGGACGACGGCTCCCTCGTTCACGGCGAAACCAACATCACCGCCTCCAAACACTCCATCACCGAGCTCATGCTCTCCCCCGCCGACGCCCGCCCCCTCCCCGAAACCCTCACCGCCATCGCCGCCGCCGACCTCATCACCCTCGGCCCCGGCTCCCTCTACACCTCGCTCATCACCAACCTCCTCGTCCGAGGCATTCCCGAAGCCCTCGCCACCTCCAGCGCCACCCGCGTCTACATCTGCAACCTCATGACCCAGGCCAACGAGAGCCTCGGCCTCACCGCCTCCCAGCACATCGAAAAAATCCTCGACCACGCCCGAGCCTTCGGCCTCCGCCAAGACGAGCAGATCTTCGACTACGCCCTCATCAACACTGCTCCCATCAACCCCCACATCCTCGCCCGCTACGCCCGCGAAGGCCAGACCCCCATCCTCGCCGATCTCGACCGCATCCGCGCCCTCGGCGTCGAGCCCATCACCGGCAGCTTCGTCCACGAAGGCGACGTCCTCCGCCACAACTACGACACCGTCGCCGAAACCGTCCTCAACCTCGCCCTCACCCGCACCCCCGCCACAGTCTCCTCCTGACCCCTTGGTCCCCCATCGCTGTAGCCCCGGTCCTTCCGCGCTTAGATCGCCGCAGAAATCTCCACCAATCCAGACTCCTCGGCCACCGTCCGCTTCAACTGCCCGCAAGCCGCATAAATATCTCTCCCCCTCGGCCGCCGAATATACGTAGCGATCCCACCCTCAATCAGCATCCCCTGAAACACCGCGACATCCTCCGGCCTCGGCTGGTGATACGCAATCCCCGGCCCCGGATTCCACACAATCAAATTCACCTTGGCCCGCATCCCCGCCAGCAGCGCCAGCACCTCGCGAGCATGCACCGGCTGATCATTCACCCCACCCAGCAGCACATACTCAAACGTCACCCACTCCCTGGTCCGCAGAGGAATCTTCTGCACCGCCTCCAGCAGAGCGGCAATATTCCACTTCCGCGTCACCGGCATAATCTGCTCCCGCACCACATCATTCGAAGCATTCAACGACAGCGCCAGCTTCGGCCTCACCGTCTCCTTCGCAAACGCCTCAATCCCTGGAAGTATCCCGCTCGTCGAAACCGTCATCCGAGACTCCGGAATCCCCATCCCCTCCACCAGCAGCCGCACGCTCTTCATAAATTCGTCGTAGTTCAGAAACGGCTCACCCATCCCCATAAACACCAGGTTGATGCGGTCCTTCCCAATCTGAATCCCATGCCGATTCAGCACCGCCGCCACCTGCCCGGCAATCTCTCCCGCGGTCAAATTCCGACGAATCCCCAACTTCGCCGTCAGGCAAAACTGGCAATTCACAGCACACCCCACCTGGCTCGAAATACAAATCGTAGCCCGCCGAAACCCCTTCTCCGCCAGCGTCCCAAAATTCGACCGCGCCCGCCCATCCCCCCGCCGCGACCAATACCCCCCATCCCCAAGGCCGCCACCCATACCATCGCCGTTGTCGTTGCCCTTGCCTTTCTGGCTGTCATTCCGCAGCGCAGCGGAGGAATCTGCTTCTTCACCCGCCACCGCCTCCTCCGCCGTCTCCACCTCAGCAGCCTCCTCCACCGCGGCCTCACTCCCATCCCCACGTTCCCCGCCATCCCCATCCGGCATCCACACAGTCTCGACCGTCTCGCCATCGGCCATCCGCATCAGGTACCGCTCCGTCCCATCCACACTCACCGCAGTCTGCGCCATCACCGGCAGCCCCACCGTCCAACCCGCCGCCACCAATCTCGTCCTTAGCGATCCAGCCAGCGTCGTCATCTCCTCCACCGACGCCACCCGCTGCTTATAAAGCGCCTCCCACACCTGCCGCGCGCGATAAGGCTTCTCCCCAAGCCCCGCCATCAACTCCGTCAACTCCACCAAACTCATCCCAAACAGCGCCCGCGTGTCCATCCCTCAAGTCTACCGCTCCTACAATGGACGAATGGCTTCGCGCAAAACCTTCTTCACCACCGACCCCACCCCCTTCCCCATCCTCGACGAGCTCCGCCCCCTCGAACCCATCTTCCACACCCCCCGAATTCGGCCTCGAGCCCGCCGACTTTGCCCGCCGCACCGCCGCCGACTACTGGGAGGTCGGAGCCTCCGGCCGCCGTTACGGCCGCGACTTCATCCTCCAAACCCTCGCCGACTCCCCGCCCGTCAACGCCACCACCGCCCGCTGGCGAGCCTCCGGCCACGCCCTCCGCCAACTCTCCACCACGCCGGGAGCAGAAACCTACCTCCTCACCTACTCCCTCCGCCAATCCGACCGCCTCACCCGCCGCAGCACCCTCTGGCAACGAACCCCCACCGGCTGGCAAATCCTCTACCACCAAGGCACCCTAGTCTCCCCCAACGAAGACGACACCGCCCCATGATCTATATTCGCTCTACGGATCAAGCAATGAAAATGAGCTTCGCACTCATCCCGTTTGTCCTTTGCGTCTTCACGTCTGATGCTCAGCGGCCAGCGCCTGAAGTAGTAATACAAGCCTCTCAGTGCTTACAAGCGAAGAGCTTCATCGAATCCTCTCCATCCACACAAAATCTTCTCTTCGGATACTTCCTCGATTTCACCTCCTATCCTGGGAAAGACGTGGCTTATATTACGAAGTACACAAAGCCTGACCGCTCGCGAGGCTTCGTATACACCGTCTTCTATTCAAGTCACAACGGCCATACCGATTTCGATATTCAAAACAACGCTCAATTCGTGCGCCGGAAAAGCGGCATCGATTTCGTAGACCCGCCCTTGGGTGGAACATGGACGCAGCATCACCTCATCGAAGGCATTGAACACGCCGCCAAACATCCAGCCGTCTCGATTCCAGAAAAGACACTGATGGCTCGCCTTACTTCCGGAGAATGCCGCTCCTACACCGACCCGCAATAACATCCGCAGCCGTGAAACAATAACCCCAATGCCGATCTCCGTCCCAGTAGCCGAAAACGCCACCCTCAACGCCCCCGCCCCGCATCTCCGCGACATCCGCACCACCACCCTCCCCAACGGCCTCCTCGTCCTCACCGAGTCCATGCCCCACCTCCGCTCCGTCGCCATGGGCGTCTGGATCGACTGCGGCTCCCGCGACGAGTCCCCCGAAGTCAACGGCATCTCCCACTTCATCGAGCACATGGTCTTCAAAGGCACCACCACGCGCAGCGCCTCGCAGTTCGCCCGCGAAGTCGACGCCATCGGCGGCAACCTCGACGCCTTCACCGGCAAAGAAACCATCTGCTTCAACATCAAGGTCCTCGACGAGAACGTCCCCGCCGCCCTCGACCTCCTCACCGACCTAGTCCTCCACCCCACATTCTCCCCCGATGACATCGCCAAAGAACAAGGCGTCATCCTCGAAGAGATCAAAATGGACGAAGACAACCCCGACTACCTCGTCCACGAGCTCTTCACCCAGAAATTCTGGCCCAACGACGCCCTCGGCCGCCCCATCCTCGGCACCGCCAAAACTGTCTCCTCCTTCACCCAGGACATCGTCCTCGAAGAGTACGCCCGCCGCTTCACCCCCGCCAACATGGTCTTCACCGCCGCCGGCAACCTCCAGCACGACGACTTCGTAGACCAGGTAGCCGCCGCCTTCGCCTCCCTCTCGGCCTCTTCCAGCGAAAAAATCGCGCGCCCCAACCCTCCCCAGACCTTCCCCCACATCACCCTCAAAAACAAGAAGTCCCTCGAGCAAGTCCAGTTCTGCCTCGCCGTCCCCGCTCCCCCCGTAGCCTCGCCCGACCGCTACACCGCCTACCTCCTCAACAGCATCCTCGGCGGAGGCATGTCCTCCCGTCTCTTCCAGTCCATCCGCGAGGACCGAGGCCTCGCCTACTCCATCTACTCCGAGCTCAACCCCTTCCGCGACACCGGAACCCTCGCCGTCTACGCCGGCTGCGCCGCCTCGAACGTCGAACAGGTCCTCCAGCTAACCCTCGCCGAGCTCACCCGCATCAAGCGCGAGCCCGTCACCGACGAAGAACTCGACCGCGCCAAAAATCAGATCAAGGGCAACATGGTCCTCGGCCTCGAAACCTCCGGCTCCCGCATGTCCTCCCTCGCTCGCCAGCAAATGTACTGGGGCCGCTTCTTCTCCCTCGACGAAATCACCGCCGAGATCGACCGCGTCACCCCCGCCGACATCCAAACCCTCGCCAACGACCTCCTCGACCCCGACCTCCTCGCCCTCACCCTCCTCGGCAACCTGGGCCCCCTAAAACTAACCCGCACCCACCTCACCAGCTAACGCCACAAACCCCGTAGCGAACCTTCGCGTCAAAGCTGTTGCCCTTGCCTTTCTGGCTGTCATTCCCGCAGGGAATCTGCTTCTTCCGTTGTTGTTTGTTCTCGCACAACCCATACCCTTCACCCGAACGAAACGTCTATACTCTGAATCTGGAAATCCGAGCGCACTTTCCGCTCTTCCGAGGAGTCCATGCACACCCAAACACGCAAGTCCGAATCCGGCTTCACGCTCGTCGAACTGCTCATCGTCATGTCCGTCATTCTCATCCTCATGACGCTTGCCATTCCAGCCATGCAGTCCGTCGTCCGCCGCGGCAACGAGACCTCCGCCATCGCCTCCCTCCGCATGCTCAACGAGATGGAAGGCCAGTACAACTCCACCTACCCGCAGCACGGTTTCGCCTGCTCCCTCACCGCCCTCGGCGGCAAAGTCGGCTCCGGCCCACCCACCGCTGAGTCCGCGCAGCTCATCGCCGAAGACCTCGCCAGCGGCAATAAATCCGGCTACACCTTCACCATCACCGGCTGCAACAAGACCACAGTCAACAACATCGACCAGTACAACAGCTACCAGATCAACGCCGTCCCCACCTCCATCGGCCACTCCGGAAACCGCGGCTTCTGCACCGACGAAAACGCGCAGATCCGCTACGACCCCAAGGGCGGCACCAACTGCACCGAACTCCTCCAGTAATCCGCAGCGGCTCATAGCTAATAACCACACCGAACTCACCGCAAGGGCCGCCTAATCAGCGGCCTTTGCCTTCAGCGCCAACGGCGCGCCCTATCTCAGCCTAGGCCGCAGGCCTGGGTATCACGCCGATAAGAGGATCAAGGGCTGAAAGCCCGACATATGAAGCTCCCCCTCCTCGCTCTCGTTCTCGCCCTCACCACCGCCGCAAGCGCCCAGGCCCCCACCGCCGCCGCGCTCGCCCACAAAGTCGACGCCCACTACAACCACCTCCAGTCCCTCACCGCCCGTTTCACCGAGCGCTATCAAGGCATGGGCCTCGACCGCACCGAGTCCGGAACCCTCACCCTCCGCAAGCCCGGCCGCATGCGCTGGGCCTACGACGCCCCCTCCGGAAAACTCTTCGTCCTCGACGGCAAATCCGCCATCAGCTACACCCCCGGCGACGCCCAGGCCCTCCGCACCCCCGCCAAACAACTCGACGACCTCCGCTCCCCGCTCCGCTTCCTACTCGGCCACACCAAACTCGCCAAAGAACTCGACAACCTCACCCTCACCCTCGTAACCGGCGGCTACACCCTCTCCGGAACCCCCAAGGGCATGCAGCAATCCATCCACACCATCGCCCTCACCATCGACCCCGCCGGCCAAATCCAGTCCATGCGCATCGAGCAAACCGACGGCTCCACCACCAGCTTCACCTTCACCGCCATCCACGAAAACATCCCCACCACCGACGCCGACTTCACCTTCACCCCACCCCCCGGCGTAACCATCATCAACGGAACAGCTCCCATCTAGTCTTCTAACAATGCATCTAACCAGCTTCCCCAAGCCCTGAACCCTGGGCCCGAATCCCTAATCCCTGCCCTTTTTGTTGTACCGTTACGTCATGCGACTTTGCTCTATCGCCACACTGCTCTCCTGCGCAACGACCCTCTTTCTCCCCATCGCCACAGCCCAATCGCCGCTGCATCTCATCCCGCAGCCGCGCCAGATCGTCCAACTCACCGACCAGCCGCTCACCAACGGAGTCACCATCGTCTGCAGCGCCTGCGATGCCAACTCCGAAGATTCCTTCGCCGCCGACGATCTCCGCCAAACCCTCACCGCCCGAGGCGTCCCCACCGGCAATGGCATCCGCATCACGCTCCAGCGCCTCGCCCAGCATCCCGACCCCACCTTCACCCCCGAGATGCGCGCCGAAGGCTACACCATCGCCTCCACTCCCTCCACCCTCACGCTCACCGGAGCCACCGCCGCCGGCCTCTTCTACGCCGCCCAAACCGTCAAGCAGCTCATCGAGCAATCCCCCAACGGCTTCGTCCTCCACGCCGCCGACATCCACGACTGGCCCGCCATGAAGTATCGCGGCCTCCACGACGACCTCTCCCGCGGCCCCGTCGACACCCTCGACTTCCAGAAGCACCTCATCCGAGTCCTCGCCGCCTACAAGGTCAACCTCTACTCGCCCTACTTCGAGAACACCCAGCAGTACGCCTCCAACCCCCTCTCCGCTCCCCCCGACGGCAGCCTCTCCGCCGCCGACGCCCGCGAACTTGTCGCCTACGCCGCCAAGTTCCACATCACCGTCGTGCCTGAGCAGGAAGCCTTCGGCCACCTCCGCAAGATGCTCGTCTGGGAGACCTACGCCGACCTCGCCGAGACCCCCCACGGTGCCGTCCTCTCTCCAGCTCAATCCGGCTCCATCCCCTTCATCAACGAGATGTTCACCGAGCTCGCCGCTCTCTACCCCAGCCCCTTCCTCCACGTCGGAGGAGACGAAACCGTCGACCTCGGCATCGGCCGAACCAAGCCCGACGTCGACGCGCGAGGCCTCGCCCCCGTCTACCTCGACTACCTCCAGCACATCGTCACTACCCTCGAGCCCCTGCACCGCAAGATCCTCTTCTGGGGAGACATCGTTCAGGACGCACCCGAACTCCTCAAAGCCCTTCCCCCGTTCATCAAGGATCAGCTCATCTCCGTCGCCTGGGGCTACTCGCCCAAGCCCAAGGGCTTTGAAGCCGAGCTCAAGCCCTACATCGGCGCAGGTATCCAGACCTGGGTCGCTCCCTCCGTCAACAACTACCGCCAGGTCTGGCCCAACCAGCAACTTGCCCTAGAAGACATCCAGGAATTCACCCGTGACGGCCAGCACTACGGCGCCACCGGCCAGCTCAACACCCTCTGGAACGACGACGGAGAATCCCTCGCCAACATGAACTGGTACGGCATCCTCTTCGGAGCCGCCGCCGCCTGGCAGCCCGGCGAGTCCTCCATCCCCGCCTTCCAGCAGAGCTTCGCCCAGTCCTTCCACGGCGACACCTCCGGCCTCCTTAATCAGGCCCAGGACGAGCTCACCGCCGCCATGACCCTCTTCCACGACAACAAGGTCATCGCCAACACCGAAGGCACCGACGGCCTCTTCTGGGTCGATCCCTGGTCCAAAGACGGTCTCCTCATGGCCGACAAGCTCCGCCCCCTCAACTCCGCCATCCGCCTCCACGCCGAAGCCGCCCTCACCCTCATCGCCAAGGCCAAAGCCACCGAGCCCAACCTCCGCGAGCCCGACGCGATCTCCGCCATGGACTTCGGAGCCCGCCGCATCGACTTCCTCTGCCTCAAATTCCAGCTCGCCGACGAGATGGCCGACGCCTACAGCCGCGCCCAAACCACCGCCCTCATCCCGCCCCCCACCCACAACGAGCCCCGCCCCAAACCCTCCACGCCCTCGCTCCTCTCCGACATCAACGGCGTCAACGGCCGCCTTCAGGACATCATCGACGGCTACTCCCAGCTCCACGACATGTACGCCCAGCAGTGGAATCTCACCTACCGCCCCTCCGGCCTCCGCCCCGTCCTCGAGCACTACGACTACACCACCGCCCTCCGGTACCCCCGCGTCGACAAAGTCCGCACCGCCCAGCGCCAATGGTCCGAAACCCGCACCCTCCCCCCAGCCTCCGACCTCGGCATCCCCCCAACACCAACCCCCGTCCCGTTCACCACACCCACCCCCTAGCAGGAGAGCCGCTTGCACAACCCGTTCGCCGCTCTCGCTCTCCTCGCCACAACACCGCACCTCCGCGCCTTAGACCTCGCGATCGTAGCCGCCTACCTCATCGGCATCACGCTCTTCGGCCTCCGCTTCCGCGAAAAATCCACCGACCCCGGCGCCCGCTCCCTGCGAAGCTACTTCCTCGCCAACAACACCATCCCCTGGTGGGCCATCGCCCTCTCCATCGTCTCCGCAGAAACCTCCACCCTCACCATCATCTCCATCCCCGGAGTAGCCTTCGCCGGAGACTTCGGCTTCCTGCAAGTCGTCCTCGGCTACATGCTCGGCCGCATCGTCGTCGCCCTGCTCTTCCTCCCCCGCTACTTCTCCGGCAACATGCTCACCGCCTACCAACTCATCGACCGCCGCTTTGGCCGAGTCCTCCACAAAGTCACCGCCGGCCTCTTCCTCCTCACCCGGGCAGCCGCCGAAGGAGTCCGAGTCTTCGCCGTCTCCATCGTCGTCGGCATCGCCATCGGCACCCGCGACGTCCTCTCCATCGCCATCATCTCCGCCCTCACTCTCCTCTACACCTTCGAAGGAGGCATGGCCGCCGTCATCTGGACCGACGTAGTCCAGATGGCCATCTACATCGCAGGAACCTTCGTCGCCATCTGGAGCCTCGGGCACCACATAGCTGGAGGCTGGGCCACCATCCTCCCCATCGCAAGCGCCGCAGGCAGGTTCCACCTGTTCAACTTCGCCTTCAACCTCACCACCGCCTACACCTTCTGGGCCGGAGTCCTCGGAGGAACCTTCCTCACCATGGCCTCCCACGGCACCGACCAGCTCATGGTCCAGCGCATGTTAGCCGCCCGCAATCTCCGCGAGTCCCAACTAGCCCTGCTCAGCTCCGGCGTCATCATCTTCATCCAGTTCGCCCTCTTCCTCCTCATCGGCGCCGGCCTCTTCGTCTTCTACGGAGCGGGCAACACTCCGGGTGCCCCACATCTCGCTTCTGAGATGTGGGTTCGTACGGTCTCCCCCGACCGCATCTTCCCCACCTTCATCGTCCACGAGATGCCTCTCGGCATCGCCGGCCTCCTCGTCGCCGCCATCCTCGCCGCCGCCATGTCCAACCTCTCCGCCGCGCTCAACTCCCTCTCCTCCACCACCGTCGTCGACTTCTACATGCACCTCCGCCCCGAGGCCTCTGACCGCGAGCGCGACCTCATCTCCAAATCCTCCACCATCCTCTGGGCCCTCGTCCTCTTCGCCATCGCCGTCTACGCCCTCGCCGTCGGAGGCAAAGGCCACGTCGTAGAGATCGGCCTCTCCATCGCCTCGGTCGCCTACGGCTGCCTCCTCGGAGTCTTCCTCCTCGGCACCCTCACCAAATTCGCCACCCAAACCGGAGCCACCCTGGGCATGCTCTGCGGCTTCCTCCTCAACCTCTGGCTCTGGCAAGGAAACTTCCCCGTGCATCTCGGCCCCCTCACCATCCCCCACATCGCCTGGACCTGGTACGTCCTCATCGGAGCCCTAGTGACCTTCGCCCTCGGCAGCCTCTTCAGCCTCCTCTTCCGCAAGCAATCCCGCCGCACCGCAACAGCCATCACCGCCGCCCTCTTCTTCGCCGTCATCCTGAACGCCTTGAAGGACCCCCGCATTGCCGCGGCACAAACACTGAGTGCCCCATCCTCGGCGCGCCCATCAACCCCGTCGTCAGCCTCGAACGTTGATTCGCGCCAGGGTGGGGTGGAGCGTGGGTTATCGAGCGAAGCTCGACCGCTCCAGCCCGACTTCTCCCCCATCAGCCAACTCCTCACCACCGCCGTAGCCACCCACCGTCCCCCCGGAGCCGTAGTCCTCATCGGCCACAACAATAAAGTTGTCTTCGAGCAAGCCTACGGCGTCCGCAAGCTAGCCGGAGAACCCGGCCTCGACGGACAACCCGCCCCCGCCGAACCCATGACCGAAGACACCATCTTCGACATGGCCTCCCTCAGCAAAGTTCTCTCCACCTCCACCGCCATCATGCAGCTCTACGAAGCCGGCAAGATCACCAGCTTCGACGACCCCGTAGAAAAATACCTCCCCGCCTTCAACGAGCAACACGACCCTACCCGCGCCAAAGTCACCCTCCGCATGCTCCTCACCCACACCTCCGGCGAAGCCCCCGACGTCGACCTCAAATCCCCCTGGGGCCTAGCCACCCCCGACAAAGCCGAAGGCATCCACCTCGCCCTCACCACCCCCTTAAGATCCGCCCCCGGCGACCACTTCGAATACTCCGACATCAACTTCATCCTCCTCGGCGACATCGTCGAAACCCTCAGCGGCGACCCCCTCGACGTCTACGCCCAGAACCACATCTTCAAACCCCTAGGCATGACCGACACCCGCTATCTCCCCATCGCCAAGGCCTGCGGCCCCCACAAGGTTATTGGCGCCGCCATCGCCTGGGCACCCGCACCGCACTTCCCAGAGCGTTTTGCCTGCCCACCCGCCGACTGGTCCACCTCACTCCTCCCCCGCATCGCCCCCACCACCCACGACGACGAGGGTAACGCCACCACCAACCCGCACTTCGACCTCCTCACGCGCGGCACGGTCCACGACCCCACCACCCGCCGCATGGGCGGCGTCGCCGGCCACGCCGGAGTCTTCTCCACCGCCCACGACGTCTCCCTCTTCGCCTCCGCCCTCCTCGAAAAACTCCTCCACAACACCGGCCCCTTCCCCCTCAAACAATCCACCCTCCAGCTAATGACCTCCCCTCAACCACCCACAACGCTGGGTGCCCCACATCTCGATTCTGAGATGTGGGCTTCCACGGAACTCTCCACCGCCAACGCCGCCCAGCAGTCCGCCATCACCGCAGGAGACAAGCCAGCCGCCCCCGGCCTCGCCCCCCACTACCCCGCCATCAAGGGCCACGACATCCACGGCCTCGGCTGGGACATCGACACCGCCTTCTCCAAACCCCGAGGCCTCCTCTTCCCCATCGGCAGCTTCGGCCACACCGGCTTCACCGGCACCAGCCTCTGGATGGACCCCAACTCCGACACCTACGTCATCCTCCTCGCCAACGCCATCCACCCCCGCGGCAACCCACCCCTCAGCAACCTCCGAGGCCAAATAGCCACCGCCACCGCCCAGGCCCTCCACCTCTACCATCAAGCTGCGTTGAAGGGGACGGGCTTCAGCCCGTCCGTAGACGCCCAATCAGAAGCAGGGGCTTTAGCCCCGGAGGGCCCCACCCTAACCGGCATCGACGTCCTCGAATCCACCCACTTCGCCGCCCTCGCCAACCTCCACCACATCGCCCTCCTCACCAACCAAACCGGCATCGACTCCCAGGGCCACCGCACCATCGACATCCTCCACACCGCACTAACAACCAACAACCAACAACTAACAACCCTCTTCTCCCCCGAGCACGGCATCTTCGGCCGCGAAGACACCGAGCACTTCGCCGCCGAAACCGACCCCAAAACCCACCTCCACGTCACCAGCCTCTTCGGCTCCACCGACGCCGACAAGCGCCCTACCCACGCCCAACTCAAAGACCTCGACGCCGTAGTCATCGATCTCCAGGATGCAGGAGTCCGCTTCTGGACCTACGAAGCCGCCACCGCCTACTTCCTCGAAGCCGCCTCCCGCGAGCAGACCGAATACCACCACAACCTCGAAATCATCCTCCTCGACCGCCCCAACCCCCTCGGCGGCCTCCAGGTCCAGGGCCCCGTCTCCGACCCCGACCTCGCCTCCTACATCGACTACATGCCCCTCCCCGTCCGCCACGGCCTCACCCTCGGCGAGCTCTGCCGCTACATCGTCGCCACCAAGCATCTCGCCACCCACCTCACCGTCATCCCCATGCAGCACTGGCACCGCTCCTACTACTTCGCCGACACCGGCCTCCCCTGGATCAGCCCCAGCCCCAACCTCCGCTCCCTCACCGCCGCCACCCTCTACCCCGCCCTCGGCTTCCTCGACTACACCAACGTCTCCGTCGGCCGAGGCACCAACACCCCCTTCGAACTCTTCGCCGCCGCATGGCTCAACGCCTCCGACGTCGCCGCCGCCCTCACCTCCCGCCACATCCCCGGAGTCACCTTCGCCCCCACCACCACCTACGTCGCCGACGACGTCAACGACTACCCCTTCCACGGCCAGGACATCCCCGCCATCCACATCGCCGTCACCGACCGCAACGCCCTCGACTCCCCCGAGCTCGGCATCGAGATCATCAGCGTCCTCCACCGCCTCTACCCCACCCAATTCAAGCTCGACCGAACCCTCCGCCTCCTCGGCAGCCGCTCCACCCTCGAAGCCCTCCAGCGCGGCGACGACCCGCACAGCATCTCAACTTCATGGACCACCGCCCTCGACCAATTCAAGTCCTCCACCGCCCCCTTTCTCCTCTACCCTTGAAACGGCTCCGAATGCGTGCTGAAGACGTCGATTTACCACTTGTAGGGTTGCTTAGTCACGCGATTTGCAGCCCCAAAATAACAGATTTTCCGGAAGAAAATGCCCTTATGCCCTCATTCGACGCCATCATCATCGGTGCAGGCCAGGCCGGCCCCTCCCTCGCCGCCCGCCTCTCCGCCGCCGGTCAAACCGTAGCTTTCGTCGAGCGCCACCTCTTCGGAGGAACCTGCGTCAACACCGGCTGCACCCCCACAAAGGCAATGATTGCCAGTGCTTACGCCGCCCACGTCGCCCGCCGCGCCGCTGACTACGGCGTCTCCATCGACACCAACATCGAAGTCGACATCAAAGCCGTCCACGCCCGCCGCGACGCCATCGTCTCAACATCCCGCACAGGCGTCGAAAAATCCCTCCGCGACAACCCCAAAATCACCCTCTTCAAAGGCGCCGCGTCCTTCGAATCCCCAACAACCATGCGGGTAAACGACACCCTCCTCGAATCCCGCCAGATCTTCCTCAACGTAGGCTGCCGCGCCACCATCCCCAACCTCCCCGGCATAAACGACGTCCCCTTCCTCACCAACACGACCCTCCTTTCCCTCCCCACGCTCCCCACCCATCTCGTCATCGTCGGAGGAGGCTACATCGGCATCGAGTTCGCCCAGATGTACCGCCGCTTCGGCTCCGAAGTCACCCTCATCGAGCAAAGCCCGCGCCTCGCCGTCCACGAAGACGAAGACGTCTCCGCCTGCATCCACGGCATCCTCGAAGCCGAGGGCATCCACATCCGCACCAACGCAAAGTGCATCAGCCTCGCTCCCCACGCCGACGGCGTCACCGTAGCCACCAACTGCACCAGCGCCGAGCCCAACATCACCGGCTCCCATGTCCTGCTCGCCGTAGGCCGCACCCCCAACACCCACGACCTCGGCCTCGCCAACGCCAACGTCGCCACCGACGAACACGGCTTCATCGTCGTCGACGATCAACTCCGCACCAACGTCCCCGGCATCTACGCCCTCGGCGACTGCAACCGCCGCGGTGCCTTCACCCACACCGCCTACAACGACTATGAAATCGTCGCCGCCAACCTCCTCGACAACGACCCCCGCCGCGTCTCCGACCGCATCCCCTGCTACGCCATGTACTGTGACCCACCCCTCGCGCGCATCGGCATCACCGAAGCCCAGGCCCGCACCTCCGGCAAGCCCACGCTCATCGCTACGCGCTCCATGGCCCACGTCAACCGCGCACTCGAGAAGGGAGAAAGCCTGGGCTTCATGAAGGTCCTCGTCGACGCCGAAACCAACCTTATCCTCGGCGCCTCTCTCCTTGGCGTAGGCTGCGACGAAGCCATCCACTGCCTCCTCGACATCATGTACGCCCGAGCTCCCTACACCACCATCTCGCGCGCCGTGCACATCCACCCCACCGTCTCCGAACTCATCCCCACACTCCTCCAATCCCTCCAGCCCCTCAAGTAATATCGTCTCCGTAGCCTTCCTAGCAGGAGCTCCATCGTGACCAGCCCCACAGCCGCAGTCCTCGGCGAACTCGGCCTCCCCGCCCCCATCCACCAACTAGCCGCGCAGCCATGGGACGCAATCATCATCGGCGCCGGCCACAACGGCCTAGCGTGCGCCGCCTATCTCGCCCGCGCAGGCAAGCGAGTCCTCGTCCTCGAAGCCCGCGCCCGCGTCGGCGGTGCCTGCACCATCGAAGAACCCTTCCCCAACGTCTTCATGTCGCCCTGCGCCTACCTCGCCGGCCTGCTCCATCCCCTCATCATCGCCGAGCTCAACCTCCCCGCCCGCGGCTTCAAGTGGACCCCCGCCGTCAACGGCCTCTTCGTCCCTTTCCTCGACGGCTCCAGCATCCAGCTCTGGGATGACGACGCCGCCTGCGAAGCCGAAGTCCGCCGCTTCTCTCCCAACGACGTCCCCGGATGGCACGCCATGAACGACGTCCTCCGCCGCCTCCGCGACAAGCTCCGCCCCGCCAACGAGCACGACATCTGGCTCAACCCGGCCCCCACGCACGAAGAGATCGACTCCCGCCTCGGCACAGACGACGAAGCCCGCCATCTCCTCTTCGACTGGTCCATGGCCGACTTCGTCTCCCGCTACATTCGCGACGAGCGCCTCCAATCCGCCTACCTCGGCCAGGGCGTCATCGGCACCAACGCCAGCCCCTTCGACCCCGGCACCGCCTCCATCCGCTTCCACCACGCGTCGGGCCGCCTCGGTGGCATGCCCGGCATGTGGGGCTACGTCCAGGGCGGCATGGGCATGGTCTCCTTCTATCTCTGCGACGCCGCACGCGAAGTCGGAGCCGTCATCGCCACCGGAGTTCCCATCGCCCAGATCATCCCCGGCGAAGGCGTCCTCCTCGAATCCGGCGAGCGCATCCACGCCCCCATCGTCATCTCCAACGCCGACCCGCGCCGCACCCTCAACCTGCTCGGCAACAACGCCGACGCAACCTGGCGCAATCAAGTCCAGCGCGTACCCATCGAAGGCTGCACCGTCAAGCTCAACGTCCTCCTCAACGAGCTCCCCAACTTCACAGCACGTCCCGGAATCAACGAAGCTCACCACTACGGCCAGATCAACGCACCGCTCACCCACAAAGAATGGCGCTCCGCATTCGCCGCCTCCCGCCGCGGCGAACTCCCCGACCACCTCTGGTGCGAGCTCTACTTCCAAAGCGCGCACGACCCCACCATCGCGCCCCCCGGCCTCCACACCATGTCCGTCTTCGCGCAGTACGTCCCTTGCACCTTCGCGCACGGCACATGGGACACCCGCCGCGACGAAGTCCAGCGCCTCGCCATCAAATCCCTCGCCCGCTTCTGCTCCAACATCGATACCGCGATCATCGACGTCCAAGTCCTCGGCCCACCCGACATCGAACAAAAAGTAGGCCTCACCGGAGGCCACATCTTCCAGGGCGACTGCCTCCCCGCCCACATGTTCGCCAACCGCCTCACCGCCCGCACCCCCATGCCCGGCGTCTACCTCTGCGGAGCCGCCACCCACCCCGGAGGCTCCGTCATCGGCATCAACGGCCGCAACGCCGCCATGGCCGTACTCAGCGATCTCAATCAATCCATCTGAAGTTATTCAATCTCTCACTGCGGAATCGCCACGAAGTGACGCCTTAAAAAAGCATCGGCGCGGGCAACCTCGCCCGCGCCGATTGTCTTGCGGCTCCAGTTAGAACTCGAGCCGCATCGAAACCTGGCCCACGCGAGGTGCGAGACCAGAGGTGATCGTTCCAAAACTCACCGTACTCAGGTTGAGATTTGGTTGGCTCAGGTTGACGTGGTTCAGCACATTGGTGAACGTACCCTCGGCACTCAGCTTGAATCGGCTGGTCAACGTAAACGTCTTCACCAATCCCGTATTCAAATTCACATACCCCGGCCCAACGATCGAGCCGACCTGCGAGTTGCCGAACCGCCCAATCGGAAGCGGCGAAGGACCAGCGCCGCTACCCGTCGTGCAAGGCGTACCTACAGTCCATCCCGCCAGGCCAGGGCAGGTAAACGCAGCAGCATTCACCCAGTGATTCCGGTTCTGTCCAAAAGGCTTCCAGCTAACGCCCACAACATTATCCGCATGCTGTGCGCGATGACCAGGATCCCAGCCCGTAACAGTAGAGTTCAAGCCGGAACCCGTGCCCGAAGGATCTCCCTCACCCGAAGGAAAGTACGGAGTGAGGAATTGCCCTGTCTGCGCGGTGAAGATATTGCTCAGACGCCATCCACCCACAACCGCATCCAATGCCCTCGGCATCGTATTGCCAAACTGCTTTCCGCGACCAATCGGCAGATCATACAGAACGGTCGTGTTCCACAGCAGACGCCGCGTGCCTTCAACGTTTCCGAAGTCAGCATGCCGATCCAGGATCGACGTAGCCCTTGCTCCGCCAGCCTCACCAGCGAAGCTAGTGTTGTTCGGACCCTGATTATCCGCCAGCCCCTTCGCCCACGTGAAGTCCGTATCGAACTCCAATCCATGCTGGAAGCGGTGATTCACGTCCACCTGCAGCGCGTTGTAGCTTTCGTTCGCGCCCGTTGCACGCGTGTTGATTCGACCCCAGTTCGGAAACCGCCGTGCACTGAAAGGCTGGTTGACAGCCGAAACCGTCGACGAAAACGGCAGCGTATTTTCATCGGGAGCCCAGATCAGATCATGCGTCTCGTCACCAATGTAAGAGACACGCGCCGCATACCCATGACCAAAGTCGTGGTCAATGCTCAGCGACCACTGCTCCGTGTAAGGATCCTTCCAGTTCGTGCTGTTTGCCGTACCAAAGTAGTCCTGGCCATAGCACGTTCTGCATCCGCCATTGCCAGCACCTGCATAGATGTTCGGCCACTGGTATCCAATGGCATGCGTCGTCGGGTCATACGTGTTGATGTACGCCGTCGTCTGCGCCTGCAGCGTTCCGGTCAGCGAGTAGAAGCTCGAACCAAGCTCCGTGATGTTGTAAATCCCGTAGCCGCCACGCACCACCGTGTTCTCGTTATTGAAGGGACGATACGCAATACCCAGACGAGGCATAAAGCGAAGATGCGGAACCGTCTTCAGGTACGAAGGAAAGCCCGCTGCGCTATTGCCTTGAACCGGCATACAGGGCGCTCCGTTGATCGTGGCGCTGTTCGTATTATTCACACCATCCGAGTCGCACGCATTGGCACTCGCAAGATACGACTGGGCCAGCAGACTCTGCTTACCATCCGGGTAGATCGCGCGGCCAGAGAGCGGCACGCTCGCATCGAAGTTACCGATGTCGCCACCCGCATCATGGTAGCCCGGATGAAACTCATACCGAACACCGTAGCTGATAGTCAGCTGCGGAGCTGCTCTCCACTGGTCCTGCGCGAAGAAGTGATAGTGCTTCGATTGACCATTGTTATCCTGCTGCACAACATCGTAGAACGTGTTATTCGGCACACCGATCAGGAAGTCCGCGAAGTCAACTCCCGTGTACTGCCCCACCGCATTACCCGAGTTCGAGTAGCCGAACGTCCCATAGTTATCCGAGCCATTGAAACCCAGCGGCGTGACCGCCGTCAGGTTACGAATGTCCGCTCCGAACTTGAACGCATGATTGCCCTTCACCCACGTTACAGAGTCCGTATACACATAGGTCTGTGACTTGGTCAGCGACGTCAGACGATCCGCGTTGATGCTCGAAAGATTTGCAAAATCGATCTCCGGAATACCGTTGTAGAACAAATTCTGCAACCCAACCAAGCCCAGTCCCTGCGTGAATGCCTTTCCATCAAACGCATTCGACGTGCCATACGTGGAGAGAGTAAATCCGAAGCGCAGTTCATTGATCAGCGTCGGCTTGATATTCCAGTTCAAGCTGGAGGTTAAAGAGTGGTTCACATTCGTGTTCTGCGCCGAAGGAACATTCAACGGCTCCGGTGAGTTGGAAGGAAAGTTCTTGTAGGAATAACGAGCCCACAGCAAAACTTTCTGATTCGATCCAAAGTATTTGTCCGGCCGAATATCAAACTGGTTCGAGTGCTGGCTCGAATCCTGGTTCACGTAGTAGTTCGGTGCTTGGCCATCCGTAAAGCTGGTGGTATTCCCGTGATTTGGATTCGGAAGAAATTGCAGGAACTTCTGCGCCGCCGAGTTGATCGCATTCGCTGGAAGAGCCATCCCATAGCTGCCACCCGTAAACGGATTCGTCAGACCATTGAATCCCACCGCCGAATAGTTCGTGAAGTCGCCGCTCTTCATCGCCGCCGTTGGCACCACATACTGATTCGGAGACTGCTGCGGAAACCGATATCCCTCATATCCCCCATAGAAGAAAAACTTGTCGTGCCCGTTATAGAGATGAGGAATTACCACGGGTCCAGAGAACCGTCCGCCAAAGCTATTACCCACCTTGTGTGGCTTCGTCGCTGCTCCATACTGGATTGCATCGAAGTCGCGATTCTGAAAGTACCAGTACGCAGACCCGTGAATATTGTTGCCCCCAGCCTTGCTCGTAAACGTCACCTCACCCGGCTGTCCATACTCGGCGTTATTCAACACACCGTCCGCGCGAATTTCCGAGATCGCATCGGTAGACGGAAGCGCATCCTGGATCGGCGTGTTGCCCGTCGCGCTCTGGATCGTAATGCCATCCACCTGCACCTCGGTCTGGAACGGAAGTCCACCCTGAAGCGCATAGCTGCCCTGATCAGTCTGCACACCCGGCAGCGTACCAATCAGGCTAAGGCCACTGGTGCCATTCGAACCGGCACGAGAGTTCGTCGGAAGATTCACCGCATCCGCAGCGCTGTACACCGCGCTGATCGAAGCCGACTCTGTCTCGATCGCACTCGCGTTATCCCCCGACACCTGCACCGATTCCTGCACCCCACCGACCACCAGCGACGCATCCACGCGTAACTGCTGTCGCGACGCCAGCTGTGCACCCGATATCTTCCACTCCTCAAAACCTGGAGCCGAAATCGACAGGTTATAGTGCGCCGCCACCACATCCGAAAATTGGTAATTGCCCGCGGCATTCGTCGTCGTCGTGCGAACGACCCCTTCATCGGCGTTCGTCAATGTAACTGTTGCACCGGGAACCAGCGCTGACTTCGCATCCTTGACCGTGCCTAGAATCGAACCCTGCGTGGACTGCGCCATGCCAGCAACGCTGCTGATCATGACAAACCCCATCAGCAAGATCGCGCTTGCAAGCCAATACAACCCATGCGGACTTCGAGGAAATACTTTCTTCATGAATGCCTCCTGTAATTGTGTAAGTGACACATAAGTTCAGAGATGACCGTGAGATAACAGTGACGATGTCCGCGTGTTGCATAGCGCGGATGCGGTTACACGTTCGTGCCCTGGAATATCTACAAACTAGTAGTTCAGGTAACAACACATGATGAATATGTAGTTAGAATTTACGATTCGTTAACGCAGAGCAGACTCTAAAAAATGGAGTGGTCTTCTTCCGGTCTCTGCAATCCATGTGCAGCGCACGCACCACTCGCCACAGCAGACGCAGCTCCGTCGACGCTGCCATCCCTCCCCATCCGCAGGATGGATCGCAAGTTTTCCTGATCTATGAATCTAAGGCTTCTGAAGATGCGAAGCAGACTTCTCCATCTGGCTACGTATCTGGTCGACATCATCCATGTCGCGAAGCTCGGCTGCTTCCCGCCTCGTCTTCGGCCTTGCGAATGCAGCTTTCGCTGGATCGAAGACGCGACGGTCCGACGGACGAACCGTAAACACCGCCGCGTGAGCTTTGGAATCAAACACCCCATTGATCTCCCCAGCCAGCGCGTCCTCCAGATTCATCGGCCCCAACCCCAGCAGCTCATCGATCGTGCGAGTAATCGAACCCATGCTCGTGTGATCGTGCGAGACCGCTCCCGGCTTCACCCAGGGGCTCGCGATCAGCAGAATACTGCGGTGCGCATCCACGTGGTCCACACCGCCCTGCGCATCGTCCTCCGTAACAAACAAAGCGGAGTCTTTCCATATCGCCGTGCTCGATAAAAACGCCACGATCTTACCCAGCGCCAGATCATTGTCCGCAACATACGACGCCCGGTACGGATAGCCATCCGAACGACGTGGCTCCATCGTGTGGTCGTTCGGCAGACGAATCACAATCAGCGCAGGAACCCGATGATTCGCCACCTTCAAGCGAAAGTCGCGCTCAAACTCAGACGCTCGAAACTGATCCGGAATGCCAAGATTGAACGTCGGATAACGCCGATCACTCGCCTCGAACACAGGCTTCGGCAACGGAGCATTCAGATACAGCCGCTGCCCCTCCGGCGCCGCTCCATCCATCTCATCATTGCCCTCCAACTCCAGCCCTTCGCCATAGTTGAAGATGCCCTTGCCGTTGTACGCAACGTGCTCCCACAGCGAACCAAACTGAGGCTCATCTTCCGGCATCGGAGAATCCGCTCCACCGAACGGAGCACGCCGGCCCGGCGCAGCCGACAGCACATCCCCGCGCCTCCGCCCGCCATAGTTCGAGCTCCACGCTGTATTAAAAAACGGTGTCGGGTTGATGCCCACCACCCAACGATGTCCATCCGCGGACACATCACTATCGACATAAAAATTGTCGCTCATCGCATACTGCCCCACCAGCGCATGCAGGTTCGGCGTCACCTTCAGATGCGTCGCCGCACGCTCCTCCTCCGCCCAGCCGTCCATTCCATACCGAGCCAGCGCAGCATCCCCATTCGCTCCAGACACATCTCCAAGCACCTCGTCATAGGTACGATTCTCGCGAATAATCAAGAAGCAGTGCTTCAGCCGAGGCAAAGCATCGCGCGCCGCAATCGCCGCGCTGTTGGCGGCGATTACGCTCTTCGTTAGCGCCGCCGCATCGGGCAGCGAAGCCAGCGTGATCGCGCTGACGCTTCCATATTCAAGTGACCCAATGTAGCTCGGAGCGCCTGCATTGTGCGCCGCACCACCATTCGGCCCCGAGCCCTTCCCCTTCGTATTCACCACGTACAGCGTGCTCCCGTCCGGCGACACCACCACCGCCGACGGATTCCATCCCACCGGAATATGCTCCCTCACCGACAAGCTCCCCGTCTCCAAAACAGCAACCGCGTTAATTCCAGATTCCGCAACATACAGTCGGTGATCGCGCACCGCCAGACCACTCGGCATAACTCCGCGCAGATGCCTCCCTTGAGCGTCCGTGAACCGTGCTCCCGTGAACGGCGTCAGCGGTGTCTGGGCCATCACCCGAGTACCCTCTGCATTGATCTTCACCACCGCGTCTTCATGCGCCAGCGACACGTACACTCCCTCATCATCCGCGACAACCCCCGTAGGAGCAGCTCCGCCCACCGTCTCATTCACTCCATCCGAGATGCGACTGCCCAGCCTCAGCTTCGCCGTTATCGCAGGATGAGCAGCATCGCCTACGTCATAGGTCCACACCGAACTTCCGCGAACACTATTCTCATCACCCAACCCCGCCACCGTCTTCCCTTCCGCCACCGCACCCTCGCGTGCCTCCTTCGACGGATATCCAAACGGAGGAAAACGCAGCCCCTTCGCCATCCTCTGATCCTGATCGCCCGCCTCCGCTTTGATGTCAGGAAGAATCGTGTACTCAAACAATCCCGTATTCGTCACATACAGCCGTCGTCCATCAGGAGACAGCGCCAGCCCGAACGGATAGCTTCCCGTAGCGATCGACGCCAGGCGCTTCCCGCTCGCAACATCGACAATCACCACGCGCCAGTTCGCCTGGTCCAGAGCGTACATCGTCTTTCCATCGGAGGAAAGAATCAGCGTCGCTGCAAAGCTCTGCTCATAGTCCTTCCCCGCCGTCATCCCATCCAGCGAAATCTCAGTCTGCTTCGCCGGCAAACCCTTCGCCTGCCCGCTCTCTGCAACACGATTCAACGCGTCCACTCGATATGCGATCAGTTTTCCAGAGTCGCCCGTCGCTACCCACAGCAGCGATCCATCCGGTGAATACGCCACACCCGCATGCACCTCAACCGCCGGATCATTGGCCTCACTCGCTGGCAATCGCCGCACAGTCGCCGCCCCCGTTTGCGGAGCCGTAATGATGTTCAGCGCAAATGGAAACCCAATCGACGGCACCGCCGCCTCACCCCCATCCGGAGACAGCGCAATCGCAAACGGATACGGAGCAACCGGAATCCAGTTGCCCGCAGGATGGATCTCTCGACCATTCGGAAGGCGCGCGCTCACCTGCTGCAGCGCGGAATTCTGCACCGCCTCCGCATGCGCCATCCCGGCATTCGGCCGCTTGTGAGGAACCTGCGCAACCGAACAATCGACGCAAGCCATAAGCCCCATCGACATCATCACAAACCAACGAAAAGCTCGAGCCATAACGTCAGTATGCAGCAGTTACATCACAATGACGTTTCAAAAACCGAGACCACCGGCCCCGAATCACGCCACCATCCAGCGAACCGCTGCGAACCCACGCAAGTTCCCCACGCTAACCACGCTTCTCCAGCGCCCCACCGCGCCCTCAGATTCAATGATTGATTTAATGGTCGGGGCGGAGAGATTCGAACTCCCGACCCTCTGCTCCCAAAGCAGATGCGCTACCAGGCTGCGCTACGCCCCGACATCCCTATGATACCAATTCATCGCCATCCCGGCGCGTGCAATGAGTGTAATAACGATCCCCCGATCCACAGCAGCAACAGGAACGGCAGCATCGCCAGCGCCAGCAGCCCTAATCCCAGCAGCCCCATAAACAACCAGTCGCGAGCCGTGTCCCTCCTCGGCGCCGCCAGGCTTCGCTCCAACAGATGATAATTTCTCCGGTTCGCTCTCCACCCAATATCAAATAAATTCCCCAGCACCGGAACCAATCCCACCCCCACCTCGATCGCCAGATTCGCTACCATCCGCGCAATCGTAATCATCGCAACCCCGCGAAAATACGCAGCCAGCACGATAATGCAGCTAGCCAGTCCCCCCAGCACATCCCCGATCCCCGGAACAAACCCGACTATCCCATCCAGCCCAAATCGAATGCTCGTTCCCGGAACGCGAAACCACGTATCCAGCACCCGCGACAGCATATCCAGATTCTCATCGCGAAACGCTCCGCCCCCTCCACCCATCCGAGGACGCACGCCATCGCCCCTGCTTCCCGGCCGCAAAATCTCTGGTTCCCCTGCTTTCACCGCCATCGAGCACTCTCCTCTTCGCATCTACTGCGTTGGATGCTACAATCAAATCTGATACGGCGGCTATAGTTCAGTGGCAGAACGCCGCTCTGTGGCAGCGGATGTCGTGGGTTCGACCCCCACTAGCCGCCCCAATCTTTTTCCTGCAATCGCACCCCCCACGCGCCGCTACTCCATCGCGCGCAACGCCACACGATTGCACAGCGAGTCCAGTTTGCCGCGCGCTCTCAAGACCATCGCCGCTGCCCCATCTTTCATCGCACCTCCCCCACGCAATCTATTTATCGGAACCTCCGGCTGGGCCTATCCCACCTGGAAGCCCGGCTTCTATCCAGCCGACGTCCCCGCCAGCTCCTTCCTGCACTACTACGCCACCCATCTCACCTCCGTCGAGGTCAACTACACCTTCCGCACCCTCCCCACGCCCGCCCAACTCCAGGGCTGGCTCGACGCCGCACCTCCCCACTTCCACTTCAGCTTCAAAGCCCCCCAGCGCATCACCCACTTCCAGCGCCTGCGCGAAAGCGCGACTACACTAGCCGAGTTTCTCGCCGCCATCTCCCCCGCGCACGCCGCCGCCAAGCTCGGCCCGCTCCTCTTCCAACTCCCTCCCAACTTCGCAGCTGACCCCGCACGCCTCTCAGACTTCCTTTACCTCCCCTCCTTCACCTCTAACCCCCATCTCCAGATCGCCTTCGAATTCCGCCATCCCAGTTGGTTTACCGACGCCACCTACGACGTCCTCCGCCACCACAACGCCGCCCTCTGCATCGCCGAAAGCGACGACCTCGCCACCCCCGACATCGCCACCGCCAGCTTCCGCTGCTACCGCCTCCGCCGCGACGGAGGCTACACCCCAGCCGAGCTCTCCGCCTTCGCCAGTCGCTTCACCAAACTCGCCGCCACCAACGAGCTCTACATCTACTTCAAGCACGAGGACGAACCCACCGGAGCCCTCAACGCCGCCGCTCTCCTCTCCATCGCATCGAAATCCAAGCCCACCTCCAAGCCAAAATCCGTAGCCAAATCCAAGCCAGCAGCCAAGCCCAAAGCAGGAGCCCGCTAATGTCCTCCTTCGCTCCCGCGCAGCTTGATCCGCAGACCACCTGGCCCGACGGCTACCCGCGCTTCCACCCACGCCCCTGGCTCACAAACGCGCATCTCCAAACCATCCTCGGCAACTTCCTCCCCCGCCACAACGCCCTCCCCGCTCCCACCTCGGAGCTCGTCGAAGTTTCCCCCGCGCGCTCCTCGCAGATCGCCACCCAGGTCCTCTGCGAGTGCCACTGGCAGCCTCTCCCCGACCGCGGCTCGCGCCCCTCCGCCATCATCCTCCACGGCCTCGAGGGCTCCTCCCAATCCCAGTACGTCATCGGCAACGCCAACAAGCTCTGGCTCGCCGGCTGCAACGTCATCCGCATGAACATGCGCAACTGCGGAGGCCGCAGCCACAGAGGCCGCAACTCCGCCGGCCAAACCAGCCGCGACATGGCCCGCCTCTCCCCCACCCTCTACCACTCCGGCCTCTCCTCCGACGTCGACAACGTCCTCCGCCACTTCATCGCCACGGAACACCTCCAATCCGTCGCCCTCATTGGCTACTCCATGGGCGGCAACCTCGTCCTCAAGCTCGCCGGAGACCTAGGCCACGCCGCTCCCCCGCAGCTCCACTCCGTCGTCGGAGTCTCCCCCGCCGTCGATCTAGCCGCCTCCGCCGACGCTCTCCACGAGCCCCACAACCGCATCTACGAGCGCAAATTCCTCCGCGCCCTCCTCAAGCGCTTCCGTCGCAAGGCCACGCTCTTTCCCCGCGCCTTTGATCCCCAGCGAGCCTTCAACATCACCACGCTCCGCCAGTTCGACGACCGCATCACCGCCCTCTACTCCGGCTTCCGCTCCGCCGATGACTACTACTTCCGCGCCGCCGCCGCCCGCGTCCTCGACCGCATCGCCCTCCCCACCCTCATCCTCCACGCCGCCGACGACCCCTTCATCCGCTTCACCGAAGAGACCCGCAACAAGATCTCCGCCAACCCCCACATCACCCTCCTCGAAACCGAACACGGCGGCCACTGCGCCTTCCTCGCCTCACCCAACCCAGCAATCCACGACGACGGCTACTGGGCCGAACAAACCGCCCTCCGCTTCGTCCTCTCCCACGCCTGACGTATCCTAAACATTCATGCTCTCTGAATGGACCGCCGAGTGTTCGCACGATGCACCAACACTAATCGTCCCCTGGTCTGAGAACCCCTCCGACCCTGCCTCCGGAGCGCACTTCGTCGATCTCCGCGCCAACCCCTACGACATCGCCGACATCCCCGAGATCGAGCACAACCCCACCCTCGCCCGCGCCCTCCGCTCCCTCAACGCCACCCGCTCCCCCTTCCTCACCGCCAAGTGCGACACCTGGACCCTCCCCGGCACCGATCACGCCGACGCCCTCGAAGCCCTTCGCCTCGAGCTCATGCTCTCCGACGAAGACACCCTCTTCGGCTACGCCAGCTACATCGATCTCCTCTGGCGCGAGCGCTCCGTCTTCGCCTCCGCCCACCAGCAGCAGGACCGCCTCGACCGCATCATGCGCCGCGCCCAGCGCCTCCAGCATCCCGAAGCCTCGCTCCAGTGCGTCCTCCGCCCCGCTCTCCTCGACCTCAACGGCCCCCTCGAAGGTTTCGCCTTCACCCTCTACGTCACCGCCCTCGGCCCCGAGCCCGAGATCGCCCACCGCCGCTGGGAGTTAGCCATGGATGACATCACCGCTCTCCTCCGCGGCAAAGACCTCGAACCGGCCCGCGGCTCCGCTACAATCGATTCAACGGATGCCTATCCCCTGCGCGTCCGCCACCTCGGGCAGATCTCTCCTCCCGACGAGTAGCTCCACCGGGGCGAGTAGCTCAATTGGATAGAGCACGGACCTTCTAAGTCCGGGGTTACAGGTTCGATCCCTGTCTCGCCCACCACCCACGCCGCACCTTACAGCGCAACGCCACGCCCCTCTTTCTCCACCTCCCACACCAGTTCCCCCACAAATTCCGCCACCGCCTCCGCGCACAGCACCGGCTTCGCCTGCATCAACAGGTGCGGCCCATCGATCCTCACCAGCCTCCCCTGCCTCACCGTCATCAACTCCTCCGCGCACGCCGCATCCACCAGCCGGTCCCGTGTCGGCTGCACATAAAGCATCGGAACCTTCACCTGCGCCAGCTCTCCCCGCACATCCACATTCAGAGCCTCGCGAACCCGTTCCGCCAGCACCTTCGGCGTCACCCACGACACCGCCCCCGTCACCGACTCCACCATCGCCCTCGGAACCTCATCCCCCACCATCCAATACCTCGCCACAAACCCCGGCATCGTCACATGCGACAGCAGCGGTGCCAGCTCCCACACCAGTTCCCTCTTCCATCCCCGCAGCGGACTCCGCACAAACCCCGCGCACGCCACCACCCCCTTCAAATTCGGAGGATCCAGCGCCGCAATCAAAATCGCCAGCGGAACCCCAAACGACTCCGCCACCAGCACAAACGGCTCCTCCACCGGCAGCGCTCCCCGCAGCGTTCCCGCCAGATCCCGAAGGTCCATCCACCGGTCCTGCGGATACCACAGCGTCTCCGCCTCCAGCCCCTCGGGCAGGGCCTCCGCGAACCCCCGCAACAACTCCACACTCCCATCCATCCCGGGCAGCAGCACCAGTTTTTTCGTCGTTATCTCCATGAGCAGTGCCTTCATCCTACGACACCCGCCCCTCTCCACACCCCCTCTCAAAACTCTGCAACATCACTTCTCTCCACCAAACCCGCGCAGCCTTTTGCGCAGCGCCGCGCCCCCCCATATTCCTCTCTCCCCGCCGCCTGTTCTCACCTCCCTCGACAATGCTCTAATATCTCCAGCGAGCTCCGCGCCGCACGCCGCATTCCCGCGTGCCCGGCCCTCGCCCACAGGAGAGATCGAAATGACCGACCGCATCGCCCCGCTGGCCTCCCGCCCAGCCTGGATCGCCCTTCAGCAGCACGCCGATACCATCCGCCCCCAACACCTCCGCGACCTCTTCCAATCCGACCCCTCCCGCGGCACCCGCTTCACCGCCGAAGCCTGCGGCCTCTTCCTCGATTACTCCAAAAATCGCATCACCGACGACACCCTTAAACTCCTCCTCGACCTCGCCAAACAGTCCGGCCTCAAGCAACACACCGAAGCCATGTTCACCGGCCAGAAAATCAACACCACCGAGAACCGCGCCGTCCTCCACATAGCCCTCCGCGCCCCCAAATCCGAACAGATCTTCGTCGACGGAGAAGACGTAGTCCCCGCCGTCCACGAAGTCCTCGACAAGATGTCCGCCTTCGCCGACAAAATCCGCTCCGGCAACTGGCTCGGCTACACCGGCAAGCCCATCAAAAACATCGTCAACATCGGCATCGGAGGCTCCGACCTCGGCCCCGTCATGGCCTACGAGGCCCTCCGCCACTACACCCACCGTGACCTCACCTTCCGCTTCGTCTCCAACGTAGACGGCACCGACTTCGCCGAAGCCGTCCGCGACCTCGATCCCGAAGAGACGCTCTTCCTCGTCGCCTCCAAGACCTTCACCACCCTCGAGACCATGACGAACGCCCACAGCGCGCGAGTCTGGGCCCTCGCCAAACTCCAGCACACCGAGGCCATCGCCAACCACTTCGCCGCCATCTCCACCAACGCCGAAGCCGTCTCCAAATTCGGCATCGACACCGCCAACATGTTCGGCTTCTGGGATTGGGTCGGCGGCCGCTACTCCATGGACTCCGCCATCGGCCTCTCCACCATGATCGCCATCGGCCCTGACAACTTCCGCCAGATGCTCGCCGGCTTCCACGCCATGGACGTCCACTTCCGCACCACTCCCCTCGAGCAAAATCTCCCCGCGCTGCTCGGCCTCCTCACCGTCTGGTACACCGACTTCTTCGACGCCCAGACCGTCGCTATTCTCCCCTACGAGCAATACCTCAAGCGCTTCCCCGCCTACCTCCAGCAGCTCACCATGGAGTCCAACGGCAAGCACGTCACCCTCGACGGCACCCACGTAGACACCCAAACCGGCCCCATCTACTGGGGCGAGCCCGGTACCAACGGCCAGCACTCCTTCTACCAGCTCATCCACCAGGGCACCCGCCTCATCCCCTGTGACTTCATCGGTTTCTACAAAACCCTCAACCCCCTCGGCCGTCATCACGACATGCTGATGGCCAACGTCTTCGCCCAGGCCGAAGCCCTCGCCTTCGGCAAGACCGCCGAAGAGGTCCGCGCCGAAGGAGTCCCCGAAGCCCTCGTCCCCCACAAAGTCTTCGAGGGCAATCGCCCCAGCAACACGATCCTCGCCGAGCACCTCACACCCCACATCCTCGGCTCCCTCATCGCTCTCTACGAGCACGCTGTCTTCACGCAAGGAGTCATCTGGTCCATCGACTCCTTCGACCAATGGGGAGTCGAACTAGGCAAAGTCCTCGCCACCAAGATCCTCGGCGAACTGGAATCCCCCACCGACACCACAAAGGGCCACGACACCTCCACCACCAACCTAATCAACCTCTACCGCAACCACAAATAACTCCGAACCAATAATGACGAGTGCCCCATCCTCGCCTGACAGGTTTATCGTCAGGCAGGCCAGGGTCCCCGGCGGACGTTCTTTTGTCCGCTGGGGTGGTGCGTGGATTATCGTCCGCGGCAACAAACGACCGCTCTCCCCACCACACCATCTCAAAATTCTCCCTCTAGCCCCTAAGATTGTTGCGCTTTCCCCCACTGTGCGTTTATCGTAGATACAGCGCGGCAATCGCACTCCCATCGAACAAGCCGCCCCTGGAGGCATCGATTGTCACCCGCCGCAACCCTCACCACTCCTTCCGCAGCCAAGCACCCCGCACCCGCCAAGCCGCTCCCCGGCACTGCGCTCGACGCCTACACCGGCGACCCCAACTTCATGGCCTCCCTCGCCCGCGGCCTCGTCGTCATCGAAGCCTTCACGCCTCAATCGCCGCAGATGACCATCTCGCAGCTCTCCCTCCGCACCGGCCTCTCCCGCGCCGCCGTCCGCCGCTGCCTCTACACCCTCGTCAAGCTCGGCTTCGCAGGTGCAGACGAGTCCCAGCGCTACTCCCTCCGCCCCAAGATGCTCACTCTCGCCAACACCTACACCGCCTCCAGCACCCTCGCCAACGCCGCCCAGCCCATCCTCGAGCGAATGTCCGCCATCTACGGCGAAAGCTTCTCCGTCGCCACCCTCGACGGCGACAACATCGTCTACATCGCCCGCACCACCGTCACACGCGTCATGTCCGTCGACCTCCACATCGGCTCGCGTCTCCCCGCCTTCTGCACCAGCATGGGCCGCGTCCTCCTCGCCTATCTCCCGCAGGATCAGCTCGAAGCCTACCTCTCCCGCGTCATTCTCACCCAATACACCGCCCGCACCATCAACTCCGTCGACAAGCTCCGCCTCGCCCTCCGCAACGTCCGCCGCAACGGCTACGCCCTCTGCGATCAGGAGTATGAGATCGGCCTCCGCTCCATCGCCGTCCCCGTCTACGCCGGCAATGGCCGGGTCGTCGCCGTCGTCAACCTCAGCGGCCACGCTCCCCGCATGCCCATGCTCGACATGCAGACCCGCTTTCTCCCTCCCCTCCGCGCCGCCGCCGCCGAACTCAGCGTCTTCCTCCGCTGACTCAACCTCGATTCCCCACCCTTCATTGCTCTTTCAAGCTAATTCTGTATACAGTGACACGTACTTCAAAATCTCCCGTCTAACCTCTAGAGGTAGACACACCGAAGCCTGATGTCACGATTCAAAGCTGCTCAAACCCTGCACCGGTCCACCGCGACCCTTCCCATAAGCTCAACGAGCAGCACCACCAACTTCAAAATTCGGTCTGCAACCGCCTGGCTCCAATCGCCCACCCTCTTCCTCGCAGCCACCGTCCTCTTCGCCCTCGCCATCCGTCTGGTCATCGTCGCCTTCGTCTTCCGCGACGTCTCCGCACCCACCCTCGACCACGGCGAATTCGGCTTTGAGATGGGCTGGACCGCCCGAAGCCTCGCCCTCGGCCGAGGCTTCTCCTCACCCTTCCTTCCCCTCACCGGCCCCACCGCAGACATCCCCCCGCTCTATCCCTTTCTCCTCTCCCTCGTCTTCCGCATCTTCGGCCTCTACACCGCCGCCTCCGCCGTCGTCATCCTCTCGCTCAACAGCCTCTTCTCCGCGCTCACCTGCATCCCCATCTACTTCACCCTGCGCAGCGCCGCGACCCTCCGCATCGCACGCATCGCCGCCCTCGGCTGGGCCGTCTATCCCTTCGCCATCTACTTCTCCGCAGGTCGCGTATGGGACTACTCCCTCACCGCCCTCCTCTTCGCCACCTGCTTCTGGGCCGTGCAGAGACTCCATCTCCTCCGCACCCGCCGCATCGCCTGGCTCGCCTTCGGCCTGCTCTACGGTCTCACCGTCCTCTCCAATCCCTCGCTGCTCTCGCTCTTCCCCTTTCTGCTCCTGATCGCTCTCTGGAAGCTCCGCCAGAACGGCGGCCCGTGGCTCCGCAGCGGCCTTCTCGCCGTCCTCGGAATCTTCGCCGTCATGGCTCCCTGGACCGCCCGCAACTACCGCACACTCCACGTCATCTGCCCCGTCCGCGACGATTTCTGGGACGAGTTCTGGTCTGCCAACAACGGTGACACCTCCAACCCCACCCTCGCCTGGGCGCACCCCGCCAGCAACCCCGCCGAGATGCGGGACTACATAGCCTCCGGCGAAGTCCGCTACTTCGCCCAGAAGCACGTCCTCGCCACGCAGTTCCTCACCGACCACAAGCTCTTCTTCATCGGCCTCACCCTCCGCCGCATCGCCGCCTACTGGACCGGCTTCTGGAGCCTCGCTCCCGACTATGTCAAGTCCGAGCCATTCCAACTCCCCAACGTCTTCTTCTGCTCCACCCTCACCCTCTTCATGCTCATCGGCCTGCGCCGCTGGTGGCGCACCGACCGCACCGCCGCTCTCCCCTACGTCATCGCCATCGCCCTCTTCCCCATCGCCTACTACATCTCGCACCCCTTGATGGACTACCGCCAGCCCATCGAGCCCATCATCCTCTCGCTCGTCGTCATCGGCCTCTTCGGCCTCAAGCAAAAGCCCTCAGCCCTCTCCATGCAAGATGACGATCTGCTGCTGAACATCGCCAGCGAAGTCTCCGACGATGAGCCCGTCCCCGCCGCCGCCATGGGCTTCACCCCCGCCTCATAGCAGCCGGACACCCCGCGCACAACGCGACTTCATGCAGCATGGACAGGTTCCGCGCGGCCACTCCCGAACCGCCAGTCCGCCCATACCCTAACCCTCGCCGTCCGCGTAGGACCCTAGTCGTCGTCCTTCTTCTTGGCATGCTTCTCCAGCAGCATCGCGGGCACCGTCTTCGACCCCATCGCATCCTGCCACAGAATCAAATTCAGCTTCCCCGAGTCCGCCCGGTCCGCATGCCGGAAGTCCATCTTCATCGACTCCGCGGCCCCCGGAGCCGTCGCCTTATTCGCCGTATAAATCAATCCATTCTCACGATTCGACACATCCGCCACAAACGCCGGCTGGTCTCCGGGCCCCGTAAACAGAGTCGATATCAGCGAAGCAAACGCGTCGTTATTATTCATCGGAGGAACACCCAGCAGCGTCTCCATCGTCCGCAGCATACTCACCGTCGAGTAGAACCGGCTATCCACAAACGCCGCCTTCCCCGCCTTCGGATGCGGTGCATACTTGCTCACCACAATCCCCAGCGACCGGTGCGCATCCACATGGTCCGCCCCATTCTGCGCATCGTCCTCAAGAATAAAAAACGCCGTGTCGTCCCAGTAAGCCGAGTGCGAAATCGCCTCCACCGCTCTCCCGATCGCCAGGTCATTATCCGCCACCGAAGACTTCGGCGAAGGCCCACCCGGCCTCGTCCCCGCCGTATGATCATTCGGCAAACGAAGCTGAATAAAGTTCGGCATCGTGTCCTTCCCCGCCGCACGATCCTTCTCCCACTGCGCCAGATGCCGCAGGAACACATTCACCCGGACCTGGTCCGGAATCATCAAATTAAAGTCCGGAGACTCCGGCGCAAAGTGCCCCACCAGTTCCGGCTTCGTCGCAATATTTCCTGCCAGCCGGGGAATCGCCCACGGCCAAAGATTCTTCCCTCCGCCCCACTCCTCCGGCATCGCGTCGCCCGGCTTGATCGTCGGAGGCACACACTCCATCACACCGCCAGACGTCGGACCCAGTTGCGGATTCACCTCCATCTTCTTCGCCGCCTTCTCCCCACAGAAGATCGAAGACACATACTCCGCAAAGTGATACACCGTCTTCCCATGCGCCACCATATCCGTCCAGATGTAGCCGCTGTTCGGCTCCACCACATCCGGAATATGCTGCAGCAGAGGATACCCATCCGCGACCATCCCCTCATAGTCGTACGTGCGTTGTCTCCCCCGATAATTCTGCTGCCACGTGTCCTCCAGGTAGTCCGTGCCAATCCCCGCATTCGACCACACGTGCCCATCACCCGACACCTCAGCCGAGTCATAAAAGTTATCCAGCACCCCAAACTGCAGCGCCAGCGCATGTTGATTCGGAGTCACCCCAGCCCCATACATCGTCAGCGAAGGATCGCCATTGCCCACCCGCTTCCCATCCTTGCTCAAATCCCCCAGCACCTGATCGTACGTCCGGTTCTCCTTGATGATGTAGATCACATGCTTGATCGGTGATCCCTCGGGTGCCTTGATCGGTGATCCCTCGGGTGCCTTGATCGGGCTAGCCCCCGTCTTCGCAAATTGAATCGTCTCCCTCGCCGCCCTCATCCGGTTCGACACCAGCACCTCCTCCGTCGAAGCCTTCAGCCCATCCTCCATCGCACCCTCATCCAGCGCCGCCACCGACCCATACAGCAGCGTGCCAATATACGTCGACGTCCCTCCCCGCGATTCCCTTCCCGCCACCCGTTGCGCAAAGTTATTCCGTCCCGCGCCCTTGCCCTTGTCCGTCGCCACATACAGCTTCCCGCCACTCTCCACCAGCGCCACCGGCATCAACTCCGTCGGCACAAACCCCACCGGCTCCGCCATTCCCTTCCCATTCCGCACCCTCCGCACTGCATGAGGATCCAACACCGCCACTGCATCCGACCCCATATTCGCCGCATACACCCTCGCCCCATCCACGCTCCTCGCCAGCGCCACCGGCTCTGCGCCAAAGTAGCTCTGTCCCGGCAGCCGCGTATCGAAGTACCCTCGCACCGCCAGCACCGGAGCCTCCGCTCTCCCAATCGCAACCGACGCCACAGCATCCCGATTCGACAGCGCCACATACAGTGTTCCAGCATGTTCATCCAGCAGCAGCGCACACGGATGCGTCCCCGCCGCCGTCGCCACCCGAGGCTTCAGCAGCGCCACCCTCCGCACCACCGTACCGCTCGCCAGGTCCAACTCCACCACCTCGCTCGCATTCCACAACGCCACAAACGCGCGCTTCCCATCCTTCGTCACCGCAACCGCAATCGGATACGTCGACGGCACATCCTCGCTCTCACTCACATCAAAGCTGCGCTCAACCTCTCCCGTCGCCGCGTCCATCAGCACCACCGCATCCGACAGATTTTCCGCAACCAGCAACCGCTCCTTCGCCCCCGGCACCACCGCAATCGCCGCCGGATAAGGCACCCCCATTGTTCCGGCACCAGTCGCATCGCCCTCCGGAACATACGCCGTATGCCGCCCCGTCGCCAGCGTCACCATCGGCAGCTTGAAAAAGCTCTGCGGCGTCAACACCCCATCTGCAAACCCGTACACCACAATCCCATTGCCCGTCTTCTTCGCACCATCCCCCACCGGGTCACTCGACGACGCCAGACTCGCATACACCTTCGTCCCGTCTCCACTAAACGCCAGCCCCGAAAAAAACGTCTGCGCTGCCTCCAGTCCCACCCTCGCGTCCGGAAAATCACGCATCTCACCCGTCCGCGTATCGATCACCGCCAACGACTGCGCATACCCCGACTCATACGTCCCATACCCCGCATTCAGCGACACCACCCATCGCCGGTGCGGAGACGTCACCAGCGTCATCGGCAAGCTGTTCAGCCTCTGCGGATCTCCCGGAACCGGCAGCAGCAACTGCTTGCTCGTCGGCAGATTCACCACCTTCTTCGCACCCGTCTTCACGCCCGTGGCCGCACCCGTCGCAGCGCCTGTCTGCCCCACCGCCGCCCCCGCCAGCACTCCAGCCGAAGCCATCATCAGCGCCACGCAGCAAGAGATCGTCCTCACACTCGACCCCGCATTAATCCCCGTAGATTTCATTGACTCACCCGTTACAAAAGTCTTACACACGTCGCGTCGTCCTCCCGGTATCGTCAGTACTAGTAGACATCCACAGTACTACTAGGAATTGAGCACACGATGAATACAGTTCTCCCTGAAGTCCAATCCGGCGCCACCACCGCAGCCCGCCCCCTCACCGCCGTCCATCAGGTCACGCAGAAGATCAAGCAGGACCTGCGCATGGGCCGCGAGCACCAGCAGGGCCGCATCAACTGGATCACCACCATCGCCATGGGCCTCTTCCACGTTGGTGCCATCGCTGCCTTCCTCCCCATCTTCTGGTCCTTCAAAAACGTTGGCGCCTTCTTCATCATGTACTTCTTCGCGATCAACGTCGGCATCGGCATGGCCTATCACCGCCTGCTCACCCACCGCGGCTATCGCGTTCCCAAGTGGCTGGAGTACTTCGTCACCGCCTGCGGCTGCCTCGCCCTCGAAGGTGGACCCATCTTCTGGGTCGCCACGCATCGCGTCCATCATCAGAACTCCGACCAGGAAGGCGATCCCCACACCCCGCACGATGGAACCTGGTGGGCTCACGCCGGCTGGATTCTCTCCGGTCGCGCTCTTCACTCGGAGACCGCTCTCCTCGGCCGCTACGCTCCCGACCTCTCGCGCGATCGCGTCCACGTCTGGCTCTCGAAGTACCACTACGTTCCGCTCGTCGTCACCGGCCTCGCGCAGCTTGCCATCGGAGCTGCTCTCTCGCCCGGCCACCGCGTCGTCGGAGCCATCGGCATGATGCTCTGGGGAACCTTCCTCCGCGTCACCCTCGGCCTCCACGCCACGTGGCTCGTCAACTCCGCAACCCACCTCT